>JAHECY010000001.1 GCA_024641505.1 Gammaproteobacteria bacterium
CTGTCAGGGTATTCAGGAACAAATCAAATTTTCTGATGCGTTCCTGCAAGCCGGTTCGGTCTTCCTCCTGACCGATCAGTACCATATGGGTCCATTCACGCAACTCCGTGGCCAGCAGGTTTTGCTGGCCGGCAATATAGATAACGTTGTGGTTACCGTCATCATTGTGGAAAAAGTTGAACATGATGCCCGCGGTAATGAACGCGCCGATCACTGGTAACAGTAATGCGATGGCTATTTTACGAACAATATCGACATGCATTATTCTATTCCGCTCCTGGTTCGGGCAATTGGCGCTCACAGCGAATCAGACCCGCCGCCAGTGCGGGTTATTCTCTGATATCGTCCCGAAAAGGGGTAAAAAATAGTGTATTAAGGAGCAGAAATTTCGATATGTAAATTCCCGGATCTTATATGGCGTGGCATCGGCGGAGTGCCGCGTTATGCCTTGGCGAGAGCCTGAGGTAAAGGATACACGCGCACCGCCACTGTTGGCCGCGTCGCCTTACCTGGAACGTCACAGGCATCAACGACCGGTGGCAACAGGAATTGCGGAGTGGCGCAGGTGACTAGTTCGCCTTTACCGGTTCGCCGTACAAGTCGTAGTCATCGGCATCGGTGATGCGCACCAGCAGAAAATCACCGGGCTTGACCTCCGGGCCGGGTTCGATATAGACCACGCCATCGACCTCCGGCGCATCCGCGCTGCTGCGCGCGATGATGTCTTCGTCGGTGACTTCGTCGACCAGCACCTGGATTTCCTGGCCGATGCGCCGTTCCAGCTTGTCGGCACTGATGGCCGCCTGCAACTCCATGAAACGTTGCAGACGTTCTTCCTTGACCGGTTCCGCCACGGCGCCGGGAAGTTCGTTGGCGGGGGCGCCTTCCACCGGGGAGTAGGGAAAGCACCCCACGCGGTCCAGCTGCGCTTCCTGGATGAATTGCAGCAGCAGTGCGAAATCGGCTTCCGTTTCGCCAGGGAAACCGACGATAAACGTGCTGCGCAGGGTAATTTCCGGACACACCTGGCGCCACTGGCGAATACGCGCCAGCATATTCTCCGCATTCGCGGGTCGCTTCATGGCTTTCAGAATCGCGGGGCTGGCGTGTTGTAATGGTGTGTCCAGATACGGCAGGATCAGTCCATCGGCCATCAGTTCCACCAGGTCGTCCACATGCGGATAGGGATACAAATAGTGCATGCGTATCCAAATCTCCAATTCACTCAATGCGTGGGCCAGGGCGGTAATATGCGATTTCACCGGTCGGCCCTGCCAGAAGTCCATGCGATAGTTCAAATCGACGCCATAGGCACTCGTGTCCTGGGCGATGATCAGGAGTTCCTTGACACCCGATCGGGCCAGACTGTGGGCTTCCTGCGCAATCTCATGTACCGGACGACTGACCAGTTTGCCGCGCAGCTTGGGGATGATGCAGAACCGGCAACTGTGGTTACAACCCTCGGATATCTTCAGGTAGGCATAGTGCGCGGGCGTAAGCTTCACGCCTTGTTCCGGGACCAGCGAAGTGAACGGGTCATGGGGTTGTGGCAGGTGTTGATGAATCGCCGCCATGACTTCCTGCAATGCATGCGGGCCGGTGACCGCAAGGAGTTCCGGGAAGTCTTCGCGCAACTTGTGCATACCGGTGCCCAGGCAGCCGGTGACGATTACCCGGCCGTGTTCTTCCAGTGCTTCCTCGATGGTGTCATAGGACTCCTGAATGGCTTCGTCGATAAAGCCGCAGGTGTTGATGACCACCAGATCCGCCATTTCGTAACTGGGTGTGATCTCGTAGCCCTCGGCACGTAATTGCGTCAGTATGAGTTCCGAGTCGACGAGGGCTTTGGGGCATCCAAGGCTTATAAACCCCACTTTAGGGATGGTAGTAGGCATTGATTAAATTTTATGTTTAACGTGGATGGTTGGTGGTTTTCCGTCGGGAAGCTTTTCAGCATGGGTCGAGGACTGGAGGGTATTGTACCGGAACTGTGTCAGTTAATACCATGGGCAAAGGTGGCAAGTCATCATGCGCGCGTGATGCTATCGATCCGGCATTGATTGACCTGAAACGGGCTTGCACCTAACATGGGGGGCCAAGCACGGGAGAACGCGGCAATGAAAGTCAGCCAGATTTTACAAAAGAAAGGTAACCTTTGCCACAGTATCGAGCCGGGTAAAACCTTGGTGGAAGCCGTGGCGTCGATGATGCAATACCGCATCGGTTCCTTACTGGTGATGGAAGCGGGCAAGCTGATCAGTATCGTTACCGAACGTGATGTCTTGTGGGCGGTAAACGAATATGGCGCCAAGGTGATCGAAATCAAGGTCCGGGATCTCATGGCAGAGCACCTGGTGACGTGTCACGGTGAATGCAGTTTGGCGGACGCCATGGACATGATGACCAAGAATCCCACGGGCAGACGTATTCGTCACCTGCCGGTCCTGGAGGGTGAGAAGTTGTTGGGTTTGATTTCGATCGGGGATATTGTCAATACGCTGCTGCAGGAAGCGGAGTTCGAAAACAAATTGCTGCGTAACTACATCAGGAATTGGCCCGAAGTCGAAGCCTGAAAATTACCCTCCCGGGTGATTCTGTCGTCGTCCGTGGACACCCACGCTCACCAGGACCCAAAGGTCTAATGTACTGCTGACATGGGTCGGGTACTAAAGTTAAGTTCTCGCCAAACCGCAAAACGCGCAAAGTAATATTTTGCACTCATTATGACGAAACAGGTAGTTTTCCCGCGGCACCTTTGCGCCACGACAAGCGCTGGATTAACGCCACGGGAAAAATGCCAAGTCGTCTAGGGAGTAGCCGTTTCCGCTACGATGTTCTGGTCCGAAGTTTCCACGATTTCCAGGTTATTACCATTGCCGAAGTTCATCAGGAACTCGAATAACATGGGATCTTCGCTTTTTAATTCTTCGTCAATGACGACACAGTTGACGCCATCGATGGTTGCCATTTGCACCCGGGGATGAAATCCTGCACGCCGGCTGCGTTTTCCCGGCTCAAAGCTGGCAACGGCGGTGGTAAGCCGTTGAGCCCAATCGCTGGGACGAAATTTGCGTCCTTGCCGCGTAATCCCCTTCAAAATAACTTTGCCAGGTTTTCTATCCATCTCACCTTTGCCGCAAATAATATGGGCCGACTAATTTATGGTTTTAGGCATTATAAGACGTTGGTCAGAAAATTTCTAAAACGTTTTTCACTGCAATAAATGTGGAAAAAAGGGGTTAACGACCGGCCATTGCCGTTTTCCCGCAGATGGTCAATGAAAAGGGATATAGTGTAGGGCGTCACTCGGTATTTGCAAGGTAAAACATGCCATGCTGTCATCAATGACAGCCGGAGGAAGGTATTCGGTGGATCGGGATTTTTGGTTAACTCGTTGGCAGGCAAACGAAATAGGCTTTCACGAGGGCAAGTTCAATAGCCTCCTGGAGCAATTTTGGGCACAAACTAATGTTCCAAGCGATGCCACGGTGTTGGTGCCCCTGTGTGGTAAATCGCAAGATCTAATCTGGTTAGGAGCGCGGGGTCACTCGGTCATCGGCGTGGAATTCAGCCCCAAAGCGATAACGGACTTTTTCCAGGAAAATAAGGTGTCTGCCCATGCAGTGCGGGAGGGTGCCCACGAAATTTGGCAAGGCGGAAATTTTACCTTGTATTGCGGCGATTTTTTCCAGCTCGAAGCGCTTTTGTTGACTCAGGTGCGGGGGGTTTATGATCGGGCCGCACTGGTGGCGTTACCCGAGGCTCAGCGCGCGCAGTATGTACAACACCTGACGCGTATTTTACCGACAGGTGTGACGCTGTTATTGATCACGCTTGAATATGCGATCCATGAGATGAATGGCCCACCTTTTGCAGTGTTGGAGCACGAAGTCACCGCCCTTTATGGCGCTGCCTTTCACATTGAAAAAGTGTATTCCACGGAAGTGATTGACCGATTGGCGCACCTTAAGACCAGGGGGCTCACCAGCATGGTGGAGAAGGCCTACATTATGCGCTCCCGGTACTGACAATGTGGCAACGGATAATTCGCGGATAAAGCCCCCGGTTTTCTCCACGCCGTGGCAGGATTAACATGCGTAGACGATGGTGCGTGGCGCCATACCGCATTCGGTGCCCTGGGCAAACCAAGGGTAACGTTAAGTTATTGGTAGGTTAAAATTGCGATGACGATGCAAGCCAAGCAAAGTATCACCCAACCTCTTACCGAGGCTGACAACCAGCCACTTGATGCCGATGCTTCCCGGTCTTTACAGGAACTGGCGCGGCAGGTCATCGAGAAAAATATCGTCCACGCACAACGACGATTTTTTCTCGAAGAGCAAATGAAGCTGATCCAGCAGGAGCTGGGTATGGCCAAGGATGACCGCAGTGCTGACAGCGATATGTTTCGGGAACGTTTGCAACACCTGACCATGCCCAAAGCGACGCGTCTGGCGATCGCGGAGGAAATGCGTAAATTTGCCGTGTTGACGCCCGGGTCCACGGAATTCACACAAGCACGCAATTACCTTGAATGGCTAACCGCCTTGCCTTGGGGCCGTTATTCCCAGGATCTGCTCGATGTGGGTTACGCGCGCGCGATTCTCGACCGGGAGCATTGCGGTCTGGATGATGTGAAGCAGCGTATTATCGAGTTTCTGGCGGTGGGGTCATATAAGGGTGAATTGCCCGGAGCCAATCTGCTGCTGGTGGGAGCTCCGGGGGTCGGCAAGTCTTCCATTGGTAAAGCCATTGCCCAGGCTCTGGGACGCAAGTTCTACCACATTAGTGTGGGCGGTCTACGGGACGAAGCGGATATCAATGGCGCAAGGCGGGTGATGCCCGGCGCCATGCCTGGAAAATTCATGCAAGCTCTCAAGGATTGCGATGTCGCCAATCCGGTGATCATGATTGACGAAGTGGATAAAATCGCTGCCTGTTACCAGGGCGATCCGGCGGCCGCGTTACTGGAGGTCCTGGATCCAGACCGGAATACAACGTTTCATGATCATTTTCTCGGTGTCGAATTTGATTTGTCACGCGTACTGTTCATCTGTACCGCCAGTCAATTGTACAGCGTACCCGGTACATTGTTGGACCGTATGGAAATTATCCGCCTGGTGGGCTATATCACGGAAGAAAAGCTGGCGATAGCCAGGGAACATTTATGGCCCAAGCAATTGGCCAAGGCCGGCGTCAAAGGGTCGAAGCTGAAGATTTCCGACGCGGCTCTGCGGCAAGTTATCGAAGACTATGCGCGGGAGGCCGGAGTTCGCGGTCTTGATAAGCGACTAGGACGAATAGTACGCAAGGCCGTGGTAAAACTGTTGGCTGGGGCGCGGAGCCCGCTGCGGATCGGTCCTGGCGATCTTGAGGAGTACCTGGGGTCGCCGGTATTTCACGCGGAGAAGCCGATGAGTGGCGTGGGCGTGGTGACCGGCCTGGCCTGGACGGCTTCCGGCGGCGTCACATTGCCGGTGGAAGCCTCGGTAATCAATCGCAAGAAAACCGGTTTCAAACTGACCGGCAAACTGGGCGATGTGATGCGTGAATCTGCGGAAATTGCCTACAGTTATGTTTCAGCGCATACGCAGGAGTTGCAGGGTAAGAGTGATTTTTTCGATCATTCCTTCATCCATGTGCACATGCCCGAAGGCGCCATTCCCAAGGATGGACCCAGTGCCGGAGTGACCATGGCGGTCGCATTGCTGTCACTGGCGCGTGAAGAAGCGATCAAGCCCGTATTGGCGATGACCGGGGAATTGACCCTGACCGGGCAGGTATTGCGCGTCGGCGGTATACGGGAAAAAGTGATCGCTGCCCGACGTGGGCGTATTCGCGAATTGATATTGCCGATGGACAATCGCAGTGACTATCTGGAACTGCCGGATTATGTGCGTGCCGGTATGCACATCCATTTCGTGAAACATTTTAAGGAAATCGTGGCCTTGGTCTTTAGTGGCCGACGCACGCGGGGTCGCACGCCCCGGCAGATAGCTGCGCAATAGTGATTTGTGGTTACCCGGGTAGGTGATATGCAGGCATCATCGGCTAGTGCGGTGTCCCGGTATTTGCATCCATGATGCTGCGATACAGGTTCTGATACTGGTCCTTGACCTCTTTACCGAACAAGGGGTCGTCGTCAGCGGGCACCGCTTCCTCGATGTCCAACCAGTCTTGCTCCTTAAGGTGTTTTAACGCGAGTGGGAATATCGCTTGTTCCTCGTGGCGAATGTGCTCGCGATTCAGATTGACGTACTCCATGATCATGTTGACCACGGACTCACGCGGCGTCATGCTTGCGCCGATGATAATATCGTCCAGGGTGCCGGTCAGAGTATGAGTGAGCTGACTGATTTTTTCGTGCTCGGCGCGGATGCGCGCTATCTCCTGATCCAGATCTGCAAGGTGTTGCCCCAAATGCGCCATCATCGACTCTTCCTTGGAATGGTGCACCCGCTCAAAAAAGTTTGAATTGTAATCAAGAATTTCCTGCATGATGTCAAAACCCGGGTTGGCGCCGGCGGCGAATATTTCCACCTGGCGCTGTAACACGTATAACAGTTTCAGCAGGTTGGTATGCTCGGTACGCATGCCGGTGATGGTGTCGGCCATAAGATTTCCAGAGGCGTTGGTTGTGTGAAACATACTGCTCTGCATCCCATGACTGCCGCAAATGCTCGTCAAGTCACAGTTTGTACATTTCCAAATCATGGCGCTGGCCCGCTTCGGGGCGAGCAACGTCGTCAATTGAGGATGCACACTGGTAAGTATAGTTGATTCTTTTTCCAGTCGAAACCGGCTTGCTTCGCCATCACGGAGTGTGCGGAAAGATGTCGGAGCGGGATGTCAATTGAGATCCTCGAACGGATCCGTATGGATATGCACCGGATTGGCCCCAAATTTCTCGGCCGACTTTTCCGCTTCGTATACCATGCTGGGATTGCCTGCCAGATAAACGCGCCAGCCTTCCAGATTCTTATGGTGGTAGAACGCGATGTCCGGTATGCGCCCTGCGGTAATATGGGGAGGAATATTCTCCCCGGATGCGCACTGAATGAAATGGAAGTTGGCATACTCTTCAGCCAGGGACCGGAGAGCATCGGTCATATACAGTTCCTGAGGGTCATGGCATCCGTGATACAGGTGGATCTCGCCCTTATGCTCGCTCTTAAGGGCGTCCCGAGCGATTCCCAACAAGGTGCCGAGTCCGGTGTTGCTGGCGATCATGAGCATGTTGTCATCCGGTTCGCCGGTAAAATAGTAACAACCTCCGAGCGGACCCTGGAATTCCACCACATCGCCTTCTTTCAGCTCATTAAATATCCACTGGCTTACGCGGCCATTGGGGACGAGTCTGACATGTATTTCCAGGCAGTAGTCATCATAGGGAACGCTGGCCAGGGAATAGCTGCGCAGCGTGCCATCACCCCCCTTGATGTTAATAAATTGACCAGAGTGGTAATACATCTGGGTCGCGGGATCAAGCAGCAGGCGGATCACGTTGGGTGCAACGACTTCCTTGCGAAAAACCAGGGCACGGCTCAGCAAATCGCCGTCGCGGGGAGGTTCCACGGTCATCGATGCAGTGGGCAGGCACTGGCAGGCTCGAAAATAGCCCAATTCTATCAGGCTGGGACGCAAACCCAGCTGTGCGATACCTGGCACTTCCTGGCTTGGGCTGCGCAGCAGACAGGTATGGCACAGCCCTTTCTTGCAGGCGTGCATGGATTTGGCGCCGTGCCGGATCAAGGTATCTAATACCGACTCCTGATCTTTGCAATCGTAAGATTTGCCTTGGTAGTTAATTTTTTTCATGATGCCGGGACGTCTCAATTGTCTTGAGTGATTAGCAGCAATATCGGCTGAATTGCCAATTCTTTTAGCGTACGGATTCTGGGGAGTAATCCCTATGGAAACTCAGTTTAATGGTGGTGATACCGTCACTATCCCCCACCGACACCTCAGCTGACGCGAAACCCGGGGTGGAGCCACCTGACAAGGGTTCTTCATTTCTGTTTTCAAAAGCCGGTGCAACCGGCACATCGGTAGGCGCGAAATCCGGGGAAGATCCACCTGACAAGAGTTCTTCGCTCTTGTTTTCAAAAGCCGGTGCGTAATACGCACCCTGCAATCAGCGCATAGCATGATTCACAGGGGCGTTTTTTACACGGTTTCGCGCCTTACGGCTTCTGGCGACGCACTGCCAGGCGCACTCCCAAAGGGCCACGGACGATATAGGTGTCAATGTTTTCACCGTTTCGGCTGAGGACCAGCCGTACCGGTTGACCCGCTTCACCGCTGGCGGTTGCGGCGCGCACATCGCTCCAGGTATAGATCAGCTTGCCGTCGTAGCTGACAATAACATCGCCTGCTTGTACGCCGGCTTGTTGCGCGGGGGAGCTGTCCAGCACACTTTCCGCGACCACCTGATTGGGTTGACCGGTGGCATAGAGATATGCGCCATAATTGCTCTCACCCACCTCATCGCGGATGTCCTCGACGCGTTCGTTGAGCTTTTCAACTTCTTCCACGTAGCGCGCCGTGCCGATCCAGCCTTCGCGCGTGGCTTGATCGCGCAAGTACAAACGGTCCATTTCCATTTTTTCGAACTGTTTTTTGATGGTTTTGGCTTGGCTGACGTTAATACCCGCATCCAGCAATACCTGTTCATCGATCCAACTGGAATTGCCATTATCGACGCTGGTGGTTGCCTCTTCGCCGGTACTTGCGGTACCACCGCCCGACGCCGCGACCGTGGTTTCGGTTCGGGCCGCGGCATTCTTTGACGCCGGCGCAGAGCCCTGGGCCAACTGCTGTATCTGTACCGATAATTCCGCTACCTGTTTCTCCAGGCGCCGACGTGCTTCCTGCTCGCTGCGTAATCGTGTTGCCAATGCTTCGAGGTCTTGTTCGGAGCTTGACGCCACTACCGGGGCGTTGGGAGCCAACGCCAGTCTTGGTTCCGTCTGCTCCCTGTTTGTGGTGGCCGGTGGTGGATCATCATGGCCGCGCCAAATATGGCTGAGCATGATGAGGGCAAGCACCGCGAATATGGCGTTCAAAACTTGCTGGGTGGGTATCGGAGGCATAGGGAGCTCGGTTTAGTCCGGTCGTATGCGATTAATGGCCGCCATTATTTCCTGAAGCCGAGGCACGGCCAAAGTGCCGGTCTTGGTGTCCATCAGTATATCCAGTCCCTGCGTGGCGATTTGTGTGAGTACCCGTTGGATACCGGAGACGCTGTCGGGAGTGTTTTCATGGTAGTGCGTGACATAGAAGCGGATGATCTGGCCGATCGTTCGAATTTGGCCCGGATCGACCAGTTGTTCCACCCTGGACAGGTCGATTTCATGTTCGCCGTATAACAGGGTGGTGTGGTCGCCGGCATCAATCTTGGTTTTACCGTTACGGCGTTCGGCATTGAGCAGTACCCGGGGCAGCCGGCGCTGTCGGAGCGTTGGCCAAGGTGTCAAGCCCGTGGGGGGGCGGGCATCAGCGCGTGTCAGGGCCCGTGCCTGCTCGCTGACGTCACACGCCTGGTAAGTATCCATCATGATCACGTGATCAGCAACGTCCAGATAATCGCCGCTGCCGCCCATGACGATAACGGATGAGATGTCGTGATTCCGATGCAGTTCCCTGACCCGGTGTAGCAGTGGAGTAATGGGTTCCTTATCTCTGGCGACCAGTTGCTGCATACGTTCATCCCGTATCATGAAATTGGTGGCGGAGGTGTCCTCATCGATGAGCAGCGCTTTACAGCCTGTTTCCAGGGCTTCCATGATATTTGCCGCCTGTGACGTACTGCCGCTGGCGTTCTCGGTGTGGAAGTGGCGCGTGTCACGGTCAAAGGGCAGGTGGTCGATAAAAGCGCTGATATCCACGTCATGAATAACGCGCCCGTCTTCCGCGCGAATCTTGACCGCATTGCCAACGGTTACTACCTGTTCCCGGCCATCGCCGGGTATATGATTATACACTCCCCGTTCCAGGGCTCTCAATAACGTGGATTTACCATGAAAGCCGCCACCGACAACGAGCGTGACACCGGAACTGATTGCCATGCCACTGACGGTGCCCGCATGGGGCAGGGTTACCGTGCGGCGCAGTGTTGGTGGTGCCGTGAAGACGATGGGGGCGTCGGACAAGGGTTGGTCATCGACCCCGCTGCGGCGCGGCAGCAAGGCGCCATCCGCGACGAATGCCACGAGATTTTCCTCATGGAGCCAGTGGCGGAGCGCATCCTGGTCTTCACAGCACTCGATATGCCGCCCCATGGCGGTTACATCCAGCGCGTCATGGTACAGGCTGTGGCGTATAACCTGAGGCAATTCGTCGAACAGCATGATCTCAGCCTCTCTGGCGGCGACCGAGCGACCATCCGCCGGCAACCCGACGACCATGCGTGCCGCCACATGATCCGTGTGCACCGTGAGTGCATTGCGTTTTAAAATATATTGTTGGTTGGTGGTGATACCGATGCGACCGCTGTTACCGCTGCCACGCCGACCTCGCACATAGCGCTGGCAAGCCGTCGCCACTGTTCGGGCCACGAAATCTTCAAAGCCGAGGCACCGGCTGGCATTGCTCCAACATTGCGTTGAAAAATGTGATTGCTCGTGCGTCACCCGGACCGTAATGCGCGTCGGCGCGGCGAAGGGATCGCCCTGGATATGATCGAACTCCAGTGTGTGACCTGGAAAACGATAACAACCCTTGATCTGCTTGTAGGATTTGTAACCTTTGCCGTTAAGGGCGTGTAGCAGTTGCTTAAGTTTATCCATTACCTTACATCGATTACCGGAGGGACTCGGGCATGGCTAGGGTTGCGTCGATCCCAGGGATTTTTCCAAGACGTCGACGAATTTACGCATGCGTTTCTCATCCATGGAGTTCATGTTCAGAAACTGACCGCGCAGTGACAATGTGCCCGCGTCTTCGCTGATATGAACGTCCTTTATTTCAAATTTGCTGCGTACCGGTGCGCCCTCGGGCATTTCGATGACGCAGGAGGGGGCGATCTCGCCGACATTTATCGGCAGCACGCGGTAAAAACTGGCGTTCATGCCATGGGCGGAAATATCGTGAATGTGGCCTTTGAGAAATACCTTGCCTTCCAGTTGCAGCATAACGGGTATTTTCTGGTCTACCCAGGCGCCGACGCGTTCCGCTTCCCGCCGTTGGTGGTAGAAAATCGCTTTAGGGTAGTGTCCGATATAGCCTTCGAAACCAATTGGATTGACCGGTGATGCCATATCGGTATCGAATTGCACCGTGACGCCGGCAAGTTTACCGTGCACGTGATATTGCCCGTTGGCCAAGGGTGATTGTGTCTGCCCGAGATTATCAATGGGAGTAAAGAGCAGTTTGCCAGCTTCGTATTCGATCTCCGTGATGGAGGCATACCATTCCTGGATGTCACCTTGATGTTTCAACGTAAGAGGAACCTGTTCTTTGTATAGACGCGTCAATAATCCGACAATACGCTTGGCCTCGACGATACGGTGTTTACCTGTTTCGCTCGAATTCTCCATCGGTGTTTCCTAACCCTTTATTGTTGTTCACAATTATTATCACATATTCTCTGGTGTGGCCAATGCTCCGGTTAATGAAACTATACTATTATAACGACTAACCGGTAAGGGCTGGACGATTGTGCTAATCTCCCACCGGCAATGGGTGCTTAAGCGTGGTCGAGAATCTCTGTTACGTTTTGGTAGTGCAGACCGTTGGCACGCCAGACGCGCCCGTGGAGATGACTTGGGGCGTCACCGTTACCGTGTCGCGGAAAGATATTTAACTTGTTGAGAAATATGAAAAAAATCGACAATTATGTGAAACCGCTGTATCAGCGTATGTCCTTGTGTTTTGAGTGTACACAATGCGGTCGCTGTTGTATCGGCGGCTCAGATCATTTTGTGTTCTTATGCGCGGGCGAAGCCGAAACGATACGTGACTATCTGCAACTATCCACATCATGGTTTCGGCGGCGCTATCTGGGGCGCGATGAGGGTGATCTGGTAGTACAGTCACGGCCGAACGGCGCGTGTATTTTTTTAAAAAATGATCAATGCCGGATCTATCCGGTACGGCCTTTGCAGTGTCGCACCTATCCGTTTTGGCCGGAGATTCTCAAGAACCGTAAAAACTGGAACCAGGAAGCAGTTCGTTGTGAGGGCGTAAATCGCGGCACTCAGGTACCAGTCAATGTGATCGAAGCGGCGTTGCGTTCCTTTGAACGCTGTTAGCACCCACAGGTGCCAGGAGGCATGACATGAGCTTACAGATACGAAAATATATTCGGCACCCGTCGGATATCCCAATTGAAATCGACGTTGATGAACAACATGATGAGTATGACACCCTTAATAACGTCAGCTCCGGCGGGCTCTCTTTTCATTCGCAGATGGCGTTGGAGGTAGGTAAGATCATCTCCCTGCGCATTCCCGCGGTACAGCCGCCATTTGAAACCAAGGCCCGGGTGATGTGGTGTCAAGACAATGGTGAGGCTTTCGATATCGGGGTGGAATTACTCGACAAGGAACAAGCCTACCGGGCGCGCATGGTGGAGCAGGTCTGCCATATCGAACATTATAAACGGGAGATTTTACAACGTGAAGGCCGTGCCTTGAGTGGCGAAGAGGCCGCACGCGAATGGATTGATCTTTACGCGGATCATTTTCCGGGATCTGAAAAAGAAACGACTAAGGCAAGATCGTAGGTTGTGTCCACATACATACCCAAGCGCTCGCCAAGCAGCTAGGTTCGCGACGTAGTTATTTCTATCTGAACAATGGTCAGTTTTTTTGCTTGGCAGTTTGACGCCTTTGCGAGAGAATTGCCGTGGTTTATAGCCGGATCCGTGGTACCGGTTTTGCCGACGTTCGGCATGCTGCGCGCATGCGAAGTCATTGAGATCTGTTGCCTTTTGAGTTGTGTTCATGTTCAAGCGTCATTACAAAATACTGATCATCGGCAGTGTGGTGGCGTTGCTGTCCTTGCTGACGTTGGTGTTGATGCCGGGCACGGCACCTCGTCAACTGCGGTTACGCAATACTGTATTCCCGGCTCCAGTGGCGCAGGCCTTGCTCGCGGCATTGCAGCAAGAGCTGCCAGGCATGGTGCTGACCATAGACCGGTTATCGACACTGGCGCCACTCCAAGATACGCAGCAACCCGCGCTCGATATCATTTTAACAGACCTCCATTCGATGGCCGTTTATGGCGCGGTGGCCGAAATACCTGTGGTACGTGATGGCGTCGCCTTGATCGTCAATGCCAACAATCCTATCCGTGAGTTGACGGCGGGCGATGTTGAGCAAATTTACCTTCGTAAGTTGCACGACTGGAAATTCGTGGGCGGCGAGGATGCAGCGATCGATGTGTTGAGACGCGGTTCCGGCTACGCTGAAGTGGCCACGACATTGCGCTATTTCAAGATTCGCGCTCTGCGTACGATCGACCCATGGCACAGCGGTCACAGCAGTGTCGCCATTGCCAAGGTTGCGCAGGAACCCGAGGCTCTTGGTTTCGTCTCTCTGGCCATGGCCCACAGGGCCCGCGCCGAGGGCTTGACCGTCAAGCTGTTAACCGTGCAAGGCGTAACGGCCAGTCCTGAAAATGTTTTAAATGGCAGTTATCAACTACAGCATACTCTGGGGATAGGTTTAACGGACCAATGCCGGGACCTGTTGCCGCAAGTACAGGCGGCGGCGGCTTCCGCAGCGGTGCGTCAGGCGATTGTGTCGGCAGGATTTGACCTGTCCTTGCCCCAGAGTCCTGGGGAGTGATGCGTAAGGATCGACCCGAAACACCGTAGGGTCGATCCGTTATCTTATCAGACGGGGTGGCTACGCCGCGCTGCTGATTTTACCTTCAGAGCTTACGTTGGCCTTGATGTACTGACCCAGCGTGACATTACCAAGGAAGTTGCGCAGATCCTCGCTGAAATTAAACCAACCGGTCTTGGCGATATTGCCCTGAACGTTCTCGGCGGTCAGCGGCTCTTTATTGAAAATCACGGCAATATCCGCCAGTGAAATGTCATCGGCGCTACGGCTGAGTTTATAACCGCCTCCGGGACCGCGAGAGGCGGTAACCAGTGAGCCCCGGCGTAATTTTGCGAAAATCTGTTCCAGGTAGGACACGGAAATGTTCTGCCGTTTGGAGATGTCGGACAAAGTGATTGGGGTATCGCTGTTGCGTGATGCGATATCCATCAGGGCGATGGTTGCATAACGGGCTTTTGAAGATATGCGCATGGATTGTTTACTCCTTCGGCTGTGTAGTTTGTTCTGGAATTCCCTGTCGGAAACTCAGATTAATAAGCATACGGTCTATCTCAATTAAGACAATATGGTATATGTAAATAATTGTTAAAGATTTGTAACATATTGCTGGGAAATCCCAGCCCTTTTGCTATTATCTTTAAAATTCATAGCGTTATACCATACGTCAATTATAGTATCAATATTGAGGGTTATGGTGGAATAACCTCTTTAAATCATACTATTTCTTGACAGTATATAATGTCTTGAGTTGCAATGTATTAACTAATTATTACAGAACATCTGGTATTGGGGATATATCAACGTTTAGATATCCCGCAACAGTTCATTTATACCTACTTTAGACCGTGTTTTTTCATCAACCTGCTTAACAATAACCGCACAGTACAGACTGTATTTCCCGTCCTTCGAGGGTAAATTGCCGGATACCACGACGGAGCCGCTGGGAATACGGCCATAGAGGATTTCACCGCTGTCGCGGTGGTAGATACGCGTGCTTTGTCCGATATACACGCCCATGGAGATCACGCAATTATCTTCCACGATGACCCCTTCGACGACTTCCGAGCGGGCGCCGATAAAACAGTTGTCACCGATGATCGTGGGATTTGCCTGCAGCGGTTCCAGCACGCCGCCAATGCCGACGCCACCGGATAAATGCACATTCTTGCCGATCTGGGCGCAGGATCCGACGGTGGCCCAGGTGTCCACCATGGTGCCGCTGTCGACATAAGCGCCGATATTGACATAGGACGGCATCAGTACCACGTTGGGCGCAATATAAGATCCTTTACGTACCGTCGCCGGTGGTACCACGCGCACACCGTCGTCACTGAAGGCGCGGGAGTTATAGTCAGCGTATTTCGGCTGTACCTTGTCGTAGTAATTGGTGAAGCCGCCCTTCATGAATTCATTGTCCTCGATGCGAAAGGACAGCAGCACCGCCTTTTTCAACCATTGGTGCACCACCCAGTTGCCATTCTGCTTTTCCGCAACGCGCAGTTCACCTTTGTCGAGCTTATGTACTACTTCAGATACCGCTTCCTTGACGTGGGTCTCGACGGTTCGGGGAGTGATTTCGGCGCGGTGCTCGAAAGCGCTGTCGATAATTGCTTGCAGATCGTTCATAGGTGCTCCAAAAAAGTTGCGATTAATTACAGGGATTCTACAAAAGTTCGAATACGTTGCGCAGCATCTACACATTCCGCGAGAGGCGCTACCAGGGCGACGCGCACATGATGACTCCCGGGATCCCCCTGTGGCGTGGGCCGCGACAAGTAACTGCCGGGTAATACGGTTACATGCTGTTGGCGGAACAGTTCACGGGTGAAAAGCGTGTCATCTATGGGAGTCGCAGGCCAGAGATAGAAACTGGCGGCGGGTGCGGCCACCTCGAGTACCGGTTGCAGGATCCCCAACACCCGCTGGAATTTCTCCCGGTACAAGTCACGGTTGATTTGTACATGGCGTTCGTCACTCCAGGCGGCGATACTGGCGTACTGACTGTAAACCGGCAGTGCACAGCCATGATAGGTACGGTAGCGCAGAAACTGGCCGAGAATTGCCGCGTCGCCGGCGACGAATCCCGAACGCAAACCCGGCAGATTGGAACGTTTGGAAAGGCTGTTGAATACCACGCAGCGCCGGTAATCATCGCGTTGCAACGCGGCGCAGGCCTGCAGCAAACCCAGCGGGGGATCGGTTTCGTCAGGGTAGATTTCAGAATAACACTCGTCGCCGGCGATGATGAAATCGTGGCGGTCGGCCAGTTCCAGCAGGTGTCGATAAAAATCCAGACCGAATACAGCGCCTGTAGGATTCCCGGGCGAGCATATGTAGATCAATTGGCACCGATCCCAGACATCGGCCGGCACTGCGTTTAAATCCGGCGCGAAATCATTGTGCGCCGTTGTGTTCATATACCAGGGTCGTGCTCCGGCCAACAGCGCCGCACCTTCATAAATCTGGTAAAACGGATTGGGCATCAATACCAACGGGTCCCGGGAACGGTCGACCACGGCCTGGGCAAACGCAAACAAGGCTTCCCGAGTGCCGGCTACTGGCAGGCAATGCTGTTCTGGATCGAGGGTTGCCGGCGCTAATCCATAACGGCGACACAGCCAGCCGGCGACAGCCTCGCGTAATACCGGCAATCCCTTGGTAACGGGATAGTTCGCCAAGGTATCGAGGTGCTGGCGCATGGCGTCCGCGATGAAAGGCGGTGTGGCATGTTGTGGCTCGCCGATTGAGAGCGCGATGTGGCGGGCATCGGGACGTCCCGGAGCACCGGCCTTGAGCTGCGCCAATTTTTCAAACGGATAGGATTGGAGTTTGTTCAGATCGGGATTCATTTTACTTGTGCCTACTGCCAGCTACGTCTGCGTGGTAAGATCTTAAGGTTAACCTGCCGCGACCAAAGGCTTTGTTTTCCGCGACCGATTATGTTGCCGTCATCGACATGTGTGCGGGCGCATATTATAGAACAACAACCCATGCCAGCCAAACCCATCATCACTTTTTTTCCGGTCGTGTGTTTGCTTTACTCGGCCACGCTGTGGGGGGTGATCTGGTACCCCCTAAGACTTCTGGAGCATGGGGGCATGACGGGTATCTGGTCGACCCTGGTGATGTATTTGGCGTCGTTGTGCCTGGGACTGGTGCTGTCGGCGCGCCATTTGGGTGAGTTTGGCCGGCGCCCCTGGATGCTGTTGTGGATGGCGATCAGCTCAGGTTGGACCAATGTGGCGTTTGTGCTGGCGGTGCTCGATGGTAATGTGGTGCGGGTGTTGTTGCTCTTCTATTTGTCGCCCCTGTGGGCGGTATTGTTTGGATGGCTATTTCTGAAGGAGCAGATTACTCCGGGTTTTTGGGGAATCATTGCGCTGGCGCTGGTGGGAGCGCTGGTGATGTTGTGGGCGCCGGATCTGGGATATCCCTGGCCCCAGAGTGGTCCGGATTGGCTTGCCATCAGCTCCGGGTTTGCCTTTGCGCTTTCCAATGTTCTGATTCGTCAGATGCAGGACATTTCCATTTGGACAAAAACCAACGTCTCCTGGGTGGGAGTGGTGCTGGTGGCCTTGATGTTTATCCTGCTGCAAGCGGAAACACCACCACAAGTCAGCGGCAGTCTCTGGTGGGGAGCTGGCGTTTTAGGCATCTTTGGCACCTTTTCCATGACGTTGGCTGTACAATACGGGGTTACCCATATGCCCATACACCGGTCCGCCGTGATCTTGCTGTTCGAGCTGGTGGCAGGAGCATTATCCTCGCAGTTGCTGACCGATGAGATGGTTTTGCCCCGGGAATGGTTGGGGGGGGGCTTGATCATGGGGGCCGCTTATCTTTCTGCCTATGCACAAGTGAAATCTGATGCCCGAGTCGCGCCCTAAGAACCTGCTTCATGTGAGTGTCTTGACCGCCGATCTCGCGCGGTCGCTGCAGTTTTATCATAATTTGCTGGGGCTTGATATCATCACAGAACGGCCGGATTTAGGTTATCCCGGTGCCTGGTTGCGTCTGGACAACGGTGAAATTCACTTGCTTCAGTTGGATAATCCGGATCCCCGCCATGGTCGTCCTGACCATGGCGGCAGAGATCGACATTTTGCACTCAGTGTTAGCAACTTTCCGGCCCTTAAAGCTAAATTGAATGACCATAGCGTCCGTTATACTGAAAGTAAATCTGGACGTTTGGCCTTATTCGTACGTGATCCGGATGGGAATGCTGTCGAGCTTATTGGGGAATAAAGGATAAACCGTGATTAAGGTGAGCATCGAACATCTCGGAGCACCTACATTATCCGGAGAGTCAATGCGGGTACTGCAATTGTTGGGTTCCCGTAATCTGAATTTCGCGGATCTCGCGTCCGCGTTAGAGCAAGACCCCAAGATGGCTATGGCCATGTTGCGCTATGCTAATTCTCCCATGTACCGGCGTGGCAAGGAAATCGGAAACGTCAGAGAAGCGTTGAATCTGCTGGGCGTGACCAATGTACGCCTGGCGGTAATTAGCAACTCGTTACGCAGTTTTACCCTGAATTGCGAAAAGGAAGCTTGTGTTTATCTTAACCACTATTGCATGTCGGTAGCGACCCTGTCCCGGCAATTGGCGATACGCTGTTGTGATGGTCAGGAAGAAGACGTGGAGCTCACCGCCATGATGAGCGGCATGGAATCCATGGTATTGGCCAATAACTTTCCCGGTGAATATTCCGTATTGTTCGAGGATGCGAAAAATAAGCTGGGCAGCTTGAAGCAGTTGGAAGAGACGTATTTTATTATTGAACAGGTGAAGTTTGCCGCCTGGTTGGCGCGTCACATGCGGTTAACGCCGCTCATGGCCCAGGTATTGGTCAATCTCAAGCAGCGCACCCCGATCCGGGAGTTAAAGACCACTATTGACTATTACAGTGGGGTGATCCGCTTAGCGCAGGCGATTATCCAGGACGACCATCTTGACGGTTATGATCTCCTCGTCAACTCGATTCCGGAAACGCTCGGCCAATTGCAGGAGCTTTTTATGTTAACAAGCGCGGATATAGTTGCCATAAAAGGCAGTTGTAAGCAGATAGTCAACGCTATTCACGTCTAAACGGCGAGTCGGTCACGGCCACAGTTACCCATCGTGCTTCTTTCGTCACCACCTCATCACGGTTATCGCTCCGAACCAAGGCCCCATCCGGCTATCCACAATTCCCTCTTGCGGAGTATCGAAGGCGAGGGTATTGTTGCGCATTAGTATATGCTAATATGCCGGGGGTGCCTGGCGCACAATGGAGGGTAGAGAATGAATAAAAATATGGGTGTCATTGATAGAACCATCCGCATTGCGGTGGCGCTGGTGTGCTTTGGTCTGATCGCAATGAATGTCGTGACTGGCACGTTGGCCATTATCCTGGGGATTCTGGGTGTGGTCTTTATTCTCACCAGCTTGATCAGTTGGTGTCCGCTGTATGCACCGTTCAAACTGTCCACGTGCAAGACCAAACAAGTCTGAACAGGTAGCTCGCATGTTATAGCAAAACCCCGATAACCGGCAGGTACCGGTATCGGGGTTTGGTGTGAATATCACAGATAGTTGTTGGTTTCGATGTCCACTTTTTCCCGGTTCAGGTGTGGCGCAAACTGCTCGATGAAGGCGTACATATAGCTGCGCAGGTATTTACCTTTCTGGATACCGATATAGGTCGTGCTTTTCTCGAACAGGTGTCCGGCGTCGCGCGCGCGTAACTGGGTATCCCGCTCTTCGTCGTAGGCCATTTTCGCCAGGATACCAATACCCAGTCCCAGTTCCACATAAGTCTTGATCACGTCGGAATCCATGGCGGTCAGCGCCATTTTTGTGGCCAGACCTCGGTCACTGAAGGCTTTGTTGATGACCGAGCGGCCCGCAGATGCGTAATCGTAGGTGATCAACGGGAATTCCGCAATTTTCTCCAGCGTCAAACTGCTTTCGCTTAAAATTGGATGTGACACGGGTGCAATCACGCAGAATTCCCAATTGAAACAGGGCAGGGTAACGATGGAATGGGGTAATTGTCCGGTTTCGCTGGTAATCGCGATATCCGCGACGCCAGTGGTGACCATTTCGGCGACCTGCACCTGATCACCCTGATGGATACGCAGACGTACATCAGGATAAATCTCTTTGAATGCCTTGATCGTCGTCGGTAATACATACCGTGTCTGGGTATGAGTCGTAGCAATGGAGAAGGTGCCACTGTCTTCTTGCGAGAACTCTCCACCTACTTGTCTGATATCCTCGATCTCGCGCAATACCCGTTCCGCCATTTCGATGATGCGTTTACCGGGTTGGGTAATTCCCACCAGGCGTTTACCGTTGCGTTCAAAGATCTTTACGTTGAGCTCTTCTTCCAGCAGGCGAACCTGGGTACTGATACCCGGCTGGGCGGTATGCAAGATCTCCGCAACTGTGGAGACATTCAGGCCGCGGCGAGCAACTTCACAGATGTATTGCAGCTGTCTTAATTTCATGTTCCGGCTCTTGTTGTTCTGGAAATAAAGGATTCGAGACCGGTTACGTCGTTATAACCCCCGGCCATATCAATATTTCGGTTGCATGGCCAACATCTTGAGGGTGAAGGCACATCTAAATTCTATTTTTGTATATATTTTGGAGGGAGGCTCGACCTTGAACCGGTGGGTAATGAGGTTTAGAAATGCTCTAAATATCTGTTTTTGTTCATTATAAATATCCAAGGCGTGATTTCTCCGCTCCCCGGCGCGCACCGGGCGTTGGTGCGGGAAATGCGTTAACTGATTATAATTATGTAAGAAATATGGTTATACGGCGTGCTGTGGGGTTATCACGGGAACGGGAATCCACGATTTATGTGATGGCGGAGTCGTGATCAGGGGGGCGGGGGTGCGTCGCTGCGCAGTCGGTCTTTGATATGGTATTGCAAGCATGACACGGTATCGGTATCGGTCACGGGGGTGTCGGTACTGCTCATGATAAAAAATATGTCTTCCGCCCGCTCACCAATCGTGGATATCTTGGCATTACGCAGACTTACGCCACAGTGCAGGAATACTTGGCTCAGGGTTGCCAGTAACCCGGGACGGTCAGCCGCGATGACCTCAAGCACCGTATGCCGCTGTTTAGGGTCGTCGAAGAATCGTACTTGGGTGGGGATGTCAAAATGTTTCAGGCGCCGCGGTATATACCGTTGCCGGGAAGATTGTGCGGTTTCTTGCTGGTAAATGCTTTGATATAAAGCGGCGATAATTTCCTGTACGCGGCTCGTTCCCGCAATCGGTTCGCCGGACTGTTCAAAAATAATAAAACTATCCAACGTGCGATCGTTCTCGGTGGTGATAACCCTGGCATCGACGATGGTAAGCCCTAACCGGTCAAGAATGGCCGTGGCATTGGCAAACAGATTGAGGCGATTATGGGCAAAAATGAATATTTCGGTGGCCCCCGCATGGCTTTCCGGGAGCGGAGCATTGAGAATCAGTGGCAGCTGGTCGACACCATGCTGCAGGATGGTTTGGGTATGCCAGGCGACGCGTTCCGCGGAATAACGCAGGAAATAGTCGTCGGGAAAGGTATTCCAGAGTTCGGCGACAGTCGCCATGTTCAACTGTGGAGTGTCTCGCAGCAGCAGCCTGTGAGCGCTTTCCTGTGTACTTTCAATCCATTCCCGTTGATCCGGCATATTGCCGATACCGCGACGCAAGGCGTGACTGGCGGCATAATACAGCTCTTTTAACAGTGCGTCCTTCCAACTGTTCCACAAGTCCGGATTGGTGGCGCGAATATCCGCCACCGTTAACAGATAGAGGTAATCCAGGCGGGATTGATTGCCCACGGTGCTGGCGAATTCATTGACCACGTCAACGTCACTAATGTCCTTGCGCTGCGCGGTTACCGACATCAACAAGTGATTGCGCACCAGCCAGGACACCAATTTGGCGTCATATTCACTGAGGCCGTGGTTGCGACTGAATTCCTCGGCGTCCAGTGAACCCAGTTCGGAGTGATCGCCACCCCGGCCCTTGGCGACATCATGAAACAGCGCCGCCAGCAGCAGTAATTCCTGTTTGGCGATGGTGCGAATAATCAGGCTGCACATGGGGAATTCATCATAGAACCGATCCACGGTAAAGCGGCGCAGGTTGCGTACCACGAACAGGGTGTGTTCATCCACTGTGAAGTGGTGGAACAAGTCGTATTGCATCTGGCCGGATATGTTGCCGAATACCGGCAGATAAGCGGCGAGGATGCCATAGCGGTTCATGCGTCGCAGTTCGTGGGTGACGCCATGAGGCTGGCGCAATAATTCGATAAACAGGCTGCGGCAACGCAAATCCGCGCGAAACTCGTAATTGATAAGGTGCCGGTGATTGCGGATGGCGCGGATGGTGCTTGCCCGCACGCCCTTGATTTCCGGGTGCTGAGCGATCACCAGGAAAATTTCCAGCAAAGAGAATGGATAGTGGGCGAACACCTTGTCATACGTGGTTTCAATGTAGCCGTTGTGCAGTTGAAATCGTTTGTTGAGCGGTTGAATATTTTCCGCTTCGTCACGCAACAGTATTTCTTCTTCGAATAACTGCAACAGCATTTCATTGAGCCGCGCCAGTTCCATGATGGTGCGGTAATACCGTTTCATGAAATGCTCGACGCCAAGCCGTGCGTCATCATCCTGAAAACCGAATTGGCGCGCCAGGGTCCGTTGGAAATCGAACAACAAGCGGTCTTCCTTGCGCCCGGTAATGACGTGCAGGCCGAAACGTACGCGCCACAGAAAATCCTGACCCGCCGCCAGACTTTCATATTCGGCTTCCGTGAGGAAACCGTGGTGCACCAGATCGTGCAGATTGTGCGTACCAAAATGGCGCTTCGCTACCCAGTCAATGACCTGGATGTCGCGCAAGCCGCCGGGACCGTCCTTGACGTTCGGTTCCAGATTGTATGCAGTGTCATGGAAGCGTCCGTGACGTGCGTGTTGTTCCTGGCGTTTGGCGGTAAAAAATTCCCGGCTGGACCACATGAATTCACGGTCCGTGGCGCGCAACATGTCATTTAACATGTTACGGTTACCCGCCAGGTAGCGGCTTTCCAGAATATTGGTGGCGATGGTGATATCGCTTTTGGCGGCGGCGATGCTTTCGGTTACGGTGCGTACCGCGTGACCGACGTCCAGTCCGATGTCCCAGAGCAGGGTGACAAACTGTGCGATCGCTTGACTGGTCTTTTGGGATTGCTGGTCGGGGAGCAGGATCAGTAAGTCGATATCGGAGGCGGGATGCAGTTCCCCGCGTCCGTATCCGCCAACTGCCAGCAGGGTGCAATCGGCGTCGGCGGCGAAATGCTGAAATAAACGTATCAGAATCTGGTCGACGTGCCAGGCGCGCATGTATACCAGCAGGCGCGGGTCAGCGCCCACGTTGAAGCGGCTTCGTAACAGCTCTCGACCCGCTTTTAAATTCTCGCGGTACAAATTGAGAAGATCGGCGGTCGGCGCCTGCTTGTCATCGAATTTTGCGGGGTCGAATAATTCCTGGTCCAGTGTGGTTAGCATCGTTGTCAACCAAAGTTTTCTTCGGGGCGCAGCGTCAGTACCTCATAACCGTTGTTGGTCACCAGTATGGTGTGCTCCCACTGTGCGGAAAGACTTCGGTCCTTGGTGACCACGGTCCAGCCATCGGGCAGTAATTTCACCTGGCGCTTGCCGGCGTTGATCATGGGTTCGATGGTGAATATCATGCCGGGCTCCAGCACCAGTCCGGTACCCTGCACGCCGTAGTGCAGGACCTGGGGATCTTCGTGGAAATTGACGCCAATGCCATGCCCGCAGTATTCTCTTACCACCGAATAGTTGTGTGTTTCCGCGTGTTTCTGGATTACATAACCTATGTCGCCAAGACACGCACCCGGTTTCACGGTCCTAATTCCGAGATACAGACATTCCTGCGCGATTTCCGTCAGGCGTCGTGCCAGGATGGAAGGGGTGCCGACGCAGAACATCTTGCTGGTATCGCCATGGTAGCCGTCCTTAATGACGGTAATGTCGACGTTGATGATGTCGCCATCTTTCAGAATCTTGTCACCGGGAATGCCGTGGCAGACCTGGTGATTCAGAGAAGTACAGATGGACTTAGGGAAGCCGTGATAGTTCAAGGGGGCGGGAATAGCGTGTTGATCCTGGGTAATATAGTCGTGGCAGATGCGGTCCAATTCCTGGGTACTGATCCCGGCCTTGACATGGGGTTCCACCATGGTGAGAACTTCGGCGGCCAGACGACCGGCGACCCGCATTTTCGAGATTTCGGTTTCGTTTTTGATCGTGACTGTCATTGTACCTTCAATGTTAACCTATTGTAATGTATATTAATTATTTGAGAATCCACGATTTGGTTGCGGCGCTCCGAGGCGTCGTCTCCAAGGGGATGCGTTGTAGTATCAGGTCATTTATGGTATAAAGCGCGCCCATGTCGTTGCGCATTTTTACATCTGCGACGATGGGATTTTACCTTAATAATTAGCGACACACATACACTGTAACCGCAATTCCGGGTGCCCTATTGTAAAAAAGGGTTGGAGCCGCGGGGTGTATGGAGGCTTAACCCGAACTAGGAGAGTTACCATGTCTACAATCAGCATGCGTGATATGCTGGAAGCTGGTGTGCATTTCGGCCACCAGACCCGTTTCTGGAATCCCAAAATGGCGCCGTATATTTTTGGCGACCGTAACAAGATTCATATCATCAATCTTGAACATACCGTATCCCTATACCAGGAAGCGCTCAATTTTATCGGCGGCGTCGCGGCGCGCCGGGGACGCATTCTGTTTGTCGGCACCAAGCGTGCGGCACGTCAGGTAATTCGCGAGGAAGCGCAGCGCTGTGGCATGCCGTTCGTGGATCACCGCTGGTTGGGTGGCATGTTGACCAACTTCCGCACCGTTAAGCAGTCCATTCAACGCCTGAAAGAGCTGGAAGCCATGCACCAGGATGGCCGTTTTGAGCGTTTGAGCAAAAAAGAAGGGCTGATGATGCAGCGTGAAATGGACAAGCTCGAACGTAGCTTGTCCGGCATCAAGGATATGCCCGGATTACCCCAGGCCTTGTTTGTGATTGACGTCGGTCATGAGCGCATTGCCATCAACGAAGCCCGTAAACTGCGTATACCCGTGATCGCCGTGGTTGATACCAACAACAGCCCCGAGGGCGTGGATTATGTGATTCCAGGCAACGATGACGCGATTCGTGCTATCCGTCTCTATGCCCAAGGCGTGGCGGAAGCCGTATCAACCGGTCGGGCTACCGTTGCGCATCTGGGTGGCTCTGCTGAAGACGAATTCGTGGAACTGGACGAATCCGGCGGCATCGCCGGCGGTGAAGCCGTTCCCACGGGTCGCAAGGCGCCGAAAAAGGTTGCGCGCGCCGCGATTGTTGCGGACGATGAAGAAGGTGATGACGGCGCTGATGCCGGCGTCGAGGGTGAAGATGCCGTCGCCGCGGCGTCAGGCGACGACACCGACGCTGACGCGTCCAAGAAAACAACGGTAAAGAAAGCGGCCGTCAAGAAAACCGCGGTCAAGAAAAAGGCCGTTAAGAAGAAAGCATCGGATTGATACCGGAATTCTTCCAAGAGAACCGTGGCTGCAATCCAGCCACGGTGTTCCAGTGTACCAATCTGCTGCTACAGTAGAAGTAACGAATAAGGGTGACTGAGTCATGAGCATATCAGCGTCTTTGGTGAAGGAACTGCGTGAACGTACCGGTTCCGGCATGATGGAATGCAAAAAGGCATTGGTGGAAACCAATGGGGATATTGAAGCCGCGGTTGAAGCACTGCGCAAGTCCGGCCTCGCCAAGGCGGACAAGAAAGCCGGTCGCACTGCAGCGGACGGTGTCATTAAAATTCTGATTTCCGAAAGTGGCAAGCAAGGCACGATCGTGGAGATCAACTGCGAAACAGACTTTGTGGCCAAGGATGCGAACTTCGTCAGCTTCAGCGACGCGGTCGTTAACCGGGTACTGGCGGACAAGCCCGCGGATCTCGACGCGTTACAGGCATTGCCATTGAACGGCAAAGTCAGCGTGCTTGACACCCAAAAAGCGCTGGTGGCTAAGATCGGCGAAAACATCAACGTACGACGCTTCCAGATCCTCGCTGCCAAAGGCAGGCTGATCAGCTATTCGCATAGCGGTCGAATCGGCGTGGTCATCGACCTGGAAGGCGGCGATGACGAATTGGGCAAGGATCTCGCCATGCATATTGCAGCCAGTCGGCCGATTTGTGTCAGTGAAGAGCAGGTGTCACAGGAGCTGATTGCCAAGGAAAAGGAAATTTATACCGCCCAGGCCCAGGAAAGCGGCAAACCCGCCGATATCATTGAGAAAATGGTGATGGGACGTATCAAGAAATACCTGAAGGAAGTAACTCTGCTGGGTCAGCCGTTTGTCAAAGACGGCGATCTCATGGTGGAACAGCTGTTGAAGGACAAGAAAGCTAAGGTTCACTCGTTCGTGCGTTTCGAGGTCGGAGAAGGGATCGAGAAAAAGCAGGACAACTTCGCCGAAGAGGTGATGGCGCAGGTCAAAGGGAGCTGAGGCTTGAGTACCGGATCCAAACCCGTCTACCGCCGCGTGCTGCTCAAGCTCAGCGGCGAAGCCTTGATGGGTGATCAGGACTTCGGTATCGATCCGGCCATTCTGGGTCGCATCGCGGTCGATGTTAAAAATGTGCTGGACGCAGGTGTGCAGGTGGCGCTGGTAGTCGGCGGCGGTAACATATTTCGTGGCGTCAGCCTGTCGGCTGCCGGCATGGAGCGCACAACCGCGGATTATATGGGCATGCTGGCGACGGTAATGAATGCCCTGTCCATGCAAGACGCCCTGGAGAAGACCGGACTCAAAGTGCGTGTCATGTCCGCCCTGCACATTCATCAGGTCTGCGAAAGTTACATCCAGCGACGGGCGGTGCGGCATATGGAGAAAGGCCGTATCGTCATCTTTGCCGCCGGTACCGGCAATCCGTTTTTTACCACGGACTCCGCCGCCAGTTTGCGCGGTATTGAAATCGGTGCCGACCTGGTGCTCAAAGCTACCAAGGTGGACGGTGTGTACACAGCGGATCCGAAGAAATTTCCGGACGCTCAAAAATACACACGGATCACGTATGATGAGGCACTGGAAAAGCGCTTGATGGTGATGGATGCCACCGCCATTGCGTTGTGCCGGGATTGCAATATGCCGTTACGGGTGTTCGACATGAATAAAGCTGGCGCCCTGATGCGGATCATCCAAGGTGAGGATGAAGGAACGCTTATCGAAAGGGGGAGTTAGGCATGATCGAAGATATTAAAAAAGATGCCGAAACGCGCATGCGCAAATCTATCGAATCATTGAAACATGATTTGGCGAAGATGCGCACCGGCCGCGCCCATGCCGGATTATTGGACCATGTGATGGTACCCTATTATGGTTCGGATATGCCGTTGAAGCAGATTGCCAACGTTACGGTCACGGACTCGCGCATGTTGACGGTCAGCGTCTGGGAAAAAAACATGGGTCCAGTGGTGGAGAAGGCGATTCGTGACTGCGACCTGGGATTGAACCCGGCCGGGGCTGGAGAGGTCATACGTGTGCCGTTGCCGGCGTTGACCGAGGAAAGACGCCGGGACATGATCAAGTTGGTGCGGGCGGAAGCGGAAAACAGCCGCGTCTCCATACGTAATATCCGCCGGGATGCCAACCAGGATCTCAAGGATCTGCTTAAGGAAAAAGAGATCAGCGAAGACGATGAGCGTCGCGGTCAGGATGATATCCAGAAACTGACCAATAAATATGTCGCGGAGGTCGATAAGCTCCTGGAGGAAAAAGAGAAGGATCTCATGGAGATCTGAGGTACGGGTAACAGGTCACCGTGGTTGGCGCAAGCCAGCCGCCAGGTGCGCTTCAATGACTGTCCCGCAGAGGATACGCAGCAACCTGTAAGACCTGATACCAACGCGGTATCGACCAACCGGCCCGTTTGTTGTGGTAACGTACCAGCATCCATGGCCACCGCGCTCCCGTAATATTGTAAATTGATTCCTGTTTTCCGAAACTGGCCAGCACTGGTTGTGACTCGATGTCAAACAATGATCAAGATATACAGCGCTACCGGTTGAACCTGCCCCGGCATGTCTGCATCATCATGGATGGTAATGGCCGCTGGGCGGAGCAACGGGGTAAACTCCGCATCGCGGGCCATCGTGCCGGCGTTGAAACCGTGCGCACCATTGTCGAGGCCAGCGGCGAGTATGGCATCGAAGTGCTCACCCTGTTCGCTTTCAGCAGCGAGAACTGGCGACGTCCCGCGCAGGAAGTGGGCATGTTGATGGAGCTGTTTGTCACGGCTCTGACCCGCGAAGTCCGCAAACTTCACCGCAATAATGTCCGGTTACGCGTGATCGGCGATATCGGCGCTTTCGATACCAAGTTGCAGCAAAGTATCCATGAGGCAGAGGCTCTAACGCGGGACAATACCGGTCTGACCCTGGTCATCGCCGCTAATTATGGCGGCCGTTGGGATGTGACCCAGGCGGTGCGTGCGTTGGCGCAGGAGGTGGCGGCGGGTACGCTGAACCCCGCTGACATTACCGAAGAACGGATTCAGGCCCGACTCTGCGTGCGTGAATTACCAGAACCGGATTTATTCATCCGTACCGGCGGCGAGCAAAGAATCAGCAACTTTCTGCTGTGGCAGTTATCCTACACGGAGCTGTATTTTACCGATGTGCTTTGGCCGGATTTCGATAAACAGGCATTCGATGTAGCCCTGCAGTCCTTTGCCCAGCGGCAACGCCGCTTTGGGCGCACCGGCAACCAGGTGGAGCAGTTGACTCGTGCTTAAACAGCGCCTGCTTACCGCCCTGGGGTTGGCACTAGCGCTGACAACACTGATTTTTCTGCTGCCGACGATGCTGTTTTCCGCGGTGCTGGCCCTGGCCATCGTGATCGGCGCTCTGGAATGGAATCATCTGGCGGGGTTGGATTCCGCAATCGAAAAAACCCTGTTTCTGGCGCTGGTCGGTGCCGGTTTCATCGGCCTGTGGCTGCTGTCCACACGGGCTCCCGAGTTCGAAATTTATGTGTTTGGCGCCGGCCTGGTATGGTGGCTACTGGCAATACTGTGGCTGACAGTATTATCTCAGCGGTTGCTGTTGCGGCAATTACCGGCGGCGTTGCGTATGGTGGCGGGTTTGCTGGTGTTGTTGCCCTGCTGGTATGCGCTGACGGTACTGCATGGCCACGAAAATTTCGGGCCGGCCTATGTGTTCTTTTTTCTCTGGATTACTTCATGGGCGGACAGTGGCGCGTTTTTCGTCGGCCGCAAATTCGGTAAAACCAAGCTGGCACCGGTGATCAGTCCGGGAAAAAGCTGGGAAGGAGTAGCCGGCGGCTTTGCTGCTGTCGCGGTAGTGGCTGTGGTGGGTGCCTGGCTGTTGGGGCTGTCGCTCACCGGTGCGCTGTGGTTGCTGGTGGTATGTTTTGTTACGGTCCCGTTCTGTATCATTGGCGATTTACTGGAAAGTTTGTTCAAGCGCCAGGCCCAGGTCAAGGACAGTGGTCAGTTACTTCCCGGCCATGGCGGCATGTTGGATCGAATCGACAGCCTGACCGCCGCCGGGCCAATCTTCATGTTGATGCTGTTGCTGGGGGTCGGGTCATGAATGCCTCCAGCGGAAACACGTCGGGTATCGCATTACTGGGTGCCACCGGTTCCATCGGCCTCAGTACTCTGGACGTGGTGCGACGTCATCCGGGCAGATTCCATGTGACGGCGCTGGTGGGTAAATCGCAAGTGGCGCGCATGGCGCAATTATGTCAGGAATTTCAGCCGCGCTATGCAGTAATGGCGGCGCCGGAAGAGAGCGCGCAATTGCGGGCGATGCTCGCGCAACAGGATTGTGCCTGCGAGGTGTTAACGGGTGTGGCAGCCATGGAGCAGGTGGTGGCGGCGCCGGAAACCGATGTGGTGGTCGCAGCGATCGTTGGGGCGGCAGGATTGTTGCCGACCTTGGCGGCGGCCCGGGCCGGAAAACGTATTCTCCTGGCAAACAAGGAAGCCCTGGTCATGTCGGGTCAGTTGTTTATGGACACGGCTCGCAATCATCACGCTACGCTGTTGCCGGTAGACAGCGAACACAACGCTATTTTTCAGTGTTTACCTCCATATCCCATTGAGAACCTTGCCCGAGCGGGCGTTGATCGCATTCTGCTTACCGCATCCGGGGGACCATTTCACGGCATGGCCTTATCTCAACTGGAGTCGGTTACGCCCGAACAGGCTTGCAAGCACCCCAATTGGGTGATGGGTAGAAAAATTTCGGTGGATTCCGCCACGATGATGAATAAAGGACTGGAGGTTATTGAAGCCTGCTGGCTGTTTGATGCTACCGTGGACCAGATTCAGGTGGTGATCCACCCGCAAAGCGTCATTCATTCCATGGTGCAATATCGGGATGGCTCGGTGCTGGCGCAATTGGGAAATCCGGATATGCGCACTCCCATCGCCAACGCCCTGGCCTGGCCCGAACGCATCCAGTCCGGGGTCGCTTCTCTGGATTTGTTCAAGGTTGGGCGCCTGGATTTCCAGGAGCCGGACTTGAAACATCTGCCTTGTCTACGGTTGGCCATGGAAGCCGCCCGTGTCGGTGGAACCGCGTCTGCCGTGCTAAATGCGGCAAATGAAATCGCAGTCGCTGCTTTTTTAGACAAAAAGATCCGCTTTACCCAGATCGCGGCAGTAGTGGAAGATACAATGGAGGCTTTACCGACAGCCTCCGCGAAATCGCTGGAAGCGATATTGGCGGCGGACGAGCAGGCTAGGGCTATCGCCTTAAATCAAGTGCGTACTCGAGGATAATACTGTGTCTATGGGTAACATATTGTTTTCATCGGTTGCTTTTATCGTCGCCCTTGGGTTGCTGATTACCATCCATGAATTCGGTCATTTCTGGGTTGCCCGTCGTGCCGGGGTTAAGGTGTTGCGATTTTCCGTTGGTTTCGGCAAGGCCTTATGGAAAAAAACCACGGGACCGGACAATACGGAATACATGCTGGCCGCGATTCCCCTGGGAGGCTACGTCAAGATGCTCGACGAGCGGGAAGGGGAGGTTGCCGAGCATGAATTGCACCGGGCGTTCAACCGGCAGTCCCTCGCCAAACGCAGTGCGATAGTTTTTGCCGGACCCTTGTTCAATTTTTTATTCGCAATCGTGGCGTATTGGTTGATGTTTGTCATCGGCCTGCAAGGCATCAAACCGGTAATCGGGACTGTGACCGAGAATTCGCCGGCGGCGATGGCCGGTTTACAGGCAGCGGATGAAATTGTCGCCGTTGCGGATCATGCCACGCCCACCTGGGATGCGGTGCGCCAGGCTATCTTGACCGGTGTCTTCGACAGCGGCCAGGTGCGGTTGACGGTACGACGTCCCGGCGTTACGGAACGCGATATCAATCTGCGACTGGACGAAAATTTTATCAACGATGTGAAAGACGGCCGGGTACTTGAAAAACTGGGGTTACAGATGGTGCTGCCGACATTGCCGGCGATCATCGGCGAAGTCATCCCGGGGAAGGTTGCGCAAAAAGCCGGACTGCTTGCCGGCGACAAGGTACAGTCCGCAAATGGCGAGGCGATCAGCGAGTGGGACCAGTGGGTGCGGGTTATTCGCGCGCATCCCGGCAAGGCGGTACCGGTTACCGTGGAACGGCAAGGTCAAACCATAGAATTCGTCCTGACTCCAGATACGGTAGATTTCAATGGCGAGACCATTGGCCAGATCGGCGCCGCCCCGTTACCCCCCGGCCCCGTGCCGGAACATTTACAAGCCGTTGTGCGCTATGGGCCTGTCGAAGCGTTGATCACAGCAACAACAAAGACTTGGGATATGTCGGTGCTTACATTGCGGATGTTAGGTAAAATGATCATCGGCAAGGTGTCGCTGGAAAATTTAAGCGGACCGATTACCATCGCAAAGTATGCCGGTTATACCGCCAGCGCCGGTCTGCCGACGTTCCTGGCATTTCTGGCCATTGTCAGCGTGAGTCTGGGTGTATTAAATTTACTCCCTATTCCCGTGCTGGACGGTGGCCATCTCATGTTCTACGGCATCGAGTGGATCAAGGGCGGACCACTGTCGGAAAGCTATCAGGTGAGAATGCAGCAAGTGGGTCTGGCGGTTTTGCTGTTGCTGATGTCAATAGCCTTATATAACGATTTTGCGCGTATTTTAGAATAATAAAGGATAACGAACTCAATGCTGTACGGGGTATCAGGACGCGCCAAGTCGATTTTATTCGCGTTGTTTCTAGTGTTTTCCCAGGTTGGCGCCGCGGAAGATTTCATCGTCAAGAATATCAGTGTAACCGGTTTGCAACGGGTATCCGTGGGCACCGTGTTGAACTATCTGCCGCTCAAGGTCGGTGATCTCGTAACCTCCGACAAAGCCGCGGAAGCGATTCGAAGCTTGTATAAAACGGGATTTTTTGCCGATATTCAACTCTATCAGAAAGCTGATGTGCTGATCATCGACGTCGAGGAACGGCCCGCGATCGCGAGCATCAGCATTTCCGGAAATGAAGGCATTACCAGTGAAGTTCTGGAAAAAGCTCTCAAGGAAGTGGGTCTGGCGGAAAATCGCGTGTTCAATCGCTCGTTGCTGGACCAGATGGAGCAGGAAATTCGGCGCCAATACGTTTCGTTGGGCAAATACGCGGTCAAGATCGAATCCCGTATCACCACCCGCGAACGCAATCGCGTCGATGTCGCGATCATCGTTACCGAAGGGACCTCGGCACGTATCACCCGCATTAACATCATCGGCAACAAAGTGTTCGATGAAAAGCTGTTGCAGAGTGAATTTGAGCTCACCGGACCCGAATTCAGCACGCTGTTCACCGACAGTGATAAGTACTCCAAACAGAAATTGCAGGGCGACCTGGAAAAGCTGCGCTCCTATTACCTGGATCGCGGCTATATCAAGTTTGAAATTCTGTCCACCCAGGTGGCGATTTCTCCCGATAAGGAAAATATTTACATTACCGTGGTCATCAATGAAGGGGAGCAATACTCCGTCAAGGATGTGAAATTGTTGGGTGAGATGGTGGTGGATGAGAAGGAGCTGCAGGGTCTGGTGACGGTAAAATCAGGCGAAGTTTTCTCGCGTCGGCTGGTCACCGAATCCAGTACCGCCATCAGCGACCGTCTGGGTGACGACGGTTATGCCTTCGCCAACGTCAATGCGGTACCGGATATCGACGATACCAACAAGACCGTGGTGTTGACTTACTTTATCGATCCGGGAAATCGCGTGTATGTGCGCCGCATCAATATCAGTGGCAACGAAGAAACCGCTGACGATGTAATTCGCCGGGAGTTGCGTCAGCTGGAAAGCGGCTGGTTTACGCCAAAGAAAATGAACCGGTCCAAGATACGCCTGCAACGACTGGGTTTCTTCGAGGATGTGGCGATCGAAACGCCCGCGGTGCCGGGCACCTCCGATCAGGTGGATGTTAATGTAAAAGTCACCGAAGGTTCCCGCGGGCAACTGCAGGCCGGTGTCGGCTATGGCGACACCAGCGGTTTGCTGCTCAACGCCAATGTCGTGCTGAACAACTTCGTCGGTACCGGCAAGCGTGTCAGTCTGGAAGCGAACAAGGACGATTATCGCAAGAATCTGCAATTCTCCTGGACCAATCCCTATTACACCGACAGCGGCATCAGCCGCACTCTGTCGGTATTTTACTCAAGTCTGGATGCGGACAAAGGTGATTTTGGCAACTATGCGACCGATGATACCGGTGCCCGCGCCAACTATGGATTTCCCCTTTCGGAATTCAATACCGCCCGCTTTGGTTTGGAGTACAAAAATTCCTTGCTTCGATTGAGTCAGAAGAAGGATCTATCGAGCCAGGAGTGTAAGGATGATTCCAATAGCTCGAATTGTCAGTACCTGGTCCCCGATTCCTTCCGGTACTGGCTGAATCACGATATGAATCAATTCACGGAACGCTACAATGTGGTGAGCATGGACGTGGGTTGGACTCGGGATACCCGTAACCGGACGTTCCTGGCTGACAATGGCTATTTGCAGCGCTTTTTCATGGATGTCGCTACCCCCGCCGGTGATTTGACCTATTTCAAGGTGGGGCATGATCAAGAAGTGAACTGGGAGCTGGCGGAGGGTTGGGTATTTCAGGTGCGCACGTCTCTAGGATACGGCCAGGGTTACGGTAAAGATTCTAAGGAATTACCCTTCTTTGAACGTTATCGTGCAGGGGGGACCAAGTCGGTACGTGGTTACCAATCGTACAGCTTAGGGCCCCGGGATGCCCGTACCGGGGATGTGGTGGGCGGCGACGCCAAGTTCGTGACAAATCTCGAGTTGATTTTTCCCTTCCCTTTCGCGGAGAATAGCAAAAGCTTCCGGGTCAGTACTTTCGTGGACACGGGTACCGTGCGTCTGCTGAACAAGGCTTCCCGGGAGACCATTGATCCAAGTATCAGCAATAAGCTCAGATCAGCCTATGGTTTCTCCGCACTCTGGGTGAGTCCGATAGGGGTGTTCTCCTTCAACTGGGGCTGGCCGATTGGTGAGGAACAGGGCGACAAGACGAAAGTTTTTCAGTGGTACATCGGTGCACCATTTTAGTTACAATAAGGCCAATGTGATTAGAGCATAAAATATGTTATTGGAATCGACCCGTACCTTTGCTAGTTTCCTTCTGTGGGCAGCGTTGCTGTCGATGCCTATGACGCACGCCCTTGCCGCCAGTTCGGAATTGAAAGTGGGCGTCGTCAACGCCGCTAAAGTGCTGGAGGATGCGCCGGAGGCGGAAGCCGCGCGCCGCCGTCTGGAAAAAGAATTCGCGCCCCGTGACCAGGACCTGGTGGCAATGCAGAAAAAGCTGCGCGGTATGGAAGAAAAACTGGAGCGTGACGGTGCGGTGATGAGCGATGGGGAGCGCGTGCGCATTGAGCGTGACCTCACCACATTGAAGCGCGATATTCGCCGGGACCAGGAAGCGTTCCGCGAAGACTTTAATATGCGGCGCAACGAAGAGCTCAGCAAACTGCAACGCCAGGTATCCGATGTCATCGTGGGTCTGGCCCGGGAAAACGGCTTTGACCTCATCCTGACCGACGGTGTGCTCTATGCAAGCGATAAAGTGGATATTACCGAACAAGTGCTCAAACGCCTCCATGGACAAGGTTCCCTGGACAAGAAATAACAATTGATCAGACCAGTCATCCCTTATTACTGTTCAACAGCGAAATGTCCGTGGCCCACACATTAGGTGAATTAGCGACCTTTGTCGGCGGCCGCGTCATCGGCGACGATCATCACGAAATAACCGGCGTCGCCACCCTGGAACGCGCACAACGCGGCGATTTGGCGTTTCTCGCCAATAAGAAATACAAAAAATTTCTTGCCGTTACTCAGGCCGGGGCGGTCGTGCTGACCGAGGCCGATGTCGCACAGTGTCCGGTCAATGCGGTGGTGGTGGCTGATCCCTATGTTGTTTATGCACGGATTGCGGCATTGCTGCATCCGCCACCAACGCCCCAATGGGGAGTCGCCGCGACGGCGATAGTCGCCGACGATGTGCTCCTCGGGGAGCCAGTGGCGGTGGGTCCACACGTGGTGATCGGTAAAGGCTGTCAAATCGCTTCCCATGTTTCCATCGGACCCGGTTGCGTGCTGGGTGATCAAGTAGTTCTTGGACGTGGTACGGTGCTGGAGGCTAACGTCACACTGTGGCACAACACGATCGTAGGCGACAATACGTTAATTCATTCGGGCGCAGTGATCGGCGCTGATGGTTTCGGCATCGCTTACGACGGCGGCAAGTGGATCAAGGTCCCGCAGTTGGGGCGCGTGCGCATCGGCTCCGATGTGGAAATCGGCGCTAACACCACGGTCGATCGCGGTGCTTTGGAAGATACGGAAATTGGTGATGGCGTAAAGCTGGATAACTTGATTCAGATTGGTCATAACGTGTGTCTCGGCGCGCACACCGTGATTGCCGCACATACCGCCGTTGCCGGCAGTACCCACATCGGAAAGCATTGCGCGATAGGCGGCTGCGTGGGTATAGTTGGCCATCTGGAGATATGCGATCTAGTCCAGATAACAGGTGGTTCCGTGGTCACCAAATCCATTACCGAACCAGGTGTATATTCTTCGGGCACTCCCCTGGAGATCAATCGCGACTGGCATAAGAATTTCGTGCGTTTCAAACAATTGGAGGAAATGCACAAACGACTGCGCCGGTTGGAAAAGGGCGCAACATGACAACCGTAAGGGTAGAACATTGGAAACTGTAATGGACATTAATCAGATACTGGAGCATCTGCCGCACCGGTATCCTTTCTTGCTGGTCGACAAGGTTATCGAATGCATTCCTGGAGACCGCTTAGTTGCTATCAAAAACGTCTCCTATAACGAACCCTACTTTCTCGGTCATTTCCCCCAGAAACCGGTAATGCCGGGTGTCTTGATTCTGGAAGCGCTGGCGCAGGCAACGGGGATATTGGCGTTCAAAACGGCCGCGGCCCGGCCCAGTCCCGACTCGATTTACTATCTGGTGGGCATCGACGACGCGCGTTTCAAAAATGTGGTATCACCCGGAGATCAATTATTGCTGGAAGTTTTTTACCGTAAATCTGTCCGTGACGTCTGGAAATTTGATGCTCAGGCCAGAGTAGGCGATAAAGTGGCGGCTAGCGCGTCGATCATGTCGGCACGGCGATGATTCATCCGACCGCAATTATTGATGCCAAGGCGCGCATTGGCGCCAATGTTACCATCGGCCCCTACACGGTCATCGGACCCGATGTCGAAATCGATGAAGGTACCTGGGTTGGGCCCCATGTCGTGATCAATGGCCCGACGCGTATCGGCAAGGACAATAAAATCTATCAGTTCGCTTCCCTGGGTGAAATTCCTCAGGACAAGAAGTATGGGGGTGAACCTACCACTCTCGAAATCGGCGATCGCAATACTTTTCGTGAATGTTGCACCGTCAATCGCGGTACTGTTCAGGATCTGGGCTCCACGCGCATCGGTGATGATAACTGGATCATGGCCTATGTTCATATCGCTCACGATTGTATCGTTGGTAACAACACGATTTTCGCCAACAATACCTCTCTCGCCGGACATGTTATCGTGGACGATTACGTGGTGTTGGGGGGGTTTACTCTGATCCTGCAATTCTGTCGCGTCGGCCGGCATGCTTTTACCTCTTTTGCCAGCATGGTGCAAAAAGATATTCCACCGTTCGTGACTGTATCCGGCCATTGGGCCAAGCCCTACGGATTGAACACCGAAGGCATGAAGCGCCGTGGTCTCCCCAAAGCCTCCCAGGACCTGCTGCGCAAGGCTTACAAGTTGATCTACCGGTCCAATCTGCGCCTGGAAGAGGCTCTGGAAGAACTCAAGCCCATGGCTCAGCAGTCCGAGGAAGTCAAGGCGATGATGGAATTCATCGAGAAAAGTCAACGCGGCATCGTGCGCTGAGTTTGCGGCGCAGTTGCCTCCTCACGTTATGACCAGACCCTTGCGCATCGGCATCGTGGCGGGAGAAGCCTCGGGAGACCTGTTGGGGGCGGGGCTGATCGCGGCAATCAAGATCCGCGTCCCTGATGCTGAATTTGTCGGTATCGCCGGGCCACGTATGCTCGCCACCGGTTGCCAGTCCCTGTTTGCGCAAGAAAAACTCGCGGTCATGGGGTTGACCGAAGTGTTGCCCCATGTGCGTGAAATACTCGCCATCCGTAAACAATTGCTGCACTATTTTATCGCCAATCCGCCGGATGTGTTCGTAGGCGTCGATGCGCCGTCATTCAATACCTGGCTGGAATTAAAACTGCGACAACACGGTGTCAAAACCGTGCACTATGTCAGCCCCTCCGTGTGGGCCTGGCGTCAATACCGGGTGAAGAAGATTGCGCGGGCGGTGGATCACATGCTGACGCTGTTTCCGTTTGAGGCGCAATTTTACGCGCAACAAGGAATGCAAGTGACCTTCGTCGGACACCCACTGGCCAATACCATTCCCCTGGAAGACCAGCAGCTGCAGGCGCGCCAAACGCTGGGTATTGCCACGGATACCAAAATGATCGCGATTTTGCCCGGCAGCAGGTTGTCGGAAATCAAATATTTGCTGGGAGATTTTCTCGCCACTGCCCGTCATTGCTACAATGAATCGCGGGAACTGCGCTTCATGATTCCCGCCGTCGGTAGTCGGGCCCGTGCCTTGATTGAAACCATGGTGGCGGCGCAAGCTCCGGATATGCCGATACGCATCGTCAATGACCGCGCCCATGATGTGATGGCGGCAGCCGATGTGGTATTGCTGGCGTCCGGCACGGCCACCCTGGAAGCACTGCTTTTGAAACGCCCGATGGTGGTTGCCTATCGGGTATCGCGCTTGACCGCTTGGATCGCCCGGCGTTTTTTGCATATCAAGCATTTCGCGCTGCCCAATCTGCTGGCTGACCAGATTTTGGTGCCGGAGTTTATTCAGGAACAAATCAATCCGCAGCCGATGGCGGAAAAGGTGCTTTATTACCTCTTTAATGCCGCGGAACGACAGCGATTGGTCCGGCATTTTACCGATATTCACCAGGAGTTGCGTTGTGATGCCAGTAACAAGGCCGCTGCCGTCGTGTTGGCGCTGGCGGGAGTGGTATGAGCGCACGCCCACCTCAGCCGGTATCGCTTGCCACCGCTTATATCGCTGGCGTCGATGAAGTCGGCCGCGGACCTTTGGCGGGGCCGGTGGTGGCGGCGGCGGTAATTCTGGATCCGCAGCGGCCGATCAGCGGTCTGTGTGATTCCAAGAAACTCACGCCGCTGGCCCGGCAACGCCTGGACGGTCTTATTCGCGAGCAGGCGCTCGCCTGGGCTATCGGTCGGGCGGAAGTGGCGGAGATCGACCAGCTCAATATTTTACAAGCCAGTCTGCTGGCGATGCGGCGCGCCGTGCTGGCATTACCGCTGATGCCCACGGAAGCCCTGGTGGATGGTAACCAGCCGCCACGGTTGCCCTGTCCCCTGCAATGCATCGTCAAAGGGGACGCGTCGGTGCCGGTGATCGGCGCGGCTTCCATCATTGCCAAAGTATATCGAGACCGCGAAATGGATGCCTTGGACAGCGTTTATCCCGGTTATGGTTTTGCCCAGCACAAAGGCTATCCGACCGCGGCGCACTTGCGCAATCTGCGGGAGCAGGGCGTATCGCCGATTCACCGGCGTTCGTTTCGGCCAGTAGCGCTGTTGCTGGATTAGTTGGTGCTCTCAACAGAGAACAGCTCTCTTAGCGTGTTGATGTGAGGGTAACTTTGCGCGCGGGTCGGCGGGCGCTTTATCCGGTGGTAATTGAACCGCCCAAGATGGGTATAGGCGTATTATGATTTTCGATGATAAGTTTTCAAATTATCTGCGTTATACTTACGCCTCAAGCGTACTCTGACACCGTTAAATGCCACAGGATTATCCATGAATCGACATCACCTGCTTATTCCCATGTTCCTGGCCGCCCTCACGGTCACCGGTTGCGATACGCCGAAAACTGAACCACAAGCGGTAAGTTTCTCCCGGGATATTCTGCCAATATTCAGTGCCTACTGTGTGGAATGCCATCAGCCGGGTGGTGAAGGCCTGGCCGCCAGTGGATTAAACTTGGAGTCCTACGACAACATAATGAAGGGGACCAAATTCGGCCCCATTATTACGCCCGGCAGCAGCGTTTCCAGCACGCTGGTGGTGTTGGTCGAGGGTCGCGCCGACAAATCTCTGAAAATGCCTCACGGTGAGCGTAAACCACTGGCGCCGGAAACGATCGCACTGATCAGGAATTGGATTGATCAAGGGGCCAAAAAGAACTGAGTTTGGCTGACTGGCCAATCGCTGGTCAGATCGTGGGCGTGACCGGCGGTTTATGGCTTGCCTCCAAGGCTGGAAATCTCGACACTAGGGGGCTTCCCTAAGGTCAGGGTTTGGCCGCTTAGTAACCACTATATTATCGTGTCTATATTTGCTCACCTACATGTCCATACGGAATACTCCCTGGTAGATGGGTTGCTGCGCATTAAATCTTTGGTGGCCGCCGCCGCGCGTGCGCGCATGCCGGCGCTGGCAATCACCGACGAATCAAATCTTTTTGGCGCGGTAAAATTCTATCGGGCTGCGATGCAGGCGGGGGTCAAACCGATTCTGGGAGCGGACCTGTGGTTACTGAACGACAAAGACCACAATGCACCCAGTCGCTGCGTGGTGTTGTGCCAGAACCAGACCGGCTACGACAATTTGTGCCGGCTCATTTCCCGCGGCTATCTCGAAGGGCAATATCAAGGTCGAACGCAGATCCATCGGGACTGGCTCGCGCAATTGAATGCCGGGTTGATTGTGCTTTCCGGGGGTTACGCCGGCGACGTGGGTCAGGCGCTGGTGTCGGAGAATCACGAACAGTTGCGCGCAGCGTTAGCATTCTGGCAGCGCTATTTTCCCGGCCGGTATTATCTCGAATTGGTGCGCACCGGCAGGGATATGGAAGAAGTCTATATTGCCCTGGCCGTGGCGTTGGCCGCTCGCGAAGACCTGCCGGTGGTGGCCAGCAATGACACGCATTTCTTGGAGCGCGATGACTTTTATGCCCATGAAGCCCGCGTCTGTATCCACGATGGGCGGGTGCTGGATGATCCCCGCCGCCCACGCCGTTACTCGGAAGTCCAGTATTTGCGCAGCCCGGAGGAAATGGCGGCGTTGTTCGCGGACATTCCCGAAGCGATTACCAACAGCGTTGAAATTGCCAAGCGCTGCAATGTCACGTTGACGCTGGGCAAGAATTTCCTGCCGGACTTTCCGGTACCCGAAGGCGTGACCATTGAAGAATTTCTCGCCCAGCAGGCGCGGGCGGGCTTGGAAACGCGCCTGCGGGTGATTCGTCCCCAACTGCCGGACCCAGCGGCGGAGCAAGCGTACTGGGACCGTTTGGCCCTGGAGTTGAAGGTGATCAACGGCATGGGATTTCCCGGCTACTTTCTCATCGTCGCGGATTTTATCGGTTGGGCCAAGCAGAATGGTATCCCGGTGGGGCCCGGTCGTGGTTCCGGCGCCGGTTCCCTGGTGGCCTATGCATTGTTGATCACGGATCTGGACCCGTTGAAGTATGACTTGCTGTTCGAGCGCTTCCTCAATCCGGAACGTGTGTCCATGCCCGACTTTGACGTGGACTTTTGCATGGAACGGCGCGACGAAGTAATCGACTACGTGGCGCAGCGTTATGGCCGCGACCGCGTGTCCCAGATCATTACCTATGGATCGATGGCCGCAAAAGCGGTAGTGCGGGATGTGGGACGGGTGCTGGGGCATCCCTACGGATTCGTGGACAAGATCGCCAAGATGATTCCCAACGATCTGGGCATCACCCTGGACAAAGCACTGGAGCAGGAAGAAGCGCTGCGCAACCGCTACCAGGAAGACGAAGATGTGCGCGGTTTGCTGGACCTGGCGCGCAAGCTGGAAGGGCTGACGCGCAATGCCGGCAAGCATGCCGGCGGTGTGGTCATCGCACCGTCGGTGCTGACAGATTTCTGTCCGCTGTATTGTGAAGCGGGCGGCACCAGTGTCGTCACCCAGTTCGACAAGGACGATGTTGAGGCCGTAGGCCTGGTGAAGTTCGACTTTCTGGGCTTGCGTACCCTGACCATCATCGACTGGGCGGTGGTCATCATCGATCGTCTGCGGGCGGCGCAGGGGGAGGCGCCCCTGGATATTACCACCTTGCCCATGGACGACAAGCCAACCTTCGATTTACTCAAGGACACCAAAACCACCGCCGTGTTTCAGTTGGAATCGCGGGGTATGAAAGATTTGATAAAACGCCTGCAACCGGACTGTTTCGAGGATATCGTAGCGCTGGTGGCGTTGTTTCGACCGGGTCCGCTGCAATCGGGCATGGTGGATGACTTCATCAACCGCAAGCATGGCCGTGCCAAGGTGGACTATCCTCACCCCAAACTGGAACCGATTCTGAAGCCCACTTATGGTGTCATTCTGTACCAGGAACAGGTCATGCAGATCGCCCAGGTGCTGGCCGGATACACGCTGGGCGGCGCCGACCTGTTGCGCCGCGCCATGGGCAAGAAAAAACCGGAGGAGATGGCCAAGCAGCGCGCGATCTTCACCGAAGGCGCGGTGCGCAACGGCGTGGTGGAAGCCACCGCGACCTATATCTTCGACTTAATGGAAAAATTCGCGGGTTACGGTTTCAACAAATCCCATTCGGCGGCCTACGCCCTGGTGTCTTATCAAACCGCCTGGCTCAAGGCGCACTATCCGGCGGCGTTCATGGCCGCGACTTTATCGGCGGATATGGACAACACCGACAAGGTGGTGACCTTGATCGATGAATGCAAATCCATGAAATTGACGGTGCAGCCGCCGGATGTCAATCTTTGTGACTATCAGTTCACGGTGCTGGCCCGCGACAAGATTCTCTATGGTATCGGCGCCATCAAGGGCGTTGGTCAGGCCGCGATTGACGGCATGCTCGAGGAACGCGCACAACAGGGCGCGTTTGCATCGCTGTTCGATTTTTGCCGCCGGACCTCGACCCGGAAAATCAACCGACGGGTACTGGAGGCACTGATCAAGGCCGGTGCCATGGATGCACTGGGTCCCAACCGGGCAACCCTGATGGCATCGCTGGACAAGGCCTTGGCATTAGCGGAACAGGCGGCCCGTAATTCCAGCACCGGACAGGCCGATATGTTCGGCAATGGCCCGGTGACAACCCGCCAGGAAGCGGACTATGTCGCCATGCAGGAATGGGGCGATGATGACCGTTTGACTTTTGAGAAGGAAACTCTCGGACTCTACCTGACGGGTCACCCCATCGTGCGTTATGAAAAAGAATTGGCGAAGATCATCAGTTGCCGTATCGCCGATTTGAATCCCACCAAAAACCAGTTGGTCACCATCGCCGGTCTGGTGGTAGCGATGCGCGCCATGAAAACGCGCAAGGGTGATCGCATGCTGTTCGTTACCCTGGATGACCGCAGCGGCCGCATCGAATTGGCAGTGTTTCCCGATCTATATCAGCAGTCCCAGGACCTGTTGGCCAAGGACAAGTTGTTGATCGTGGAAGGTGAAGTCAGCATGGATGACTATACGGGCGGTTATAAAATGAGCGCCCGTACCGTGTATGACATGGCGCGTATCCGGGAAATTTATGGTTCGCGCATAATCCTGCGTATACAGGAGGCGTATCTTTCCGAAGACCCGGTGCAGGAGCTGCGCACCGTGCTCTATCCCCACCGCGGCGGCAGTTGCCACGTGCTGGTGGAATACCAGACGAGCCGGGCCGCGGTGCGCCTGCGCCTGGGAGCGGATTGGCAGGTGGAACCCGCCGATGCCCTGGTAAATCGCTTGATCGCCTGGTTGGGACCGGACAATGTGGAAATGGAATACCGCAAAGCGGCCGTGGAGAAAAGTGTAGGGGGCGCTGCCGGCGGTATGGCGCCTTTTCGTCGCCGTTCCAAGGAGCCAGTGGGAAAAATAGCCAAAAATGTATAACATAGACAAATCCGTGGACCATTATTTATGTTAAGTCATGGTCGGGCATGGATGATGGTGTTGCGCGCGCAGAGGTGCATCACATAATTTCCCGCGTCGAGGCGCATGGGCGCAAAGCGCTCCGGGACTAGTATAAAATGCACCGCAGACGATGAAAGCTTTTAGGGAACCAACCGCAGGCCGGGGTACACTCCGGTAACTGCTGACAACTTTATCCGGCCGCTGGGCCCATGATGTGACGACGTATTATGAATATGAATTTTCTTGAATTTGAGCAGCCGATCGCGGAATTGGAAGCGAAGATCGATGAACTGCGTTATGTGGGTGACGATACGGACATCAATATCGGCGAGGAGTTGAGCCGACTCAAAGCCAAATGCAAAACGCTTACCGAGTCCATTTTCGCCAATCTGACGCCCTGGCAGATCTCGCAACTGGCGCGACACCCCCTGCGGCCCTATACCCTGGACTACATTGCGCGCATCACCACGCATTTCGACGAGCTGCACGGCGACCGCGCGTTTGGCGACGATCCCGCTATCGTCTGCGGCACCGCCCGCATCGAGGGGCGGCCGATCATGATCATCGGTCAGCAGAAAGGGCGGGATACCACGGAAAAGATCCGGCGCAATTTCGGTATGCCCAAGCCTGAAGGTTACCGCAAGGCATTGCGCATGATGAAAATGGCGGAGAAGTTTCATTTGCCGGTGATCACCTTTATCGATACCACGGGTGCTTACCCGGGAGTCGGGGCCGAGGAGCGTGGCCAGAGCGAGGCGATCGCCCGCAATTTATTCGAAATGGCCATGCTGCGCACCCCGATCATGTGCGTAATCATTGGCGAAGGCGGCTCCGGTGGCGCATTGGCGATCGGGGTCGGCGATCATGTGGCGATGATGGAATATGGGACGTATTCGGTTATTTCACCGGAAGGCTGCGCCTCGATTTTATGGAAAAGCGCGGATAAGGCACCAGACGCCGCAGAAGCGCTGGGGATTACCTCCCGGCGCTTGAAAGAGCTGGGTCTGGTGGATCAGATCATCAAGGAACCTCTGGGTGGCGCCCATCGCAACGTGGATGCCACCGCTGTCAGTTTACGCGGCGCCATTTTGGATACGCTGCAGTCATTCGATGGCAAGGATATCGATGCCCTGGTGCAACAGCGTTACGAACGTCTGATGCGATATGGCAATTTTCTGGAAAAAGATTCCGCCTGATACCGGTAGCCCGGTAGTCACCGTGCCATGAAGCTGTCGGCCGCGGCGCTGACGCCCGTGTTTGAAGCGATGCCACCGGGCGCTGTGTTGCGCCTGGCCTTCAGCGGCGGCCTGGATTCCACCGTGCTTGCCCATTTGCTGAGTTCGGTACCACACCCGGCGGCGCGCGCTTGTGGCGCGGTCCATGTCCATCATGGCATCAGTCCTCACGCCGATGCCTGGGTGGGTCAGTGCCGGCAGTTTTGCCAACAGTGGCATATTCCTTTGACGGTGTTGCACGTCAAGGTGCAAGCGATTCCCGGGACCAGCCTGGAAGCTCTGGCTCGAGAGGCTCGTTACCGCGCCCTGGAAAGCGTGACCGGTAGCGGTGATATCATGCTCACCGCGCATCACGGCGATGATCAGGCGGAGACATTCTTATTACAGGCCCTGCGTGGCAGCGGGGTGCCGGGTTTAGCCGGCATGCCCCGGCAACGGCCGTTGGGTGCGGGGACCTTGATGCGCCCGTTGCTCTCCTTCAACCGGCGCCAGATTCATGAATACGCTTTGACCCACGGGTTGTGCTGGGTGGATGACGACAGCAACGCGCTTATCGACTATGACCGCAATTACCTGCGGCACCAGGTGCTGCCGTCAATAGCGACACGTTGGCCGGGCGTGGCAGGTACCCTCAGTCGTGCGGCTCGCCACCAGGCCGAAGCCCGTCAGCTGTTGGCGGAAGTGGCGGCCGCGGATTTGCAGGTGTGTCGCGGTGCCTCCGTGCAGAGTCTGCGTGTATCGGCATTGGCGACTTTGAGCTACGCCCGCATGAAAAATCTGGTACGTCACTGGCTGTGGCAACAAGGTGCGCAACCACCCGGTACCGCTAAATTGGCGGAAATACTGCGCCAAACGGTGCACGGCGCGCTGGATGCGCAACCGCTGCTGCAATGGCGCGATGGTGAGTTGCGCCGGTATCAGGATTGCCTGTATCTGGTGCCACCGATGTCACCCCATGACGCGGGTCGGGTTTATTCCTGGAATGTCGACCGCGCACTGGCGTTGCCCGGCATTGGACAGCTCACGGTACGACCGGCCGTTGGCCAGGGGCTCAACGTGGACCTGAGTCGGGATGCCGCAGCGATTCGATTCAGAACCGGGGGGGAAATGTGCCAGCCCCAGGGCCGGCGGCACCACCAATCCTTAAAGAAACTGGTGCAGGCATGGGGGATTCCACCGTGGTTACGCGATCGAATCCCCTTGCTCTATATTGAAAACAAGCTGGCGGCGATTATCGGTCATTGTTATTGCGAACCTTTTACCGCCAGCGGCACCGAACCGGGTTTGATCATCACCTTGGAGCGCGAAGGCATGCGCCTTGCGCCTCGTGAACAGGTATAATCCGCTGCGGATCTTGTTTCCTTAACCCATGACCGCCGAGGTACAATGTAATCCTATGCGCATAACGACAATCTTGCTGATATTGGCCGCGACGGCGACTCCCGTGCAGGCTGCCCCCGTGGTTTCGGGAGAAACCACGCAACTGCGGATGGAACAGCGCAAGGATTCCGAGGGTGACCCGCGTATCAGTACCCTGGGCGCCTTTGGTACCGGTAATGGCAAAATGGCCCGACTGGACTTGGTATATATGGAAGCCGGAGAAGTGGTTAATGATCCTGAACGCAAGGGGGGCGGCAATGTCTGGGGTTTGGAAATCAGTGCCGGCTATTTAATACCCACACAAATTACTTTTTACCTGGCCGGCGGCGTTATGTTAGGTGTCGCGCAGGGCGAATTCGTCTCATCGTTTTACCCCGAGGTGGGCTTGCTGTTTCGGGTGTCCGAAGGCGTGAGCATTACCGCTTCCAAGAAACGCTATTTGAAGTTGTATGGCGCCACGGAAGATGCGGTGCTCCTGGGCCTGGCTTTGAGTTATCGTTAGACGGAAAACCAACCGATGCCAAGTATTTTCATTGAGCCTGCTTCCTCAATCTGGTAAGGTTTACTCCCGTCTTGTTGGTGGCCTTCCGGGCCGGTTCAGTGCAGATTCCACACTATATGACAAAGTATATATTTATCACTGGTGGCGTAGTTTCTTCTCTTGGGAAGGGTATCGCCGCCGCATCACTTGCCGCTATCCTGGAAGCTCGGGGATTGAAGGTCACCCTGTTGAAACTGGACCCCTATATCAATGTGGATCCGGGGACCATGAGTCCATTTCAGCACGGCGAGGTGTACGTGACCGATGACGGCGCGGAAACCGATCTGGATCTGGGGCATTATGAGCGTTTCGTGCGTACCCCCATGACCCAGAAGAATAATTTTACCAGCGGCCGAATTTATGAAAACGTCATCGCCCGGGAGCGGCGCGGCGGTTATCTCGGGGGCACGGTGCAGGTGATACCCCACATTACCGATGAAATCAAACGCTGCATTCGGGAAGGCGCCGGTGACGCGGATGTGGCGATGGTGGAAATCGGCGGTACCGTCGGTGACATCGAGTCGCTGCCGTTTCTGGAAGCGATCCGGCAGATGGGCGTGGAACTGGGCGGCAATCGTACCCTGTATATACATCTCACGCTGGTGCCTTATGTGGCGGTGGCCGGGGAACTCAAAACCAAGCCCACGCAGCACTCGGTGAAAGAACTGCGTTCCATCGGGATTCAACCCAATATTTTATTGTGCCGCGCGGAACGCGATATTCCCGACGATGAACGGCGCAAGATCGCCTTGTTCACCAATGTCGAAGAGCGTGCGGTATTCAGTGCCGTGGACGTTAACACCATTTACCGCATTCCAATTTTGCTGCACCAGCAGGGTCTGGATGACATCGTGGTGGAGAAGCTGCAATTAGACGTGCCACCGGCTAATCTGGCGGAATGGGAGAAGGTGGTTCTGTCCCTGTCCGAAACCGACGCCGAGATTAAAGTCGCGCTCGTCGGGAAATACACCGAACTGGCGGATGCCTACAAGTCACTCAATGAGTCGCTGCTGCATGCGGGTATGCATACCCACACCAAAGTGAAAATTGTGTACGTCGATTCCGAGGATATCGAGCGCAATGGCGTCACTTGTTTGCAGGACAAGCACGCGATTCTGGTACCCGGCGGCTTCGGGGAGCGGGGTATCGAAGGTAAGATTGCGGCGGTGCGCTATGCCCGCGAAAATGGTGTGCCGTATCTGGGAATCTGTTTGGGCATGCAGTTGGCGGTAATCGAATATGCTCGTCATGTGGCGGAAATGCCCGGTGCCCACAGCACGGAATTCAATCGCGCCACCGCCTACCCGGTGATCGCGCTGATTACCGAATGGCTGGACTCCCGCGGGCGCGTGGAGAAGCGGTCCGAGAGTTCGGGCCTGGGGGGCACGATGCGCCTGGGGGCACAGGCCAGCAGGCTGGAGCCGGGCTCCAAAATGCGTGAAATCTACGGCACCGAAGAAATACGCGAGCGGCACCGTCATCGTTATGAGGTAAACAACAATTACGTGGCGGCCCTGGTGAAGGCGGGTATGCGTATCTCCGGGCGCTCCCTGGACGGCAATCTGGTGGAAACGGTGGAGATTCCCGCACATCCCTGGTTCGTCGCATGTCAATTTCACCCCGAATTTACCTCGACGCCGCGGGATGGGCATCCGTTGTTTTCCAGTTATGTGCAGGCGGCGCGCCGCTATCAACAGTCGGCACAATCCCAATCCAGTAAGGTGGCAAGCGTATGAAGTTATGTAGTTTCGAAGTGGGCATAGAGCGACCGTTTTTTCTGATTGCCGGTCCCTGCGTTATCGAAAGTGAAGAACTGATTATGGCGACCGCCGGTCGACTGAAGGAAATTACCGAACGCCTGCAGATCCCGTTTATATTCAAATCGTCCTTTGATAAGGCAAACCGGTCCTCCAGCGCCAGTTTCCGGGGTCCCGGCATGGCGCGGGGCCTGGATATCCTGGCGCGGGTAAAGCATGAATTAAAAGTTCCGGTACTGACCGATGTGCATGAAGACACGCCGCTGGACGAGGTGGCCTCGGTGGTGGATGTGTTGCAAACACCGGCGTTTCTGTGCCGTCAGACCAATTTCATCCAGAACGTGGCGCGCCAGGGCAAGCCGGTGAATATCAAGAAGGGTCAGTTTCTGGCGCCTTGGGATATGGTGCATGTGGTGGCAAAAGCCCGGGAAACCGGCAACGATCACATCATGGTGTGCGAACGCGGCGTGTCCTTCGGCTACAATAATCTGGTGTCGGATATGCGTTCCCTGGCGGTGATGCGCGATACCGGTTGTCCGGTGGTGTTCGATGCCACCCACTCGGTGCAGTTGCCCGGCGGGCAGGGCACGGTGTCGGGCGGACAGCGCCAGCATGTGCCGGTACTGGCGCGTGCCGCGCTGGCCGCAGGCGTGGCGGGTCTGTTCATGGAAACCCATCCAAATCCCGATCAGGCCTTGAGCGATGGTCCCAACTCCTGGCCCCTGGATCGTATCGAATCGCTCCTGACCACCTTGCTGGCGCTGGACAAGATTGTCAAGGCGCAGCCGTTGGCGGAGCAGGAATTGTAGGCATTGCCGATGGCGCGCCGCGCCGCACCGACAGCTAAACCAAGAACATTAAACCTAACACTATACTAGAAGGAAATCTTTCATTCATGGCGGACAAAACCAACATCAAAGAAATTCGCGCACGTGAAATTCTCGACTCCCGGGGCAATCCCACGGTAGAGGCAGATGTGATATTAACCGGCGGCGCGTTTGGTCGTGCCGCGGTACCCTCCGGTGCATCCACCGGATCACGCGAAGCTATTGAATTGCGGGACGGCGATAAAAAGCGTTATCTCGGTAAAGGCGTGCGTCAGGCAGTCACCAACGTCAACAGTGAATTGCGTCAGGCGTTGGTGGGCATGAACGCTTCGGATCAACGGGCCCTGGACCAAACCATGATCGACCTGGACGGTACGGAAAACAAAGCGCGCCTGGGTGCCAATGCGATACTGTCGGTGTCCCTGGCGGCGGCCAAGGCGGCGGCGGCGGCCAGGAATTTACCGCTCTATCGTTATCTGGGGGGGGACGGTCCGTTTCAAATGCCGGTGCCGATGATGAATATCATCAACGGCGGCGCGCATGCGGACAATAGCGTCGACATTCAGGAATTCATGATTTTACCGGTGGGCGCGCCCAGTCTGTGCGAAGCGGTACGCTATGGCGCCGAAATCTTCCATGCCTTGAAAAGTGTATTAAGCGCCAAGGGCTTGAATACCTCGGTGGGCGATGAAGGCGGTTTCGCGCCGAATCTAGGCTCCAATGAAGAAGCCATCGAAGTGATTCTACAGGCCATCGAAAAAGCCGGTTATCGTGCGGGCGGCGACATCATGATCGGCATCGATGCGGCCAGCTCAGAGTTTTTCAAAGATGGCAAATACGTGCTGGCGGCGGAGAACAAGGCCCTGAACTCGGAAGAATTTACCGACTACCTGGCGGCCTGGGTGGCGAAGTACCCGATCATTTCCATTGAAGATGGCATGCACGAAAGCGATTGGGCGGGTTGGGCGCACCTGACCGCGAAACTCGGTAAGAAAATTCAAATAGTGGGCGATGATTTGTTTGTTACCAATACCAAGATTCTGGCGGAAGGCATCGAGAAAGGCATCGCCAATTCCATTCTCATCAAGGTCAACCAGATCGGCACCCTTACGGAAACGCTGGCGGCCATCGATATGGCCAAGAAAGCCGGTTATACCGCGGTTATTTCCCATCGTTCGGGGGAAACCGAAGATGCGACGATCGCCGACATCGCGGTGGCCACCAATGTGGGACAGATCAAAACCGGTTCATTGTCGCGTTCGGACCGGGTGGCAAAATACAATCAGCTGATCCGTATCGAAGAAGAGCTGGGCAGCAAAGTCAGCTATCCCGGCCGGGGAGCGTTCTATAATTTGAAATAGCAGGAAGCTGCCGGTGGCGGCGTGGCGAAAATTGTTCGTGCGGCACCGGGGAAATTGGCACTGTCAGTGCATAATAGTGGGGAACAATTTTCAGGTAAACCATGAAGCTACTGATCATCATCCTAACGCTGTTCCTGGTGACGCTGCAGTTCAACCTGTGGCTGGGCAAGGGTGGTGTGACGGAGGCGATGCAGTTATCCCGGGCGATCGCAGAGCAAGGGCTGGAAAATTCCCGATTACACGAACGCAATCTCGCGCTGGTGGCGGAGGTGCGTGATCTGCAGCAGGGTATGGATGCCATCGAGGAACGTGCGCGCAATGAGCTGGGCATGATTGGTGTCGGCGAAACGTTTTATCAGATTACCGACAGCGGTCATTGATGCGCCACTGTCGATTATCCTGCTTCGAATTTTCTAAGCCATGACCGATGTGCCGGCAAATTTCTGGGCGGTGGTGCCGGCCGCCGGTATTGGCAGCCGGATGCGCGCCGGCAAACCGAAACAATATCTGACCATTGGCGACCGTAGCGTCCTCGAACATACCCTGGCGCGATTGACCGCGCATCCACTGATCGCGGGCGTAGTGATCGCACTGGCCGAGCATGACGACTACTGGCCCGGCTTGCGTCACTTGCCGGTGAAACCGCTGCATCGAGTCACCGGGGGAGCGGAAAGATGCCATTCGGTATTGCACTGCCTGCACTATTTGCAGGCCACGCAAGCGCCGGACACCTGGGTCCTGGTGCATGATGCCGCGCGTCCGTGCGTGCGCAGCACTGATATCGACAACTTGATATTGCGCTGCCGCGACCACGAGGTCGGCGGTTTACTGGGGATTCCGGTGCACGACACCATGAAACGTTGCGACACGGCGGGTGCCGTGCTTGATACCGTGGATCGGCGGCAGTTATGGCACGCCATGACGCCGCAGATGTTTCGCCTGCACCAGCTTGCGGATGCGCTGCAACAGGCATTGGCCCGGGAGCTGCTGGTTACCGACGAGGCGTCGGCCATGGAAGCGCTGGGGTTGCATCCGGTCATGGTGGAGGCCACGGCCGACAACATCAAGATTACCCGCCCGGAAGACCTGGCTCTCGCCGCTTTTTATCTCGATCAACAAGGAGCGCCACCATGCGCATAGGGCAGGGGTTCGATGCCCATCGATTTGCCGCGCATCGTCCACTGGTGCTGGGTGGCGTCACTGTCCCGTATGAGTTCGGCATGGAGGCTCATTCCGATGGTGACGTACTGATTCATGCTTTGTGCGATGCCTTGCTCGGCGCCGCCGGGCTGCGTGATATCGGCAATCTGTTTCCCGACAACGATGACCAATTCAAGAATATCGACAGCCGCATCTTGTTGCGCCAGGTGGTGGCGGCGCTCAAGCAACGACAGCTGGCGTTGGGCAATGCTGACATGACCATTATCGCGCAAGCGCCGAAACTTGCGCCGTATATTCCTGCGATGACCACCAATCTTGCGGCGGACCTGGAGGTTGCGCCGACCCAGGTGAATATCAAGGCGACCACTACGGAGACCATGGGATTTACCGGCCGCCGTGAAGGTATTGCGGCGTTGGCCGTGGTGCTACTGTTACCGGTGATGCCATGACCGTCGATTACCACGCCATTGCGCCGCGCATCATGGAAGCATGTGCCTGCGCTCGGGGCTTGCCGGCTGCGCACGCCGATTTCAAGCTGGCGCTGGATGATTTTCAGGTCACTGAGTATCTTGGTTTTGAGCCGGATGGTGAGGGTGGCCATGCACTGCTGCTGGTGGAAAAAAAAGGGCTTAATACCGCTGATGTCGCCGGGGCGATCGCGCGTTTCGCGCAGGTTAAACCGGTGGCCGTGGGGTATTGCGGTCTCAAGGACCGCCAGGCTATAACCCGGCAATGGTTCAGTGTGGATCTCGGTAACCGCGTGGAGCCCCGGTGGCAGGATCTGGATTCAGCAACAGTGCGCATCTGCATGATGGCGCGCCATCGACGCAAATTGCGGCGCGGCAGTCATCAGGCGAATGAGTTTCACGTGGTCTTAAAGAATGTTGCCGGCGATCGGGATGAATTGAGCGCCCGTTTGCAGGACATTGCGCACGCCGGTGTGCCCAATTATTTTGAGCGCCAGCGGTTCGGCCGGGATGGTAATAATTTGTTGCAGGCTTTGCGTTTGTTTCAGCAGACGCGGCGCCCGCGTCGCGATACGAAATCAGGCATGTATTTGTCCGCCGCCCGTGCTTTTCTATTCAATACCGTACTCAGCGGCAGAGTCAGCACGGGCACCTGGAACCGCGCCCTCGCCGGTGATGTCATGATGCTGGAAGGTTCCCATAGCTGGTTTCGCGTACCGGAAGTCACTTCTGAAATCGAGCAGCGCCTGACCGCCGCGGACATTCATCCCACCGGACCGATGTGGGGTGGTGGTGACCCGGCGGTCACGGACGCCGCCCGCATTTTGGAGCAGGAGGCGCTGGCCGGTCATGAAACCTTATGTCGTGGTCTGGAAGCCAATGACCTGAAACAAGAGCGTCGTGCGTTACGTTTGATGGTTGGGGATTTTACCTGGCAATGGTCGGCGCAGCAGGCGCTTACCCTTAGTTTTCGTCTGCCACCGGGAACTTTCGCGACCGCGGTGTTGCGGGAACTGGTCCGGTTTTAGTGTACAATGCGACGATGCGCATTCTGATCAGTAATGACGACGGTTATTTAGCGCCAGGCATTCGCTGTCTGGCGGCCGAATTGTCGGCCATTGCCGACATCGATGTCGTCGCGCCGGATCGCAATCGCAGCGGCGCCAGCAACTCGCTGACCCTTGATGCTCCGGTCCATGCCACGCGCGCCGACAATGGTTATCTGTTTGTCGATGGCACTCCCACCGATTGCGTGCACCTGGCGATTACCGGTCTGCTCGATCAGGAACCGGATATGGTGGTGTCGGGGATCAATGCCGGCGCCAACCTTGGGGACGACGTAATTTATTCCGGCACGGTAGCGGCGGCGATGGAGGGCAGATTTCTCGGCCTGCCGGCCATTGCGGTGTCACTGGTGCTTGGTACCGGCGCGCATTATCAAACTGCTGCGGCAATAACCAAAACCCTGGTGGGACAATTGATGAGGCATCCCTTGCCGAAAGATACGATTCTGAATGTCAATGTCCCCGACGTGCCTCTGAATGCCATTAAAGGCTTGGAAGTTACGCGTCTTGGTAATCGACATAAATCCGAACCAGTTATAAAATCAGCCGATCCCAGAGGGCGGCCCATATACTGGATTGGCCCCGCCGGGGCGGAGCAGGACGCGGGCCCCGGTACCGATTTTCACGCCGTGAGGAACGCTAAAGTGTCCGTGACGCCGATTCATGTCGACCTGACGCATTATAAATCGCTGGATACGCTTAGCCGTTGGTTGGAGCAGACACCGTGGATATGAGTTACGAGTTGCGTGGCATTGGCATGACTTCGCAACGTACTCGTGAGCGTCTGGTGCAACGGCTTATTCAGGACGGCATCAGTCAGTTGACGGTGCTTGACCAGATTCGGGATATCCCCCGTCACTTGTTTGTTGACGAAGCGCTGGCCAGCCGTGCCTATGAAGACACCGCGCTGCCCATTGGTTTCGGGCAAACGATTTCCCAGCCTTACATCGTGGCGCGCATGACCGAAGCCCTGTTGGCTGGCGGCCGCTTGAAAAAAGTGCTGGAGGTGGGGACCGGTTCCGGTTATCAGACCGCGGTGCTGGCGCGTCTGGTGGAGGAAGTCTACAGCGTGGAGCGGATTCGCGGTTTGTTGAACCAGGCGCGGGAACGATTCCGGCGTCTGAATCTCAATAACGTCAGATTGAAATATACCGACGGCGGCTGGGGTTGGCCCGAGCACGCGTTGTATGACGGTATTATCGTGACTGCCGCGCCGCTGGAAGTGCCGGCGGCATTGATTCAGCAGTTGGCCTTGGGTGGACGCATGTTGATTCCCGTAGGTAAACGCGGCACCCAGCAATTGGTGCAAATTACCCGAACCGGCAGCAACAGCCACGAAGAGCTGGTGTTGGAGCAGGTACGGTTTGTTTCATTGCGCGGAGGTACCGAGTAAGGTGCCAATGTTGTCATCACTTTATGACCGGGCGCTCACCTGGTCGCGGCATCGTCACGGAAAATGGTTCCTGGTGGGCTTGAGTTTCGCAGAGTCGTCCTTTTTTCCAATCCCGCCAGATGTGATGCTGGCACCCATGTGCCTGGCGCAGCGGCAACGGGCCTGGATGCTGGCATCGATTACCACGCTGGCCTCGGTGCTGGGCGGGGTGGCAGGCTACGCCATTGGTTATTTCGCTTTTGAACTGATCGAACCCTATCTTAGTGCCATGGGATATCTTGACCGGTTTACCCAAGTGCGCGGTTGGTTCGGTGAATTTGGTTTCTGGATATTGTTTATTGCCGGTTTTACCCCCATACCCTACAAACTGTTTACCATCAGCGCGGGTGTGGTTAGCATGCACTTGCTGCCATTCGTGCTGGCGTCGATTGTTGGTCGTGGGGCTCGCTTTTTTCTGGTGGCCGCGTTTATCTATTGGGGCGGCGACAAAATGGACCATATGATACGCCGCCACGTGGATCGTTTGGGTTGGGTGGTAATACTAATAGCGCTGGCGGCGTATATTGTTTACAAATTATAACCATGAGGTAACACGGATAGTTTGACGCATCGGGACCTGTTTGTGACGAAAAACCTTACTGGCATTCGTTGTAACTCGGTGACACGCAAATTGTCGACGCTGCTTGCTGTATGGTTGTTGAGTGCATGCGGCACTCATACTTATCACATAGTGAAGCCCGGCGAAACCTTGTATGCCATTGGCTGGTGGTACGGCCTGGACTATCGCACGCTGGCGCAGTGGAACGGCATTGCCTCCCCCTACATTCTGAGCCCTGGCGACAAGATACTGCTGACCCGCGCCACTTCGCACCGACGCACCGTCTCCACACCCGAATCTGCCGACTCACGACCAGCCACACCAGCATACGGCGCGCACACCGCCACGCCACCCTCGACAAACGAACCTCGTACGGCACAAGTGAACGTCGTGGTGCGACCGCTTGGGAAAACATCAACGTCCGCAGGTTCAAATCCGGTGCATGGCGGTAACGGCGCGCAGCCCATTAAATGGCAATGGCCGGTACACGGTCGGCTGCTGCAGTCATTCAGCAATACAGATCAATTTAAGAAAGGTATTAAGGTTGCGGGCACCGAGGGACAGGAGATCTACACGGCCGCGCCGGGGAAAGTGGTTTATACTGGGAATGCATTGCTGGGTTATGGTAACCTAGTGATCGTCAAACACGATACTGAATTCTTAAGTGCCTACGGGCACGTCCGGAAGTTGCTGGTCAGGGAAGGCGATTACATCAGAGCTGGGCAGCAGATCGCAGAAATGGGCAGTAGCGGCACCAATCGTAATATGCTCCATTTCGAAATTCGCCGCGGTGGTCAACCGGTGGATCCTCTGCAGTTTTTGCCCGCTGACAATTTGGTCAATTAGGGGTGTGCCTATGTTAGATCAGAATGAGAAGGCCGGTGATTTCAAAAGTGTAGTCGATAACGTCATAACGCTGGACAGTGACGTGGAGTTTGAACTTGCTGAAGTGGAGTTGATTGCAGAAGTCGAGGAAGAAATCGAAGAAGTAGAGGAAGTGGTAACGGTCTACGCCCCCGGCGAACTGACCCAGGGGGAGTTGGATGCGACCCGATTATATTTGAACGAAATTGGTTTTTCTTCATTACTAACCGCGGAAGAAGAGGTTTTTTATTCCCGCCAGGCGCGCACTGGCAGCGACAAAGCGCGACGTACCATGATTGAATGTAATTTGCGGTTGGTGGTCAAAATCGCACGCCGCTATCTCAATCGTGGACTCGCGTTGCTGGACCTCATTGAAGAAGGTAATCTGGGGTTGATCCGGGCGGTGGAAAAATTCGATCCGGAACGAGGTTTTCGCTTTTCCACCTACGCCACCTGGTGGATCCGGCAAACCATCGAGCGTGCCATCATGAATCAGACCCGCACCATTCGCTTGCCGATTCATGTAGTCAAGGAAATCAATATCTACCTGCGTACCGCTCGCCACCTGGCGCAAACCCTTGATCACGAACCCAGCGCCGAAGAAATCGCCGAGCTGCTGGACAAACCCATTGTTGATGTGAAGAAAATGCTGGGATTGAACGAGCGTGTAACCTCCGTGGACGTGCCGGTGATCAAGGATACGGATAAATCCCTGCTCGACGCCATTCCCGATGAAAATAATGTTGATCCCGCGATGATGCTGCAGGATGACGATTTGCGCGGCAGCATTGAGACCTGGTTGCATCAGCTCAATGATAAGCAACGGGAAGTGGTGGAGCGCCGTTTCGGTCTCAACAGCCGGGAAGTCTGCACTCTGGAAGAAGTTGGCAATGAACTGGGCGTTACACGTGAGCGGGTACGCCAGATTCAGATGGAGGCGTTGAAGCGACTGCGTGAAATCATGGAGCGGGAAGGCTATTCCGTCGACACTATCTTTCAATAGTGTGGTGAACACCGCTTGATCTTAAGCAACGATAGCATACTCGCAAAGGGGAACGATGAGTAATTCTGCGGGATAATGCGTTATTGGTTTGCAATGCGGCGAGAGTTGGAGTTTGTGGACGTCGCGCCACGCCAAGCTGCAAAAAATATTGCGAACGATGGATTTGTAGTTGTAATTAGGTTTTATATGTTCTCGTGGCGTGCTGTGCTCCTTGGCAAGAGGTGATGGTTAGGGATAACCACCCGCTTTTCGCCAACGAGTTCAGTGCGCCAGCAGCGCCGCTACCGGCAGCCTGCCTTCACTGCACAGGAAATTGTAGGTGCGGCAGGCGGCCCGGGTGTCCATGACTTCGAAACCAATGCCAGCCTGAAGAAATTCCAGCATCCATGCCTGCGCCGGAAACTGCAATTGTGGCCCGGTGCCTAGAAGAATGAGTTCGGGCTGTAAACTATTGAGTTGGTGCAGATGGTCAAGCGTCAATTCAGCAAAAGATTGCGGCACCCAATGATCGATGAGTTTTCCCGGCGACAGAATTATACTCTTGTCTATCGTAAGGTCTTTACCTGTGGCTTGACCGGGAGTCGTGCTGGCGTCCAGGTTATCGGTTTCCAGGCACCGGAGGATAAATTGTCCCGGCTGGTAGGATTTAACGATATAGTTGTCGTCGGGCATGAGTCGATTAAATTTCAATGACGGTTCCTGATATTGGGTGTTAAAAACATTACTTACGTTGACAGTTAAATGGTCAATCAGTAATGTATGACTCCTTTTTGAAGTCCGGTCGACGATTTTACGCATTGTCGCTCTATTCGTGCAAACAGGGACCAAGATTTTGATCGAAGATTTTCCAAGAATTAAGCGCTTACCCCCCTATGTCTTCGCGATCGTCAACGATTTGAAGATGAAAGCCCGTGCACGGGGAGAGGATATTATTGATTTCGGCATGGGAAATCCGGATCAGCCCACGCCCAAGCATATCGTGGACAAGCTGGTGGAAGTGGCGCAACGCGAGGACACCCACCGGTATTCCATGTCCAAAGGTATTCCGCGCTTGCGGCGCGCCATTTGCCGTTGGTACAAGGACCGTTATAAGGTGGACCTGAATCCCGATAACGAAGCCATTGTGACCATCGGTTCCAAGGAGGGGCTGGCGCATCTGGCGTTGGCCACCATGGGTCCCGGCGATGCGATATTGGTGCCGAACCCATCGTATCCCATTCATCCTTATGGGTTCGTTATCGCTGGTGCGGATATTCGCCATGTGCCGATGGTACCCGGGGTGGATTTCTTTGAAGAGTTGGAGAAAGCCATCAAAGACTCTTGGCCGAAGCCCAAGATGCTGGTCCTGAATTTTCCTGGCAATCCCACTGCTCAGTGTGTGGAGCTGGAATTTTTTGAGAAGGTGGTTGCGATTGCCAAGGAACACCAAATCTGGGTGATCCATGATCTGGCCTACGCGGATATCGTCTTCGATGGTTATGTGGCGCCGTCCATCATGCAGGTACCCGGTGCCAAAGAAGTGGCCGTGGAATTCTTCACCCTGTCGAAAAGCTATAATATGCCCGGTTGGCGTGTCGGCTTTATGGTGGGCAATCCGGTATTGGTGGCGGCACTGGGTCGCATCAAGTCTTACCTGGATTATGGAACATTTACGCCCATCCAGGTTGCCGCCATTGCCGCCCTGGAAGGTCCCCAGGATTGCGTTGAAGATATCAGAGAACGCTATCAGAGCCGACGTGATGTGCTGGTGGATGGCTTGGTGGCGTCAGGCTGGCCGGTGGAAAAACCCAAAGCCACCATGTTCGTCTGGGCGAAAATTCCCGAGGCTTTTCGCCATCTGGGATCACTGGAATTCTGTAAAGAACTGATAGAGCAAGCTAAAGTCGCGGTTGCGCCGGGTGTGGGTTTCGGCGAATACGGCGATGACCATGTGCGTTTCGCATTGATTGAGAATGAACACCGGACCCGGCAGGCGATTCGTGGCATCAAAGCCATGTTACGTGATGCCGGTAGTTAGTCATGCAGAGGAGAGACCAGAGTTGGAACCGGTTAAAGTAGGATTGTTGGGGCTGGGCACCGTGGGCGGCGGTACGGTGAGCGTATTGGCGCGTAATGGCGCTGAGATCGCCAGGCGTGCCGGCCGTGGCATTAAAATCGTACAAGCAAGCGCACGCGACCTGAAAAAGTCTCGACGCTGCGATACTACGGGTATCAAGTTAACGGCGGATCCGTTCGCCATCGTCAATAATCCGGAAATCCAGATTGTCGTGGAACTGATCGGTGGTGACAGCCTGGCCCGGGAATTGGTGATGCAGGCGATTCAAAATGGCAAGCATGTGGTCACGGCCAATAAGGCGCTGATCGCGAAACACGGCAACGAAATTTTCGCCGCCGCGCGTGCCAAAGGCGTGATGGTGGCGTTCGAAGCGGCGGTGGCCGGCGGCATCCCAATTATCAAAACCATTCGCGAGGGTTTGGCGGGAAACCAGATTCAGTGGCTGGCGGGCATCATCAATGGCACCGGTAATTTTATTCTCACGGAAATGCGAGACAAGGGCCGCGACTTTGGCGATGTGCTTGCGGAAGCCCAGGCCTTGGGGTACGCGGAAGCGGATCCCACTTTCGATGTTGAAGGTATCGACGCCGCCCACAAGCTGACCATCCTGGCGTCCATCGCTTTCGGCATCCCGTTGCAATTCAGTAAAGTATATACAGAAGGCATCACCCGCATTACCCGGGAGGATGTCAGCAATGCCGAGGAACTCGGCTATCGCATCAAGCACCTGGGCATCGCGCGACGCACCGCCACGGGTATCGAGCTGCGCGTGCATCCGACGCTGATTCCTCACCGGCGTTTGATCGCCAACGTGGATGGTGTGATGAACGCGGTGCTGGTGAAAGGGGATGCCGTCGGACCTACCTTGTTTTATGGCGCCGGCGCCGGCGCGGAACCTACCGCGTCCGCGGTCGTGGCCGATTTGGTGGACGTGACCCGCACCCTGACCACGGATCCGGAAAATCGGGTACCGCATCTGGCGTTTCAGGCTGATGCCCTTACCGACGTGCCGATTCTGAGCATGGACGAAGTGGAAACCGCCTACTATCTGCGCATGCAGGCCCTGGATCAACCCGGGGTGCTGGCGGACGTGACCCGGGTGCTGGCCGATCTCCAGATCAGCATCGAGGCCATAATTCAGAAGGAATCCCCCGATGAGGATGGCGACAGTACCGCTTCGATCATCATGTTGACGCACCGGGTGCGGGAACGTGCCATGAAACAGGCAATCGAACGCATCCAGGCGCTACCCGCCATCACCGGCGATGTGGTGCGCATTCGCATGGAACAATTAAGCAGTAAGCAGTAAGCAAGAGGAAACAGCCATGTCTTTTCGCAGCCGTTACACCGGATTAATCGAGCGTTACCGTGATCGTTTGCCGGTTTCCGATGACACGCGCATCATCAGTCTGGGCGAAGGTAATACACCGCTCATCAAACTGAACAATATTCCACGGCGTATCGGTAAAAACGTGGAAGTTTACGTGAAGTATGAAGGTCTCAATCCCACCGGTTCATTCAAGGATCGGGGCATGACCATGGCGGTGACCAAAGCGGTGGAAGAGGGCAGTCAGGCCATCATCTGTGCCTCCACGGGCAATACCTCGGCGGCGGCCGCCGCCTATGCCGCGCGCGCCGGTATCAAAGCTTTCGTGTTGATTCCCGACGGCAAGATTGCCATGGGCAAATTGGCCCAGGCGATGATGCATGGCGCCATCGTGATTCAAATTAAAGGCAATTTCGACCGGGGCATGCAATTGGTCAAGGAAGTGGGCGCCAGTGCGCCGGTGACTATCGTCAATTCCATCAATCCCTACCGGTTGCAGGGACAGAAAACGGCGGCTTTCGAAATTATGGAAGAGCTGGGTGGAGCGCCGGACTATCACTGCTTGCCCGTGGGTAACGCCGGCAATATATCCGCCTATTGGATGGGATATACCGAGTATCACGAGCATGGCATCGTCAACAATCGGCCGGTGATGTGCGGTTATCAAGCCAGCGGCGCGGCGCCGTTTCTGCGGGGGCAAATGGTGGACAATCCGGAAACCATCGCCACCGCGATTCGTATCGGTCATCCACAGTCCTGGGACAAAGCGTGGGCGGCGCAAAAAGAAAGCAACGGCTGGTTCGCGGAATTTGAGGACGCGGCCATTCTCGCAGCGCAGAAACTGTTGGCGGAGCACGAAGGGGTCTTCTGCGAGCCGGCGTCAGCCATATCGCTGGCGGGCGCGATCACCGATATTCAATCCGGAAAAATTCCGGAAGGCAGTAAAGTGGTCTGCACTCTCACCGGTCATGGATTGAAAGATCCGGATACGGCGATAAAACAGAGCGGCTCCCGCATGGTGACCGTGGAAGCGGAACTGGATTCCGTCAAGAAAGCCATCCTTGGCAATCTTGACTAGCCATTCTAATTCATGTGGGCGGAAAGGGGGCGATGCGGCTGGAAGGAAGTCTCTTCCAGTTGTGATAACAAATCTATCAATTCTCCGCTTGAAGTAAACCGGGTTTCCGTATCGTCACTGGCCTTGACTACTATTCCTGCCATATTGTGCGGATTGGTAATATCCTGACGGTAAATCCGTACGATATAACTCTCCATATGCTACTGCCTCGATTGTTTTTATTCATATCCTAAAGTACCCATGGCGTCTTACATCGGACTTACCGAAACGCGGTAGTGGGCACTTGCAACCATGCAGGCGGAGCAAGTTAATTATTTATTAAGGAAAAGTATTGTCTAGCTGTCCAGCAGGCTTTGATACAGTTCCTCGATGCGGGCGGACGGCGTGATGCCCAATTGCGCATTGAGATTGCTCACGCAGCGCTGGTACAACAATATCGCCTCGGCGCGCAACTCCAGCTTGATATAACATGCCATGGCCCGTTGGTACATTTCCTCAAGCAGGCTGTCGATCTCCAGGCCCTTCAGGTAAGCCTCCAGCGCCAGTTCCAATTCCGCCGAAGATTCATAAAAGCGACCGACCTTGCGCAGCAGGCGGATGAATTTGCTGCGCAAGCGTTCCCGGTATGCAATCGCCCAGGATTCCGAGCTCGACAAACCGAGGAACGGACCTTTGTATAGGGTTAAAGCGGTAGTAGCAAGTTTGATGATGTCCTGGTTGTCGAGATTTTCCAACAATAGTTGATCCAACAGTGATTCGAGCTTTCCTTGCAGGCGTTCGAAGGTCCAGGCATCCACCCAACAACATTCGTTGTTCAAACTGATCTTGCCTTCGCGCAGTACAATGGCTTTTTCATTGTCGAGCAGTTTGCGCAGACGGTGCAATGTGGTGTCAAGGGAGCGATGCGCAGCGTCACCATCCGCATCAGGCCAGAGGATTTCCGCAATCTTTACCTGACACACGTCGCGCCCGCCCAGGGCGATCAGGACTTTGAGCAGATCCATCGGTTTACGTTTGGCGCGGCCGGGAAAATCCATGGGTTTGTCATTCGTCAGTAAGCTGAATCGTCCCAGGGTATAGATACGGATCGGCCAGCCATCATCGGTGGTGTCGAACAGCGGCGCGCTGAACTGCTGATTACTCTGACGTATGCATTCCAGCAGGTCGCCATTCTCCATGGTCGCCAGGAGTGATAGAATCTTGTTTTGTGGTGTGTTCATGCTGTTCCCTTCCCCTGTAATAGTTATGTTCCCTATATATTAGGCCCGATCTTATCAGTACACGGTTAACCACTGCACCTGGACTATGTGCGATATTCACTCCCAGGGAACGATAATGTAATACTTCATGATAACAACCACCGCCGTTATAACGGGTCAATGCACGGCGTCTTTACGCATAAGAGAATTGTGATGTACTAATACAGTAATCAGGTGACGCGCTCGAGATATGTTATCCGGAAAAAGAATCTATACGGAGAATTATAGTTGCACGTTTGTTCAATGTAAGTACCTCAGGCTATAATTCTCTCCAGACAATTCTTATGGAATCCTGTGGAGGACTGGTTTATGACAGAAATGCATACTACGCAGCAAGGCACCGGCACCGTGCCTCCCGTGCCCGCGGCCGATGACAGTACGCTTTTCGAACCCATACCAAATCATCATCGTCGACAGGCTTCGGCCACTTTAGCAAATATTTCCCTGTTCAAGAATTTGTCGCCGGAAATGATCGATTTTTTATCGAGTCATGCTGTGGTACGCAGCTATGGCAAGAACACGATCGTGATTCAGGAAGGCGATTTGTCTGATTCGCTGTATGTGATTCTTGCCGGGCGCGTGCGGGTATTTCTCAGCGACGAAGAGGGGAAGCAGGTGGATCTGAATCTGCTGGGTCCCGGAGAATATTTCGGTGAACTGGCGGCACTGGATCATTCACCCCGGTGCGCGTCGGTAATGACCACGGAAAACTGCAAGTTCGCCGTTATTTCGAAAACCGATTTTTATAAATGCCTGCAATCCAATCCGATTATCGCGGTACATCTCATCGATGTGCTGGTGCAGCGCTTTCGCGATCTCACGGAAAATGTAAAGAGTCTGGCGCTGATGGATGTTTACGGACGGGTGGCGCGCACATTGCTGAATCTGGCGACTCAGGCCGAGGATGGCACCATGGTAATTGAGCAGAAACTTACCCAGCGTGAGTTGGCGAACATGGTAGGTGCTTCCCGGGAGATGGTGAGCCGAATTCTCAGGGATCTTACCGTGGGCGGCTATGTAGCGATCAAGAATAAAACGATCGTGATTCAGGAAAAGCTGCCGCCAGCCTGGTAACAATCAATTAAGAAACCTGGGAATCCGGTGGGTATAGGCCTGGAATATGTTGCGTGTGCTCGAGTTTTTCCTGGTACGTGAACACGAACGTTCCTTACTGAAATATTTTCTGCTGTTGTTTCTCGCGCTCGGATGTGGCACTGCCATCGGCCGAGGAACCGCGGATGCGCTGTTTTTCAAGCGTTATGGCATCGAATATCTGCCGCTCATGTATTTGCTGCTGGGTCTGGTGCTGATGGTGGTGAGCACGGCTTATGCGGCTTTCGCCGACCGTCTGCCTGCCGAGCGTTTTTTTCGCATATTATGCGGCAGTCTGGCAGTGCTGCTGGTGGGGAACTGGTTGCTCATTACCTTTACCGGCTGGGATCAGGTATACCCCCTTTACTTTCAGGTCTATGAGGTCGCTTCGGAGCTGTTGCTGGTGCATTCCGGCTTCTACGTTTCCCAGAATTTTGACAGTCAGCAGACCAAGCGTCTGCTGCCGTTGATACTTGCCGGTACACAACTAGGGAGTATCGCCGGTGGCTTGCTGCTGTCCGCGCTGGCACCGCGTATCGGCGTGCAAAATATGCTATTGGTATGGGCAATGCTGTGCCTGCTGGCAACCGGCATGATGCGTCGCCACCATGTGCGCGCCGGTACTTCGGCGTATTTTCGTTCCGGCAAACGATCCGCGCGTAAACTGCGCCAGGCCTGGGAAGAGATCGTGCAAGGTGTAAGATTTACCGGCCGTTCCAGTCTGTTGCAGGCTATTTCCCTGGCGTTGTTTTGTACCGTGATCGCCTTTTATATCCTGTGTTATGTGGTGAATCGTATTTATACCGAAACCTTTACCTCGGAAGCGGAATTAGCCGGATTTTTCGGCATGCTGACGGCCCTGACCGGAGGCGGTGCGCTGCTGATACAGCTTTTTATCACCAATCGTGTCATCGACCGCTTCGGCATTAAAGCCATGAATCTGATTTTTCCAGCGACGGTGATCGGCAGTTTTGCCGGATTGATCGGCAGCTTTTCCTTGCCGTTTGCCTTGCTGGCCAGCGTCGTCAAGGATGTGATCAATCCGGCGGTGCGCAGTCCGGTGAACAGCCTGTTCTTTCAGGCTCTGCCGGGCTATATGGAAGGCCGCGCGCGGGCGATGTCAGTGGCTATCGTCATGCCATGCGCGTTGGCGGTGACCGGTAGCCTGTTGTGGCTGGTGCAGCATCTCGCCAATACCGTGTATTTTCTGGCGCTGGGCATGACTGCCGCGGTCGGGTTCATGTACAGTGCGTGGCGCATGAACCGCGCTTATATCGGCAGCATATTGCAATCCCTGCGCGCCAAGGTGTTCGTGCCCGGCGACGTTGCCCCTGCCGCGCATTGGGGTGGGCACGCGGCGCGGGAGCAATTGATGCAGGCACTGCAAACGGTTGACGAGGATTCGGTGCGGATTGCCGCGGATTCGCTGGTGGCGGCTTTCGGCGCCCAGGCAACGCTGCCGATCGTGAACCGACTGGCTACGGTCAGTGAAAAAACGGCGGATTACCTGGTGCGATTGATTACCCCGTATGTCGATGATCAGTGCGCGGTGCTGTTGCGCCGCTTGCTGCCCCAGGCGGCGCCCCGATTGCAGGGCACGCTGCTGTTGGCGCTGGCCGGCTCGGCCGATAGCGCGGACCTTGCCATGGCGGTGGCCGCGTTGCGCTCGGATCACACCCGGTTGCGCGCCGCGGCGATTTCCTGCATTTTTTCACAGACCGACGCGAGCTTCCGGGAACAGGCATTGGATGCGTTGCGGGAGTTGACGCGGCGGCCGCAGCAAGCGACAAGATTCGCGGCGGTCGAAGTGCTTGCGCGTCAGCCGGTGGCCGAGTTTATCCACTATTTACGTACTTTGCTCACGAACGACGACGCCAGAATAGTCGTGAAGGCGTTGCACGCCCTGGCGCGTCAACCGCTGCTGGCTGCGGATCTGAAGCCCCGACTGGAGGCGTTGTGTACGCCGTCTTCAAGTATCCAAGTGCGGCTGGCGGTCATGGCGTGTAGCGAACGGTTGCCGGCGGCTGCGCGTACCGATCTGATTATCCATGGATTGCAGGATCATCATCTGCGGGTGCGACGGGCGGCGGTGTCGGTATTGGTGAGCGGCGACGAAGACCGGGTAGGCATGCTGGCCACGCTGCTGCAGCAGGCGGCGCTCAATGCCGGCGCCCAGCAAACACTCGCGCGCACCCTGGTCGATGTTGGCTCCCCCACGCGGGTACTGGAGTCACTGGCGGTGCATCAGGCGTGCAGCGCCCGGGATTTCATGCATGCCCTGACGGTGGTCGGCGCTGCCGCGCACCACGGTGCTACGCCGGACACCCGGGATTATTGGGAACTGGTGACTCTGGTGTTGCGTGAACGCGCGCTGCAGGCGGCGGATCGAGCGCTCATTCTGCTGGAGCCGGTGGAAGGCCGGGAGCGTATTGGTACCGTCCGGGCGGCGCTGCAGAGTGACGATCCCCGGTTCCAGGCGGCAGCCAGCGAGGTGGTGCGTCATTTCAGCAATCGCAAGCTCGCCAGCCTGTTGCTTGATATCGTGGATAATCGCCCTATCCGACAGCGCGATAAAAGCACGGGATTTCACCCTGTTCAAGCGCTGCATACCTTGCATGACGTACTGACGTGGTGCCGTACGCGGCCCGATCCCTGGCTGGCGCGATGCGCGCAGCAGGTAGCGGAAGTGGTGACCTGACGCCATGCCAGATTTGCTGAAAACGATCCTGATGATCAAGAAAACCAATCTGTTTCACGGCGTCAGTACCGAGGATTTGCGGGTTGTGGCCAACGAGTTCGAGGAAGAGCTGTTCTTCGCCGGTGATTATATTTTCATGCGCGGCGACATGGGTGACAAGATGTATGTGATCGATGAGGGCAGTGTGGGCATCGATCTGCACCAGTCAACGGGCGTCGGCGAATTTGTCGCGGTGCTCAATGCCGGAGAGTGTTTTGGCGAAATGGGGTTGTTGGACGGCAAGCCACGCTCGGCCACCGCCAAGGTGCTGAGCACCGCCCGTATTCTCAGTCTGGAAAAAGGACGATTCCGCGGTTTGGTCGTTGATTATCCCGAACTGGCCTTTGGCATCATGCGCAGTCTAAGTGCGCGATTACGCAGCTCAAATGACTTGATTGCCCTGCGTTAAGACCGGATGATTAGTGTGACTATGCCCCCGATTGATCTATGGTAACGTGTAGTTGCCGTGCACCGGGCCAATAGTGTTAAGCATTCGTTCAGCTTTGGTGGTGATTCGGTATAATCTCCAGACTGAAGGCTGCGCGCGTTAGTTTTGTGGGGTGATCATACATGGGGTGAGCGCGGAACTGATGAACGTGGTGGAAAAAGCCGGAATTACCCGGTTTGATGCCGATTAGACATAGGAATTACCGGAAACGATGTACCGCAGGAAGGGCATGTGGATTGAAGCAGGTGTGGGCCTGATGCTGGGGATGCTGGTAGCGCTGGGCAGTGTCAGTGTCGTCGCCGGTGAGATTTCTCCCATGGAGTCGGGCCTCAGGAATTACGCGCTGGAAAATTACGAAGAAGCGCTGGAGGATTTTCTGAAGGTCAGGGAGGAGTTGGCGCGTCCCAAACCCAAGCGTTCCGGCGCGATCGGCCTGGAGCTGCTGGGAGCGGAGAATCTGCCCATCGCCAAGGATCAGTCGGAGGTGGTGCGGTTGCTGGGATTGACCTATTTTCAGCTGCAACGTTTCGACGACGCCGCCAGGGAGTTGTATGCGATTCTCGAGTATTTCCAACGAGATGAAAGCATCTTGTTCGCGCTGGCGGAAATTGAACTGGCCAGCGGCAATCCACGGCGCGCCCTGGACCACCTGCAGTTGTTGAAACAAATGGTTTCCTACAAACCGGAAGTGCGTTACCTGGAAGGCCGCGCGCTGGTCGCGCTGGGGCAGGATTACGATGCCATCGAGGCGCTGCAGCGGGCCATCGAGTTATCGCCGGCCGCGCGCGCCAAAGTGACCCTGCCGTTGGCCCAAGCCTATGTCCGTACCGGCAGAACCGACAATGCGCGCCATTTACTTGCCGATGACATGGCAAAAGATGCGATCGGCATGGACCGGCGGCGCGATCAGGTGTTATTGGCGCAGCTCAAACGCGTCAAAAAGCCCTTCGCGACCCAGGTGGGCATGCGTCTGGAGAGCGACAGTAATGTGGTGCTGGAATCCAGCAAGGCCGAGGTTAACACCGGTACCAGCGGCAAGAGCGATACGCGCACGGTATTTCTCGGCGATCTGGTGTACCAGCAGGAATTCAATCAGAACGTGATGCTGTTCCACGAAGGTCACTTCTATTACAGCAAGCATCAGGAATTGTCGCAATTCGATGAGCTGCGTCTGAATTACATTCTCAGCCCCGGATACTCCACCGCCCGCTGGGGAGCGCGCTTTCCGGTGGGTATCACCTGGAATCAACTGGATGGTCATGACTATTTGACCAGTCTCAGTTCCACGCCGGGGGCTTATCTGCGCGTCAACAACGATCTCAGTGTCATGGGCTATATGCGCGCCGACATCAACGACTATCAGGAAAAGTTCAGCGGTCCGGCGGAGCGCCGCGCCGAAGACCGCAGCGGCAGCTATCGGGGCCTGGGTTTTCTGTCGCTCTGGTATTTCAAGGACCGGGACGGTGAACTGCGCTTTAAATTGGATCGGGGCGACAATACTACCGACGGTAATAATTGGACGCGCGCCGAAACCGTGATGTTGCTCGATACGGACTATCAGGCGACGCCACTGTTAAAGGTCTCAGGGGGGCTGGTGAAGACCGGCCATGACTACAGCAACACGCATTCAGTATACGCGGTGAAACGCTCCGACAGCGCGCTGCAAATATCCGCGGCGGTGCAATACCTGGCGCAAAAGGAGTGGGAGTACGAGGCCCGCTACAGTACCGTGACCTGGGACTCCAATATCGATGTCTACAGTTATCAACGGAATATTCTCATGCTGAGCGTTATCTGGCGCCGGGAGGCGCGGTCCAATGATTAGGTTGCGGCGGTTTGTTCAATGTTTCCAGCCGGGCCTCAGGCGCCGGTTGCCGACCAGTGCCAAACACGCGCGGTCAATGGTAAATGCCGTGTTGACGGGCTGTGTTCTGATACTGCTGGCGCCGCCGGCGGGTGCGGTTGAAATCGGCACCGTGGCGCGCCTGGCGGGACGTGCCGACGCGCGCAATGATAATCGCGAGCTGCGCACGCTGCACGCGGACCAGGATTCCGTCTATGACAAGGATGTGGTGCGCACCAAAAGCGACAGTACACTGGATCTTACGATGAAGGATGGCAGCCGCATTTCCCTGGCAGCCAACAGCCGGTTGGAGCTGGCCGAGTATGAAACCGAAGGCGAAACCCACGCGCTGCTGAAGCTGACGCGCGGCCGCATGCAGTTGTTCGTGACTCGCATGTTCAGCGCGCAACACCCGCTGATCGTCGAAACGCCGCAAGCACGCATCCCCGCGAGTGGCGCGGAACTGGAAATCGACGTTGGTTTCAAGACTACGACCCTGTTCGTGATTGATGGCGACCTGCGGGTCACCAGCAATCAAGGGGAATATGACGCGCTCACGCTGTACGCCGGTGAAGGCGCGGTAGTGCGTCCGGACGCCGGTCCCGTGCCCGTGAACCATCTCAGCGGTCAGGAAGGGGCAGAGGCACAGCGCATCTACTCGGATATTGGCAGCGGTGGGCAACTGGATCTGATTGCCGCCGGTATTCAGACCGGCGATCCTTCCAACACCATGCCCACGGTGCCCTCGGCCCTGCCGTTGCCGACGCAACCGAATACGCCTTAGGGTGGAGGAGAGGGCGATGAAGTTTTATAACCAAGATAATGCCAGATCAAGGGCGCGGGGATGGTCCGCGTTGCTGGGATTGTTATTGTATTTATGCGCGACCGGTGCCCACGCGGTTATCAGCTTTGCGCAACCGGTGGTTACCATCAGAACCGTTACCGTAGGTCCCAATCCTTTGGTGTTCACCGTGGAAGCCACTTCCACGTTGGTTTCAGCGAATCTGACGCTGGTGGCGGTATCGCTGCCTCCGGGCGCCACGTTTTCAACCGCTGTGCCCTTTGGTAATAACAACGGGACCTTCTCCTGGTCGCCGACCGACGTCCAGGCCAGCAGCACGCCCTATCAGGCCGTATTTCAGGCGACCAGCCCGAATCCGACGGAAGCGCCGGTCAGCTTGACGGTACAAATCACCGTCAATGATCAGCCGATTGCCAATCCCGATGACAACGCCGCGATTACTCCCCCCGGCACGCAATTGTTGGAAGGCGGCACGGTCAACCTGGATGTGCTGGCCAACGATGTCGACAATATTTTCGGTATCACGTCGCTGACCTTGGGCAGTAGCGCGACGACTCATGGCTCGGTAGCCAAAGACGCCACCGGCAAATTGGTGGTCTACACCCATGACAGCATGGAGAATTTTACCGCCTCCTTCACTTACTATGTCACCGATGGCAATGGTGCCCAGTCCGCGCCGGCGACGGTGTCGCTGACCATTACGCCGGTAAATGATCCCCCTAGTGTCACTATTCCTTTGGATCGGTCTTCGGCGGAAGGAGCACCGATCGATCCGGTTACTGTCATGGCCAGCGATCCGGAAGGGGGTGGTCTGACCTATAGTGTTCCTGGACTGCCCCCCGGCGTACTACCCCCAGGGTTAGCGATTAATTCCACTACGGGCGTTATCAGCGGCACCCCGAGTTTCGCGGCGGCGGCTGGCAGTCCCTATAACGTGGCTGTCACGGTTAGCGAATCCGCTGGCACGACGCCATTGAGTACGACAGTCAATTTTCAGTGGATCATAACCAATTCCAATCAGCCCCCCGTGGTGACGCCTCCGGCGCCGCAGATGAATGCGGAAAATGACACCATCGTGCCTCTGCAAATTCTTGCCAGTGATCCCGATGGTCAAAACATCACTTTTACCGACGGCGGTACCTTGCCACCGGGGCTGACCATCGATGCGGCAAGCGGGATGATCAGTGGCACGCTGGGTTACAGTGTGACCACCGGCGCCAGTAAAATCTACCATGTCACCATTTCCGTGTCAGATCCCAGTGGCGGTGTGGGCAGTGCCGCCTTTGACTGGACCGTGAACAATAAAAACCGTCTGCCAACCGTCAACGCCATTGGTGACCAGGCGGTGAATTTGCCGGAGACACTCAACTTCGCGGTAACGGGCAGCGACTTGGACGGTGAACCGGTGACCATCACCATGACTGGCATCGCCAACGGGCCCAAGCCCAGCTTTACCGGCACGCCCGCCGGTGGCTACACCTTCTCGTGGACTCCCAATGCCAGCCAGCTCGGTACCCACAGCGTTAGTTTCACGCCTAATGACGGTTTGGAAAATGGACCGGTGACAACGATCAGCATTACCGTGGGTTCAGTGAACAAGGCGCCGGTACTTGCCGTAATTAGCAATCAAACCGTCGCGGAAGATCAGAAAGGATTTACCGTCAACCTCAGCGCCACCGATGCCGACGCCGCGGATACCTTGAGTTTCGCGGTCGCGGTGAATCCCGCGGCGCCTTTCGTTCAGCTCACCGACAACCATAATCGCACCGGCAGTCTGTCGATAACGCCGAGTTTCACCGACAGCGGTGTGTACACCGTCTCCGTCACGGTTTCCGATAATGGCGCACCGGTGTTGCAGGATGCCAAGACGTTTACCCTGACCGTGACCGACACCAATCGCGCACCGGTGATCAGCGGCGGCGGCGACATCAATGTGGGACGGGGCATACCGCTTGACCCGATCGTCATCGCCGTCAGTGATCCCGATGCCGGCAGCGCGCTGGTCGTTAGCACCAGTGGCTTTGCATCTTATGTCAGTCTGGTGGACCAGTCAGGCGGCACCTATCACCTCAACGTCGCACCTTCCGCTTCCGCGCCGCTGGGTAAAGCCGGACCGATGACGATTACCGTTACCGACAACGGCACGCCGGCCCAATCCGCAACCCTGAGTTTCTATGTCAATGTCAACGCCTACTCGCGTAAATGGACGGGCGCGGTGTCGACGGTGTGGGCGGCGGCCGGTAACTGGGAGGCTGCCGGTGTGGTCGGTGCTCCAGGCAAAGTCCCGACATTGGCGGATAATGTGTTGATACCCGCTGGCGTCAATACGCCGGTACTGAACGCGGCGACCACCGTCAACAATCTGGAAGTGCAAAGCGGCGCCAGCCTGAGTCTGGCCGCGGAACTGGCGCTCAAGGGCAATCTTGTGGCCACCGGCGCCATCACCGGCAGCGGCGCGCTCAAGATGACCAGCGCCGGTACCACCGTGCGCGGATCGACCCCGGAACTGATCATTGAGCAGGACGTGCAGCTCAATGGTGGCTTGACCACCAACCGTAGCCTGACGATCCGCGGCGCCAGCGGCCGCTTGACCATCGGCGCCAATGGCGCCACCGTGGGCGGTGCGCTCGCGGTGCAGGACAGCGGCGTACTGGTGATGCAAGACGCCAACAGCCAGGTAACGGTGAAAGGCAACACCACCTTCGCCGGCGGCGATGAAGATGGCTTGCTCAGCAACGGCCAGTTGCGTGTCGGCGGCAACTTTACCCAGAACAACACCGGCGCCGGCGCCGGGCGCGCCTTCCGCGCCACCGGCAGTCACCGCACCGTATTCAACGGCAATGCCGTGCAAACCCTCGATTTCGTCAATGCCGGCACGGCCAACAGTGTATTGCGTCATGTGGATATCACCGCCGGTGCCGAAGTCAATGTACAAAGCGCCACGCGCACCACCGGAACGCTGAGCAATCTGGGTGGGTTGCGCCTGCTCAACGGCATTACCCTCACCGTGGGCGGCGCGCTGACCAGCGAATTCGGCGCCATGCTTGCCGGCACCGGTATCATCGAGCCCCTGAGCGGTGCGTTGAACAGCAGTGGTCAAATCGCCCCCGGCACGCCCTTGGGCACCCTGACGGTGCGGGGTTCCTTGAATCTTGCCACCACCAGCGAGTTATTGCTGGAACTCGGCGGTACCGTTGCCGGCGTCTCCTACGATCAGTTGATCGCCGACAGCGTCACCTTGGCCGGTTACCTGGAAGCGACCGCGGTGAACGGTTATGTGTTGCAACCCGGCGACAGTTTCGTGCCGGTGGATACTCAAAACAGCCTAGCAGGCGAATTCGATCCGCCCACCCTGCCGGTGCTCGATACCGCTTATGACTGGAAAGTAGACTACAGTAACCGCTCTTTGACCCTGCGTGTGCAATTCGCCAATGCGGCCCTTATCGTGAACAGCGACAACGATATTGATGATGGCCGTTGTGATGCCGTGCATTGCAGCCTGCGGGAAGCGATTCGGGTGGCCAATATCAATGTCGGCGGCGACTATATCAAATTTGATATCCCGCCCGCCGGCGCCCATGTCATCGGGCTGCAATCACCGTTACCGGACATCACTGACCAGGTGTTTATCGACGCTAACTCACAACCGGTACAGGCGCCGGACGCCACCCGGCACATTACTCTGGACGGCAACGCCGTCGGCAACGCCAACGGTCTGGTGATTCGCGCCGGTGGCAGCCGGATCCGCGGCCTGGCCATCAATAATTTCGGCAACAACGGTATCCTGATCCGGGACAGCGGCGGCAATACCCTGGAAAGCAATTTTATCGGTACCGATGCCCTCGGCATGGTGGCCAAAGCCAACGGCGGCGCCGGTATCGTCATTAACAATGTCGGCAAGAATCTCATCGGCCTGGGCAATGTGATTTCCGGTAACCGGGGTAACGGTATCGATATCTTGGGCGCCAATGCGCTGGGTAATACCATCATTGGCAATAATATCGGCACCGACACGGTGGGCACCGGGAATATCGGCAATACCGGTCACGGCATCCGGGTTCAGGACGGACCCAATAACGATATCGGTGAGATCACGCCGGCGTCCGCCAATCGTATCGCGTTCAACGGCAAAGACGGGATCGCGGTGCTGGGCGGTACCGGCAGCCGAATTCTCGGCAATGCCATCCATGACAACACCGAACTGGGCATCGATTTGGCTAACAACGGTGTCACCCTGAACGATGACCAGGACACGGATACCGGTGGCAACGGCTTGCAGAACTATCCGCTGATTGACGCCGCCCTGGCCGGTTTGAACCGGGTGACCGGTAGCTTGAATTCGACACCGGACAGCGATGTTGCCTTGCATTTCTATCAGTCGACGGCCTGCGATAACAGTGGCAGCGGGGAAGGGGCGGTTTATGTCGGTACTACCGATGTCATGACCGATGCCAACGGCGATGCACAATTTTCCGCGGATCTGGGCACCGCCTTCGTCACCGGCAACGTCATCACCGCGACGGCTACCGGTCTGGAAGGTAGCTCGGAATTTTCCGCCTGCGCCACGGTGGCGCTGCCGCCGCCGGATTTAGCCTTGACCATGAGCTCCAAGGGTAATTTTGTGGTTGGCACCACCGGTGGTTACATCGTCACGGTGCAGAATATCGGTAAGGGCGCGAACACCACGGATATCAGTTTCACCGACACGCTGCCCACGGGTTTGAGTTTTCTCAGCGGTGGTGGACAAGGCTGGGTATGTAACGTCACCGGGCAAACCGTGACTTGCAGCACCAGCCAGTCGTTGGCCCCGACCACCACTACCCAGTTTACCCTGGAGGTGCTGGTGGCCGGTGAAGCGCTGCCCGAGGTCACCAACAGCGCCGCGATACAAACCACGGGAGATTACAATCCCGGCAATGACAACGCCACCGTCACCACCCTGGTCAGCGCCTTTGGTGACACCTCGGTATTCACGATCAAACCGGCGAACATCCCGGTGGCCAAGGTTGGCACTCCCTATCAAGTGAGCTTCGGGGCCAGCGGTGGTTTACCGGAGTACCATTACGTCATTAGCGCCAACGTTCCGGGGCTGGAGGTGTTGGGGAAGAGCATCGCCGGGACGCCGCAAAACGCGGGAGAGTATTTGGTTACCGTGCAGGTGACTGAAAGCAGTGCACAGCAACTGGTGACCAGCAAGGACTATACCTTGGTGGTCGAAGCGGGCAATGATGTCACCGTGGCAACCACCGCCGTGGAGACCGCGGCGGTTGGCGCGCACTATAACTACCTGCTGCAGGCCATCGGTGGCACCGCGCCCTATCGCTGGTCCACCAGCGGCGGCTTGCCCGGCGGCATTAAACTGGTGGCCAGTGGCCTGATTACCGGTATTCCGCAACAGGCAGGGGACTACGTGTTCGATGCCCAGGTACGTGACGCACGCGGTGCGACCAGCATGCGTACCCTGACCCTGACCGTAACCGCGGCAGGTTTGGTCAATCTCACGCCGGAGTTGCCCCATGGCATGGTGGGCGTTCCCTATCGTGTCCCGTTCCTGATTTCCGGCGGGACCGGTATCTACGCCTGCTCAATGATCAGCGGTCTGCTGCCGGGTCTGGCCCAAGCGGCGGGTAACGGTTGCGGTCTTGCAGGCGTGCCCACGGTGGCTACCAAACCCGGGGAGTCGTTTTCGTTCCTGATGCGCGCCGAAGACACCTCGGCGGAACCGTTGACCATGGAATTTCCCGGCAGCATTCAAATAGTGGAGGCCATCGCTTCCAGCGCGCGGGTGCCGAATTTCAGGATGAATGGCAATAACGCCCAGATCATCAATCTCGCCAGCGAAATCGGTGAAGGCTCACCGGGCGGCGATTTCCCCGATGAAAACATGCAGGACATGGCCAGCGACGCGTTCGGCAACCGTTACGTCGTAGGCTACGGATACAACAGCGGCCGTTTCGTCATCCATGTAGTGAAGTTCAACGCTGATGGCGAGCGCGTGTGGCACCAGATGGTCAGTGCCGGTAAACACAGTTATGGGTACGGTGTCGCCGTGGCGCCGGACCAGAGCGTCTATGTGGTGGGCTATACCCTGCAGGGCAACGTCTATAAAGGATTGGTGGTCAAGTTCAGCAACACCGGGGAACAGGAATGGTTGCAAACCTATGCCGACAAGGGGCGCTCGGATGTGTTGTACAAGCTGGTGGCCACCGACGACGCTGTGTATGCGGTGGGTGAAAGCTACAATGGCCGGGACTTTGACGCCCTGGTGCTGAAGTATGATCACGACAGCCGCTTGTTGTCGTCACGCAAGAGGCCCGGTGCCGCCAACGACACGGCCTATGCCGTGGTGCTGCAAAACTGCGAACAACCCGGCACCTGCCGGGTGTTGGTGGGCGGTGCCAGCGGTGACGGTGATGCCCGCAGCGGTTGGCTGGAAGCGCTCAACGGCAGCGGTGTTACCGGTACCTGGCTGCCGGAACTGGCCTGGACCGATGACTACCGGGTGGAAGACCTGGCACTAACGGTTCCCAACGAAACTACGTCCGGCGGCGAGATTATTGTTGCCGGCACCGGTGCCGATGGCGCATGGCATTTACAGAAACTGGACACTCAGTTTGTAACCCAATGGGGGGACCAAGGTGTCGAGTTTACCCATGTGGACAAGGCCGACAGTACTCCGACATTGCGACTGCGGGCGATCGCGCTGGATCGCGATAATTATATTTACGCGGTGGGTTATGGTGGCAACGAAGATAACACTGACATTATCGTCGCCGCGTTCGATGGCAACGAAGGAACTCTGGTGGAGCAGTCATCGTACCGGTTCCAGCCTGGCGTCGATGAATTGCAACTGCCGGCGGATCAAAACGAAGAAGCCCGCAGCGTGGTGATCGATGCCAACCAGAGTCTGGTGGTGTCGGGCCAGTCCGCGGGTCCGGCCGGTGCCACCTTCCTGCTGCTGAAGATCGACACGGGTAAGGCATTTCGGTAGGGTGCGTAATACGCACCCTACGGACGGTGAAAATTGACACCGGGAGGCTGCGTTGATCGGTAGGGTGCGTATTACGCACCGGCTTTTGATTTCGCACCAAGTCGCGTCACCAGCGTAACAGCGGTGCATAATGCACACCCTACGGACGGTGAAAATTGACACCGGGAGGCTGCGTTGATCGGTAGGGTGCGTATTACGCACCGGCTTTTGATTTCGCACCAAGCCGCGTCACCAGCGTAACAGCGGTGCGTACTATGCACGCTATATTACGATCGCTGTTTGGTTGTGATGCAGATGAAAGTGACGCACCACATTTCCCGCCTGCGGTAGCGGCGGGCAGGCGGGAAATCAGCAACGCAGTCGGTAAGGTGTGTATTGCGCATCATGTTCTCGTTTGAAATGAAGAATATTTTGCGTTGTTCACGATAGCAAACAATGGTGCGTAATACGCACCCGACGGGTTACCCATCAATCGTGACTGAAATCCAGCGGCGCGACTACGATCAACATAAGCTCCTGCCCGATATGCACCCGGTCCTGGCCCGGGTGTTCGCCGCGCGGGATATCACTTCCAAGGCGCAATTGGAACACGGTTTCCAGCAATTGCTGCCGTTTCATTTGTTGCAACACAGCCACCAGGCCGCGCTGCTGCTCCATGAGATGCTCGCCCGGCAACAGCGCATTCTGATCGTCGGAGATTTTGACGCCGATGGCGCCACCAGTTGCGCGCTGGCGGTACGCTGTTTACGCGCCATGGGCGCGGCCCATGTGGACTACCTGGTTCCCAATCGCTTCGAATACGGCTATGGCCTGACTCCGGAAATCGTACACGTGGCTTTGCAGTATCGACCGCATCTGATCGTCACCGTGGACAACGGAATCGCCAGCTTCGAGGGTGTGGCGGCGGCCAAGGTCCAAGGCGTCCGGGTGCTGGTGACCGACCATCACCTGCCGGGCGCATCGTTGCCGGCGGCGGATGTCATCGTCAATCCCAACCAGCCCGGCGACACCTTTCCCAGCAAACATCTGGCGGGTGTTGGCGTGATTTTCTACGTGATGCTGGCGTTACGTGCTCATCTACGTGAGCTCAACTGGTTTGCCCAGCACGGTATCGCGGAACCGAATCTGGCGCATTATCTCGATCTGGTGGCCTTGGGCACGGTGGCCGATGTGGTGCCGTTGGATCAAAACAACCGCATCCTGGTGGCCCAAGGTTTGGCGCGCATCCGCGCCCAGCGCTGCTGCGCCGGCATCACGGCGTTACTGACCGTGGCGCGCCGGGAGCCGGGTCACATTACCGCCGCAGACCTGGGTTTCGCCGCCGGCCCGCGCCTGAATGCGGCCGGGCGCATGGAAGACATGCGCCACGGTATCGAATGCCTGTTGCAGGACGACAATGACCAGGCGCTACACTATGCCCGGGAATTGGATCGCATGAACCATGACCGGCGGCGTATCGAGGCGGAAATGCAGGCACAGGCACTGGCCGTGCTGGCGCACATGCAAACGGATCAGTTACCGACCGGGGTGTGTCTCTATGATCCGGCCTGGCATCAGGGCGTGATCGGAATTCTGGCATCGCGCATCAAGGATCGCCTGCACCGGCCGGTCATCGTCTTTGCGGACGCCAATGATGACGAGCTGAAAGGGTCCGGCCGCTCCGTCGCCGGACTGCATTTGCGCGATGTGCTGGATACCGTGGCTACGCAGCACCCGGAAGTCTTGCGGAAATTCGGCGGCCATGCCATGGCCGCGGGTTTGACGCTGCGCAAGGAACATCTGCCCCGATTCCAGGAGGCGTTCGATCGCGAAGTGACGCGGCTACTGGGGCCGGAAGCGTTGTCCAGTGTGTTGCACAGCGATGGCGAACTGCAGGCCCGGGATTTTTCCATGGAGCTGGCGCAGCTGATTCGTTACGCGGCGCCCTGGGGACAGCATTTTCCCGAACCGGTGTTTGATGGCGAGTTTATTGTGGTGCAGCAACGGGTATTGGGCGAAAAACATCTGAAACTGGTGTTACGACCGGCGGCGGGAAATGCCCTGGTGGATGCCATTGCCTTTAATGCCGAGGCGCACCTGCCTGTGTTAGCGGAGCGTGTGCGTATCGCTTATCAGTTGGACGTCAATCATTACCAGGGTAGGGCCAATTTGCAGTTGCTGGTGCGGGAAATCCTGTCGGATGCCTGACCCTAGCTGTGCTCGCCATGGCGCGGAGCACGCAAAGGCGGGATCACGATCAGGCAAGCGGCGCTGGCGAAATTTCGTATCATCGGCGGATCCTGGCCGAGCCCTGCCGGATACCGGCATCGATTCACGGGAAATCGTCGATCATCACCCGGGCGCGCTTGGCGGCCTGGCGCAGGCTGCTTTACGATCCGGAGTGTTGGTGATTTTGCTCCAGTCGCGGTAAAATCCCGCGCTTGATCCCTGCGGTATAACATTAAAAAATGCAAGAAATTAACCCCATTGTGAATCTTATCGCGGACCTGTTGGAGCGCAGCGCGTCTCTTAGGGGGTATCTTTGACTACGATCTCAAGCGCGAACGCCTCGACGAAGTAAAACGCGAGCTGGAAGAACCTAACGTCTGGAACAAACCGGAACGCGCTCAAGAATTGGGCCGTGAGCGGGCGCAACTGGAGCAGGTGGTCAATACTCTGCACAAACTGCAGTTGTCCCTGCAGGAAGCTCAGGATCTGCTGGAGCTGGCGGTGGAAGAACAGGATCACGACACCATCGCCTCCGTGGTCAGAGACCTGGCCCAACTGAAGCAGGACGTGGAAGGTTTGGAATTTCGCCGCATGTTCGCCGGCGAAATGGATGCCAATAATGCCTATCTGGATATTCAGGCCGGTTCCGGCGGTACCGAAGCCCAGGATTGGGCGGAAATGCTGTTACGCATGTACCTGCGCTGGGGCGAACAACACGGATTCAAGACCGAGTTGGTCGAAGCTTCCGCCGGGGACGTGGCGGGCATTAAAAGCGCCACGATCAGCTTCGAGGGTGAATATGCTTTTGGCTGGCTGCGCACGGAAACCGGCGTGCATCGCCTGGTGCGCAAGTCCCCGTTCGATTCGGGAAACCGGCGCCATACGTCCTTCGCATCCGTGTTTGTGTCACCGGAAGTGGACGATGACTTCGAAATCGAAATCAATCCCGCGGATCTGCGCGTTGATACCTACCGGGCCAGCGGCGCTGGCGGTCAGCACGTTAACCGTACCGATTCCGCAATCCGTATCACCCATGAGCCCTCGGGGATCGTGGTGCAGTGTCAATCCGACCGGTCTCAGCACAAGAACCGGTCCACGGCCATGAAGATGCTCAAGGCCAAATTGTATGAGATGGAAATTCAGAAGCGTAATGCGGAAAAACAGACCCTGGAAGACTCCAAATCCGATATTGGTTGGGGCAGCCAGATCCGGTCCTATGTTCTGGACCAGTCACGCATCAAGGATTTGCGCACGGGCGTGGAAGTGGGTAATACCCAGGCGGTACTCGATGGCGATTTGGACCAATTCATCGAGGCAAGCCTGAAATCAGGGTTGTAGTGGTAATTTATTAGCGTGGAGCCGGCATGTCTGAAGCAAACGACCAGGACGATATTCTAGATACCAATAAGCAGATTTCTCAACGCCGCGCCAAGCTGGCGGCCATGCGCGAGGAGGGTATCGCTTTCCCCAATGATTTTCGCCGCAATGTCATGGCCGGAGAACTGCACGCGGAATACGGTGAAAAATCCAAAGAAGAACTCGACGAGCTGCGGGTGCGCGTATGCGTGGCGGGACGCATGATGACCCGGCGCGTCATGGGTAAATTGAGTTTCGCCCATGTCCAGGATATGTCCGGGCAGATTCAATTTTATGTGGGACGGGACAACTTGCCCGAGGGGCTTTACGGCAACTTTAAAAAATGGGACATCGGCGACATCATCGGCGGGGAAGGGGTGCTCGTTAAAACCGATAAAGGCGAGCTGTCCGTTAAACTGGAATCGCTGCGCCTGCTCACCAAAGCGCTGCGGCCTTTGCCCGAGAAGTATCATGGCATTCAGGACCAGGAAACCCGCTACCGGCAACGTTATCTGGACTTGATCATGAGTGACAGTGCGCGCAGTACCTTCCGCACCCGTTCGCGCATCGTGCACTATATTCGTGATTTTCTCGTGGCGCGCGGTTATCTGGAAGTGGAAACGCCGATGATGCAGGTAATTCCCGGTGGCGCCGCGGCCCGGCCGTTTACCACCTATCACAACGCACTGGATATGCCGTTATTCTTGCGTATCGCGCCGGAGCTGTATTTGAAACGCCTGGTGGTGGGCGGCTTCGAGAAAGTGTTCGAGATCAATCGAAACTTCCGCAACGAAGGCTTGTCCACGCGCCATAATCCGGAATTCACCATGCTGGAGTTCTACCAGGCCTATGCGGTGTATACGGACCTGATGGATATTACCGAGGAAATGCTGCGTGGTCTGGCGCAGGACGTATTGGGTACCACCCTGGTCCAGTATCAGGGGGACCAGTACGATTTCGGCAAACCTTTCGCGCGCATGACCGTCAAGGAATCGATACTGCATTTCAACGCGGATATCAGCGCCGCGCAACTGGAGTCTCCGGACAGCGCGCGTCAGATCGCGCAACGCCTGGGCATTACCCTCAAAGACAATTGGGGGCTGGGCAAGGTGCAAATCGAAATTTTCGAAAAAACCGTGGAACACCGGCTGAAGGATCCCACCTTCATCACCGCCTATCCTACGGAAGTGTCACCGCTGGCGCGGCGCAACGACCTCGATCATTTCGTCACCGACCGCTTCGAGTTTTTCGTCGGCGGACGGGAAATTGCCAACGGCTTTTCCGAGTTGAACGATGCGGAAGACCAGGCGGAGCGCTTTCGCCAACAGGTGGTGGATAAGGATGCCGGCGACGAAGAAGCCATGTTTTTCGATGAAGACTATATCGTAGCTCTGGAACACGGCATGCCACCCACTGCCGGCGAGGGCATCGGCATCGACCGTCTGGTGATGCTGTTGACCGACTCCGCGTCGATTCGCGATGTGCTGCTGTTCCCGCACATGCGACCGGTGGCGGAGCGCCAAACGGAAAGCAAGGATGGCGACATCGCGGAACCGGGTTGACTTGGATGGGCACGAATTAAATCAGTTGCCAAGGCGCCAAACAGGCTACGAATAACCGTAACGTGAGCGGCAAAATCTTCCCAGAGTCAAGAATGGAGCTGGGGGTGACATGAAGAGACGTGCTGTCAATCCTGCATGCGTTTTGAGTCTTGGCGTTAGATGGCGGGTTTTCCTCTGCTGACCCTGAGGTTACGTGCAATGGCGTTGGTGGTGCGTTGGCGCGCAGCCCCTAATCAGCGAATGAAGGCTCGGAGATTAGAGGCTGTACACCTGAGAAATGCAACAATATGCTACGGAAAGGTTTTTCTGATCGCGGTCTTGGGGTCGCCGACGATCACGCCGGTATGATTGACTGCGACATACGCGCCATAGAAACTGTCCGCAAGCACGAATCCGTTGGTGTATTTATCAAACAATATGTCGGGTTTGGATACGCCGCCCAGGCTGGGTTCAAAAGCATAGCCCATGACGCCGGTAATGCCCTCGGCAATCAGGTCCGCGATCAACGACTGCCCATAAGTGGCCGGGTAGTTGAAGGTTCTCGCGGAAGTCGAGACGTAGGTATCCGCAATGGCGCCCGGTAGCCAGGAGTTGTTGGGTATGCCATTGTTGGTGTCATACGCATCATTGGAACCCCAGCTGAAATAGCCAAGCACATCGGTCTGGTTGGTCAGAAATGCAGTTGTTTCATCAAGGATCACACTCTCGCCTTTGGCTTGCAGGATGGCCGCAGCGCTTCGCAATTGGTCATTACCGTACTTATAGCCGACGTTGCCATCCTTGGAAGGGTCTACGTCAAGCACAAAGTTTCCGCCGGATGCGGGATTGGCTGCATTGTCTATCATGCGTTTGACATCCTCAAAGGTGTAGCCGGTAAGTCTTGTCACCAGGTAAATATCAAACTGTTTTTTGGAAAATGGCTTGTTGCTGGTGTGTTCCAGCCAGTAGGGATTGCTTAAGCTGTAGAAATAGCCGGTATCCGTGGTGGCGTCGATGTAGGGCGCATAACCCCCGGCGATCGTGGTGAGCAATGAGTCCACGGATCTCATGATCGGCAAGCCATTGATGCTGGAGCTGCCGTAATACCGAAGAGGCACGCCCTTTGTCGTTACAATATAGTTTATATCGGTGACGATATTGTTGTCTTTTAAGTAGGCTTCGATAGGTGCCCGTACGGTATTGGTAAATTCCTCGGGATTGATTGTCTCTTTTACCGGTGCGTCAATATACACGACATGTGATAAAGGGATGTTGCGTTGGGCTATGAAGTACTCGCCTATCTGTTTTGAGATCGCGGAGTTGTTATTGATTACCACCAGCACGTCATCATGTCCATAATAATCAAGTGGCCGGTCGCTATCGTACACTTTAAATTTTGTGCGTAAATCACTATTGTGGCGATTTGTCCAATCGGTCGCGCCAATATCCAGCAGATATAAGCCCGCGCCGTTATTTGTGCGCTTCCACTCGAAATAATAGGCGTTGTTGCGTGTGCCCGCGGCGATTCTGCTTTCAATGATGCCGGCATCGCTTTGATCTACCACACCGTCATTGTTCAGGTCAGCGATTGACGCATGATGGCCATGGTCTTCTCTTAACATCTCTTGAATTTTCCTCAAATCCTTTTCGTCTAATTCGTTGTCTCCATTCAAGTCGCCGTAAATTACTTCGTGCAGTTTGGCGCCGGCAGGAAGATTTTTCTGAAAGTCAACACCGTATTTTTCCGAGCCGCTGGTAAGATTTCCCAAGCCATAAGGTACGCGTATGAAATTGTCAAAGCTGAGAATTGGTTCCTTAGAGCCATTGAAGTATATATAGAAAGATAAAGGGTCTCCTTCATTGATCTCTTTAGATATGGTAATGAGTGATGGTGCGGTATTTGTCGTAAAATCCAGAATCAAGTCATTATTAATGTCAAGCTGCGAGAAACCGCTCATCACCGATAGATCACTGGTATCTATGGAACCATCCTTGTTCAAGTCCGCGGCCAGGCAGTTACCCGTGACATCTGAGCCCATGCACGCCACGACGGCGCGATAATCGGCGCCATCATTGGAAAATTCAACGCGACCGTCTTTGTTTAAATCACTTTGCAGGGTGATTCTGAGAGACAGAAGATCAAGTGAATTAATGATACCGTCATGATTGAAGTCCCACACAGCGCACACGTTGTCAGTTGCCTGTTGAAAATAGCATGCGCGAAATGCCGCGATCTCTGCGCCGTCGCCATAAATGGTGTAGTCGACAACGCCATCGTGATTCAGGTCATAGTCGTTTGCATTTTCAACAGCGGAGCTGAACAGCAAAAGATCCGATGAGCCGACGATGCCATCACCGTCTAAATCACTTGTTGCACAAGAGCTCTCGATGGCCGGATCCATGCCGTAACACGATTGGAGTTTTCCATAGTCAGACGAAGTAGCTATCACGCCATCCGTGTCAATGTCATAGATGCTGAAGCTGCGGAGCAATCTGTAATCCGATGCGTCCACTTTTCTGTCACCGTCGATATCCGCCAGTTTGCAACTGCTTTTTTTGCTGAGATAGCAAAGCGCTAAAACATCGTAGTCGGTCATGCCTTGAAAACGTGTTTTGTGGTTCTGGCGGCTGTGACGTTCATGGCCTTCAAAGCCTTCGCGGTGTGCAAAACGATTAAAATGGGTTTCGGCAAAAGTGCTTGTCGTGAAAGACAGCAACATGATCCACAAGATATTCTTATTCATTGGTATCACTTCTGGATTGTTATTGAAAATAATCAATGCCAAATCAAAAATCGTTGGCACGGTGTCGTAGAAAAACGTTAACCCTGATTTTTCTATAAAACTGCGTACTACGACCGGTATTTGTATAACGGCCACGATTTTGTGATCTTGATCACAGGTTATTAACAGATATTTCTCTGATTTATTTATGGGATAGCGGGCGGGTGCAGATCGGTGGGTTATGGTTACGCCGACGTTAGCGGGCAAAACTATTCTTGTAAAAAAGGTATGTTGCAGATAGATGTATTGGTCAGGTGGCGCTGCTCAGGGAAGATCTATCGCTACGTTTTCGGTAAGAACTTCGAGCACTCACGAAAATCGCGAATGCCCTAAAGGTATCGGGCTGTCTCCGATAAATATAAGCTGATGATCGGTAGCAATACCGACGGCGGTTGGTCGGGAACAGGATGGCGGTTATCTAATCTCCACTGACCTTGCCATAGCTTTCAAATGCGTAGGGCAGGGGTTTGATCTGTAATACCGGGCCGTTCTGGTCCTGCAGGTGGATCGGTTCGTGGTCGGCGCTTTCGATGACGATCACCGCCAACAGGTCAAAACCACCGTCGGGCGCTGGTTGGATGCGTACGATTTTACCGGTGCCTTGGGCCGAATCGGCACCCGCGGCATAGACGCTGTCTCCGATCTGCGGGGCCAGGTCGCAGTCCACGTGTCCCAGATACATGCGGCGCTTGAGTTTGCCCAGATAACGCATACGTGCCACCACTTCCTGGCCGGGATAACAGCCTTTGGAGAAACTGACGCCACCCAGAGACTCAAGGTTCAGCATCTGCGGCACGAAAGCGTCCACGGTAGCTTTGGTTACCACGGGCACGCCCGACTGGATTTCAAGCCATTCCCAGATATCGACACCGACCGGCGCGGCATGCACGTTGAGCCGGCCCCACAATTGTTGCATCGGTTCCAGTTCTCCCCAGATTTCAAACCGGGGTGAGGGCGCGGCGATACGGATAATGGTCAGATCAGCGGTTTGCGTTACATCGTTGGCCGCTTGGGGAACGTCGCCGCCAATGGCTTCCTGCAATAATTTATCCGCGGTCGGGCCGTTTAAACCCATGCGTACCAGGGCGTCACTATTGTCCTCCAATGTTACCTGGGAGCGCAGTATATACATGCGCAGTTTCTTCAGGGTGTCTTCAAGGATCTCATATGGCAACTCCAGGTAATAGGTTTCCCCCCGTTGCACCAGGCGAAATACCGAGAGCAAGCGTCCTTTGGGACTGCAGTGACCGCTTAAATGACTGACCGTTGGGGTGATGGCGCGCACGTCATTGCAGAACTGGTTTTGCAGGAAGCTTTGGCTGTCTTTGCCATAGGCGGCAATCAAGCCAAGGTGCGATAAATCCACCATCACGTTACCGTTCAGCACCACGCGCCGTTCCTGTTCCGGATTACCGAAGTGTAATACCGTGTTACCGTCGATAATAGCGCCGTTGTCAGTCAGAAATTCCTGCCATTGTTCTTTCATTGCACACTCATTTTAGTGAAGGCCCGTGGTCAGAGGGCACAAATACTAGGGAATAGCCTAGTATATCCTGTGATCACTCTTTGGTTAACCTGAAATATTGCGTCGATATCCATCAACCGGTTAAATCAGGATATAGGATATTTGTACAACCGCACCCGCTTTCAAGTAGAATCCTTGGCATATGTTGTTGTGGGTAATGGTGAGTTGTGTGAAAAACAACCAAGCTTGGCGCCGGGTGTGATGATGACCGGTAATAGCTGAAGGAAATAGTTTTCAAACACATGAACATAAACAACGGGTCATAGTGGCATGCTGAAACCGAGCCGGCCAGTCTTCCTCAATCTTTTTAAAATACGCTTTCCCGTGTCTGCGGTCATGTCCATGGGACACCGGGTATCCGGAGTCCTGTTATTTGTCTTGATGCCGGTCGTGTTATACGGGTTACATATGTCCTTATCCAGTGTCGAGGATTTTACCCGGGTCATGGATGCGGTACGGCAGCCTTGGTGGCAGGCGGGTATCGTGCTGGCGCTTTGGGCGCTGTGTCACCATCTTGTGGCCGGCATTCGCTTTCTGCTGGCGGATATGGATGTCGCCATGTCCCGTCGGTCTTCCCGAGTCGCGGCTTGGTTGGTGCATGCCACGGCGCTGGTCATGCTAGTGTTTCTGGTGGTGCGACTGTTATGAGCTGGTGGGCCACGCAGGGGTTGAAAACATGGGTATGGCAGCGCTTGAGTGCTGTTTACCTGGCGGTTTATCTGGTGGCCTTGCTCAGTGTCTTGTTGCGCCAGGGTCCGATCACCTATGCCCAGTGGCATGACTGGTTCGCGCAACCGGTGGTGGGGGTGGCAACGGCGGGTTTCTTCGTCGCGTTCGCGGTGCATGTGTGGGTGGGGATTCGTGACGTAGTGTTTGACTATGTCAAACCTTACCAGTATCGCCTATTGTTGCTGGCCGGGGTCGTCATGACGCTGATCGTTATGTTGCTCTGGGCGTTTCGAATTTTGCTTATGGCAGTGATGCGATGAATCTTGAATGCAGAAAATTCGATGCTTTGGTGATCGGCGCCGGCGGCGGCGGTTTGCGCGCCGCCCTGCAGTTGTCGCAAGCCGACGCCAGTGTGGCGGTGGTGTCGAAAGTGTTCCCGACCCGTTCCCATACCGTGGCCGCCCAGGGTGGCATGAATGCGGCGCTGGCCAATGTGTCGCCGGATAACTGGCACTGGCACATGTATGATACCGTCAAGGGCAGCGATTATCTCGGTGACCAGGATGCCATCGAGTATATGTGCCGTGCGGCATCTCATTTGGTCATCGAATTGGAACATCAGGGCGTACCGTTCTCGCGTCTGGACAATGGCAAGATCTATCAGCGGCCCTTCGGTGGACAGAGTCAGAATTTCGGTGGCGCCCAGGCCGCCCGTACCTGCGCCGCGGCGGATCGCACCGGCCACGCGATTTTGCATACCTTGTACCAGCAGAATATCCAGGCACGTACTCATTTCTTCGATGAATATTTCGCCATTGATCTGTTGATGGACAAGGACGGTTTTGTGCTGGGCGCCCTGGTGTTGCGTATTGAAACCGGCGAGTTGTTGATCATCGAAGCCAAGACGACATTGCTCGCGACCGGCGGCGTGGGGCGTTTGTTTCGCACCAATACCAACGCGCGGATCAATACCGGAGATGGCATGGCGATGGTGTTACGCGCCGGCATTCCGCTGCAGGACATGGAATTTTTTCAATTCCATCCGACCGGCATTGCCGGTAAGGGTATGCTGATCACCGAAGGCGTGCGCGGCGAGGGTGGTTATTTGCTGAACGGTGACGGGGAACGTTTCATGGAACGTTATGCGCCCAATGCCAAGGATCTGGCGAGTCGTGACGTGGTCAGTCGTGCGATCGCAGTGGAAGTACGTGAAGGTCGCGGTTGCGGGCCCGACAAGGACCATGTCATGTTGAAGTTGGATCACCTCGGGTCCGAGATCATCAAAAAACGCTTGCCCGGTATTCGTGACACCTGCATCACCTTTTTGCATATCGATCCCGTGGAACAACCGATACCGGTGTTTCCTACGGCGCACTACACCATGGGTGGAATTCCCACCAACCGTTACGGCCAGGTTGTGGTGCCGGTCAAGCAAAGCCCGGAAGAACCGATACCGGGTTTGTATGCGGTGGGCGAGTGTGCCTGTGTTTCCGTGCATGGCGCGAATCGTTTGGGTGGTAATTCCTTGCTGGATATTGTGGTGTTCGGTCGGGCGGCGGGCAACCACATCATCGAGTTTCTGCGGGAGAATCGTTATCACCGTCCGATGCAGAACGCCCAGGACAGCATCGACCGCGCGCTGGCCAGGTTGGCGCGTTGGGAGCAGCGCCGTGAGGGCGAAACCGTGGACGAGTTACGCAAGGAATTGCAAAAAACCATGGAATTTTATTGCGGCGTCTTTCGCACCCGCGACGTACTCGAACAGGGCGTAAAAAAAATGCTCGAGATCGAGCAGCGTGTGGCGCAAGCCACGCTCCGGGACCACAGCCAGGTGTTCAATACCGCACGCATTGAGGCGCTGGAGCTGGAAAATCTGGTGGACACCGGTTTGGCGACTGTCGTGTCGGCCCTGGCCCGGGAGGAAAGCCGGGGTGCCCACAGCCGGGAGGATTTTCCGGAACGGGATGACCAACGCTGGTTAAAACACAGTCTTTACTATCAGGAACAGAATCGCCTGGACTACAAACCGGTGCGCATCAAACCATTGACCGTGGAGTCCTTTCCGCCCAAGCCACGTGTCTATTAACCCATATATATTGGAACAGTGCCCATGCGTTTTTCCGTATATCGATACAATCCAGAAGTGGACAGCGGTCCCAGGATGCAGACCTATGTGCTGGAGCAAGTTCCCCAGGGCATGATGTTGCTGGATGCCTTGCTGGAGATCAAGGCCCAGGACGAAACCTTGAGTTTTCGACGTTCCTGTGGGGAAGGCGTGTGTGGCTCCGATGCCTTGAATATCAATGGCCGCAATGGTCTGGCGTGCATCACACCGGTGGCGGATCTCAAGGAGCCGGTGGAAGTTCGTCCCCTGCCGGGACTGCCCGTGGTGCGTGATCTGGTGGTGGACATGGATAAATTTTTTCACCAATACCGGGCGGTACAACCTTATCTTATCGTGCATGACCCGGACCCAGAGACCGAACGTCCGCAGTCACCGGAAGATCGGGATAAGCTCGATGGCTTGTATGAGTGCATTCTGTGCGGCTGTTGTTCCATGTCATGCCCGTCTTTTTGGTGGAATCCGGATAAATTTCGCGGTCCGGCGGCGCTGCTGCAGGCCTGGCGGTTTCTCGCGGACAGCAGGGATCAGGCCACGGAGCACCGGTTGCAGGAACTCGAGGGGCCGTACCGGATGTTTCGTTGTCACACTATTATGAACTGCGTCGATGTGTGTCCGAAGGGGTTGAATCCAACACTGGCGATCAACAACATCAAGAAATTGATGCTCAAGCACTTGGTCTAGATGGATTCGCAAAAGGAACAACTCTACTGGCGTTGCCGCCGGGGTATGTTGGAGCTCGACGAGTTGCTGCAATCGTTTCTCGATCAGGGTTTTGATAAATTGGACGATGAACAACGCGTGGCTTTTCAGCAATTGATTCGCCTGCAGGATCAGGAATTACTGCCCTATTTGTTAGGACAGACACTGCCCACGGACGGGAAAATGGCCCATGTCGTCAACTGCATTCGTCACGCCTATCGACCTTGAACTGAGACCTTCACGCCGGCTTGCCTGGTTTTTCGGCGTGGCTCACGCTTGCATATTTCCCGTGGTTTGGCTTTTGGATCTGCCTGGCTGGATGCGCGCGGTCCTGACGTTGATGGTGTTGGCAAGCGGCTTGCGGGTGGCACGCCAGTTTGGCGCGGCGACCGGCGGATCGACATTGATTCGATTGCAATGGCGCGCGGGGGAGTCCTGGTTGTTGTTCCTGGCCGGCGGGGAATTGCTGGAAGCGCGCTTATTGCCCTGCAGCTATGTGCACAGACATCTGGTATTGCTGAATTTCCGGTGCTTGGACCGTCGACGTAATTTTAGTTGTGTTATCACCCGGGACCGGATGACGCCGGATACGTTTAGGAGGTTGCGGGTGTTGCTGCGCTGGCACATTGGAAAAAAGCCGGGATGAGAATGGTGTTGTGGGCTGGCAACGTGCCATCGGGCGTGGGAAAATCGAGAGTATAATGTAAGCCTCGGCTTTCCGTGCGCCGCATTGCGGACTCCACGATCAATCCCGCGACCACCACCAGATTGCGCAGTTCCAGCAGATCGTTGGTGACGCGGAAGTTGCCATAATATTCCTCGATTTCCCTTGCCAATAAGTCCACTCGGTGTTTGGCCCGTTCCAGGCGCTTGTTGGTGCGTACAATGCCGACGTAGTCCCACATGAAACGACGCAGCTCTTCCCAGTTGTGGGATACCACGACTTCCTCGTCGGAGTCGGTGACACGACTTTCGTCCCAGGCGGGCAGGGTAGTGACAAGTGCGGTATCTGATTTTTTCCTCAGAATATCCTTGCTCGCGGCCAGTGCAAATACCATGCATTCGAGCAGAGAATTGCTGGCCATGCGGTTGGCTCCATGCATGCCGGTAAAGGCGGTTTCGCCGATGGCGTACAGATGGGGAATGTCAGTTTCACCCTGCAGATTGGTGACCACGCCACCGCAGGTATAGTGGGCAGCCGGTACCACGGGGATCGGTTCACGCGTGATGTCGATGCCATGTTTCAGGCATTGCTGATAAATCGTCGGAAAATGGTTGGTAATGAATGACGCCGGCTGATGGCTGATGTCCAGAAAAACACAGGGAATGCCCAGACGTTTCATTTCATGATCTATGGCGCGCGCGACAATGTCCCTGGGAGCCAGTTCCGCCTGAGGGTCGAAGCGGTCCATAAAACGTGTACCATCCGGTAATAACAATTTGCCACCCTCGCCGCGCACCGCTTCGGTAATCAGAAAAGATTTAACATTAGGGTGATACAGGCAGGTGGGATGAAACTGGTTGAACTCCATATTGGCGATCCGGCACTGCGCGCGCCAGGCCATGGCGATGCCATCCCCCGTGGAAGTGTCCGGATTGGTGGTGTACAAGTAAACCTTGCTGGCGCCACCGGTAGCCAGCACCGTAAACCGGGCCGCCATGGTGACTACCTTGCCATGTTCGCGATCAAGCACGTAAGCGCCTAGACAGGCATTGGAATCATGTCCCAGCTTTCTGCCAGTCACCAGGTCCACGGCGATGTGTTGTTCAAAGACGGTGATATTGGGATGCGCCAGAACTTGCGCGGCCAGGGTAGTTTCTACAGCATGACCGGTGGCATCCGCAGCATGAATCACGCGCCGCTGTCCGTGGCCACCTTCGCGGGTCAGGTGGAATTTCTGCTCGCCATTGACCGCGGTTTCCTCGGTGAAATTCACGCCTTGGTCAATTAACCACTCGACCAGGGATTGGCCGCGTTCGACGGCATATCTGACCGCGCTCGGATCGCAGAGACCGGCGCCGGCTTTAATTGTATCGTTTATATGGTTATCTATCGAGTCGCTGGGGTCCAGAACCGCGGAAATGCCCCCCTGTGCATAGAGGGTGCATCCTTCGGTTAGGTTTTTCTTAGAGATTATGGCCACTTTTGCCTGGTCGGCGAGATTCAGCGCCAGGGTCAATCCAGCCGCACCCCCGCCAATGACCAGTACATCAAATCGGAATTGTGCTTGCACTCACTTTAATTTCCCTAGATTTCAATCATTTGTGTTTATATTGCAATCATATCAGTGCTATTATTCTAGGAAAAACAGGGGGTGTCCATTTATTATTGAGGTCCGGGGGCACACCTTTGCTACAACCCATTAATAAAGCGAACTATATGAAACAAGACTTGTCTACCCGTAAGGTGTCAGCGACGGAGGATGCAGGAGGGGTAGGCCCGAATGGGCGATAACAGTGTAGATCAGGAGTTGGTTGGCCGTGTACAAAAAGGGGACAAGAAAGCATTTGATGTACTGGTACGCAAGTATCAGCACAAGGTGACGAATCTGATCTCCCGGTATGTGTATGATCCCACTGAAACCCTCGATGTGGCTCAGGAGACCTTTATCAAGGCCTACCGCGCATTGCCTAATTTTCGCGGCGATAGTGCTTTCTATACCTGGTTGTACCGTATCGCCATCAATACGGCAAAGAATTACCTGGTGGCCAAAAGCCGACGGTTGCCATTGGCGGATGTTGATACCCAGGAGGCGGAACAATTCTCAGGTGAGTCGAGTCTTAAGAATTACGAAACGCCTGAACATTTGCTGCAACGGGACGATATTGAGAAGGTGGTTTTTGAAACCATAGACGCTTTGCCCGAGGATTTGCGTACCGCCATCACCCTGCGGGAGATTGACGGTCTCAGTTACGAAGAAATTGCCGATGCCATGTCCTGTCCGGTGGGAACGGTTCGGTCACGGATATTTCGGGCACGGGAAGCAATCGAAAAGAATTTGAAACCTCTGTTAGAACAGTAACTTTGTCGATGTGAAGGTGGCGCAATGGTAAATAAAGTGGACGCCGGAGAAAATATCTCCGCACTGGTGGATGGAGAGCTGGAACATCATGAAATAAATGACATGATCCAGGAGCTGCGAGACGATGTGCACATGTTACGCTCCTGGGAGCGCTACCACCTGATAAGCGATGTATTAAGAAAGAATCTCGCTTCCCACCTTTCCCCTGATTTTTGCCAACAAGTATCCCTAGCCATAGAACAGGAACCCACGGTTCTCGCGCCGCAACGACATTCTCTACGGCTGTCACCTTTTATGCGCCAGGTGGCCGGATTGGGAATTGCGGCGTCCGTTACCGCGGTTGCCATCCTGGGCACCCAGTACTACATTGGTGGTTCAGGCGTCACGGCCGCTCCCATGGCGCAAAATCAATCCGCTCCCACCGATGCCCAATTTGCGCGTATTGCAATTCCCGAGTCTCCGCAACCAATTCCGTCCAACGTCAATAGATACCTGGTGAATCATAATCAGCATGCGGCGGGCGTACAGGGCGTGCTACCTTATGCGCGGATTATCGGTTATCGTCCAGAAAGTCCTGAAAAATAGCGCTAAAAGGTGATAGGTTTTTTGTGATCAAGGTTATTCTGGTAGCTTTAATTCCTCTGAGCAGTCCGGCTGCGGGTGCAGAACCCACTGCATTTGAATATCTCAAGTTGATGCAGGAAGCAGCCAAGAGCATTAACTATCAAGGGACCTTTGTCTACGCTCACGATGGACAGCTGGAATCCATGAGGATTCTGCATAAAGCCGATCAACAAGGTGATTATGAGCGTATTTTTCATCTCAACGGCAGTGCGCGGGAAGTGGTACGTGAAAATAATGTCGTTACCTGTATCCTGTCAGACAATAAGTCGGTGGTGATCAATAAACGACAAAGTGGCAATCAGTTGTTGACGCTTTTTCCAAAAGATTTCGACAAGTTTACCCATTACTACGATGTGCAGATGGGTGGCCACGGTCGGGTGGCGAATCGCGATGGCGTCGTGGTGATCGTGAAGCCGCGGGATCAGTTTCGTTACGGTTATAATCTTTGGCTGGATCGAGAAAATTCTCTGCTGTTGAAGTCCGAATTGGTGAACGAGGGCGGGCATGTCATCGAACAACTGATGTTTACCGAAATTAATGTCGTCCAGGATATTCCAGTATCGGAAATACGCTCGAATCTCGGTGCCGCGCAATCGGTTGAACACGACGAATTGTTTGAGCAGGAAGCGGGTGCGGATGATGCGGGCAGGCTGCACTGGAAAATAGGCAATATGCCCCAAGGCTTCGCGTTGACTGATCATCAAAAACAACACGCTACTGAAGGTGCGGCGTCTGTGCAGCATATGATCCTGTCGGATGGTTTGGCGTCGGTGTCCGTGTATATCGAGAAATTGGCGCCCAGTGACAAGAAGTTCTTGGGTTCTTCCTATATGGGCGCAGTTAACGTATTTGGCGCCGTGGTCAACGATTTCCAGATAACCGTCCTGGGCGAAGTTCCCAAAGATACAGTGAAGATGGTCGCTGAATCCATGACCTATGATGGACCGGCGCAATGATCACGGAAAATGCGTTCGTGGATGCCGTGGAGGGCGACGCAGCTTGGGTGCAAACCCAGAGGCAGTCCGCGTGTGGTTCATGTGGCGCGCAAAATGCCTGTGGTACCAACGTGCTCAGCAAAGTTATTGGCACGAAATTCGCGAGGCTGCGCGTCGGAAATCCATTGCACGCAAGGCCTGGTGACCAGGTTCAGGTGGCGATTGCAGAGCAAGTATTGTTAAAGGGGGCGGCAGTTGTGTATCTGCTACCTCTGTTCGCCTTTTTTGTTATGGCAGCCATTGGCACCACCTTATCAGAGACGCACAAAGATCTGGCGTCGATAGCCATGGGGGTGGTGGGCTTGGTTGTGGGTTTGGCGTGGGCACAGCGTTATGAACGTGTTCATCAGAGTAAATGTGGTTTTCATGCCGAGATCGTGGCTATAGACAACACGGCGACGGATAAGGCGACTACTGTACAGTATGTTCAATTCAAGAAATTATCTTCTGGAGAATAGAATGAGATCCCTTCAAATATTGGTTCTTTCTTTGAGCCTGATTATATTTCCGGTTTTTGCCGCGCACGCAAGGGAGCTCCCGGATTTTACAAATTTGGTAGAAAAATACAGCCCGGCAGTGGTGAATATCAGCACCACACAACAGATTAAACACCCGCAATTTCGGCGTTTTCCAAAAGATGGTGGAGATAATCCCGGTCCAGACAGCAACAACCCCGATAATCCCGAAGGTCCGTTTGGTGATTTATTCAAGCATTTCTTCGGGGACGAAGACGGTGAAGACAGATTTGATTCGCAATCGTTGGGGTCCGGTTTTATTATTTCCAAAGACGGTTATGTCATGACCAATAATCACGTCATCAAGGATGCCAAAGAAGTCATTGTGCGTCTCAGTGATCGGCGTGAACTGGTTGCCGAGGTTGTCGGAGCCGACGAACGCAGTGATCTGGCATTACTGAAAATCGATGCCAAAGATCTTCCTTTTGTCGCCATCGGAAAATCTTCGGCGCTGAAGGTAGGCGAGTGGGTGTTGGCAATCGGTTCCCCTTTTGGATTCGATCACTCGGTTACGGCGGGCATAGTCAGCGCCAAGGGGCGTAACCTGCCCCGTGAAAATTATGTGCCTTTCATTCAAACCGATGTGGCGATCAATCCGGGAAATTCGGGGGGTCCGCTGTTCAATCTGGAAGGCGAGGTGGTTGGCATCAATTCCCAGATTTACAGTCGTACGGGTGGATTCATGGGATTGTCCTTCGCTATCCCCATTGATATGGCCATGAATATCGTGGACCAATTAAAATCTTCCGGGCATGTCGTACGTGGCTGGCTGGGGGTATTGATTCAGGATGTTACCCGGGAGCTGGCGGAGTCTTTCCATATGGATAAACCCAAGGGGGCCTTGGTTGCCAAGGTATTGCCGGACAGTCCCGCGGAAACGTCGGGATTCCAGTTGGGTGATGTAATCGTTGAATTTAATGAACATGAGGTTTCCACATCCAGCAGTCTGCCGCCTTTGGTGGGGATCACGCCGGTGGGCAAGAAGACGCCGGTACGAGTGATCCGCAATGGCAAGGCCGTAAGCCTGACCGTGGTCATTGGGGAATTGCCCTCTGAAGAAAAGCTGGCCATGGCGGGTGGAGGTTCAGAAACCCTACCCACACCGACCATTGACAATAAATTGAATATTATCGTGTCTGATCTCACCAAAGAACAACAAGACGATATGGAGCTGTCGGGCAAAGGTGTGGTGGTCGCGGAAATCAAACGTGGTCCGGCCTCCAAGGCAGGATTGCGTAAAGGCGACGTGATCGTCATGATCAACAATAAAGACATTGAAAATGTAGGGCAGTTTAAGAAAATCGTTGAGGATTTGCCAAACGGTAAGTCGGTGCCATTGCTCGTACAACGACGTGGTGGACCGGTCTTCCTCGCGCTTAAAGTGGAAGCCAGTGAATAGGTCAATAATTATAAAAAATATGGTATATGGGTCTGGTAGATGCTTTAGAATGGGCCCACTGGATTCAAGAGTGTTGACTTGAATCGACATCGGCTTGTGAAGGCCCAACGAATCCGAATACCGATCCGGGCGCCTATAAGTAGGCGCCCATTTTTTATGCCTAATCCATCCAGTCTGGGAGTGATTTAGAAATTACATGGATCAGAAGTACATACGCAATTTTTCTATTATCGCGCACATTGACCACGGTAAATCTACCTTGGCCGATCGGTTCATTCAGCAATGCGGTGGCCTTAGCGAACGGGAAATGGCCGCCCAAGTGTTGGATTCCATGGATCTGGAGCGCGAACGGGGCATTACCATCAAGGCCCAGAGTGTCACCCTGAACTACCAAGCGCCGGATGGCCAAAACTACCAGTTAAATTTTATTGATACTCCCGGGCATGTGGATTTTTCTTATGAGGTTTCCCGGTCGCTGGCGGCTTGTGAGGGTGCGATCCTGGTGGTCGATGCATCACAAGGCGTAGAGGCTCAGAGCGTCGCTAATTGCTATACAGCGATCGAGCAGGGCCTGGAAGTTCTGGCAGTGCTGAACAAAATCGATTTACCCGCGGCGGAGCCGGAACGCGTACGTCATGAAATCGAGGACATCATCGGTATCGATGCGTCCAACGCGGTGCTGGTGAGTGCCAAAACGGGGGTTGGCGTAACCGATGTGCTGGAAGCCTTGGTAGTAGCGATTCCCGCGCCCAAGGGGGACCGGGGGGCGCCTTTGCAGGCATTGATCATCGATTCCTGGTTTGATAATTACCTCGGTGTGGTGTCTCTCGTGCGGGTGATGCAAGGTACTCTGGCAAAGGGTCAGAAGGTCAAGGTAATGTCCACGGGGCGATCTTATGTGACGGATTTTGTGGGAATATTTACCCCGAAACGATTCGACAAGCCAACCCTTGAGGCCGGCGAGGTCGGTTATGTCATTGCCGGCATCAAAGAGATAGATGGCGCCCCTGTTGGGGATACCCTGACTGCCGCGGACCGGCCAGCGGTTAAGCCCTTGCCCGGATTCAAACCCGTGCAACCGCAAGTGTTCGCCGGACTGTTCCCGGTGTCGTCGGATGATTACGAGGATTTTCGGGATGCATTAGCGAAGCTCAAACTCAATGACGCAGCATTATTTTACGAACCGGAAACTTCGCAAGCCTTGGGTTTTGGTTTTCGCTGCGGCTTTCTGGGCATGTTACACATGGAGATTATCCAGGAACGCCTGGAGCGGGAATATAATCTTGAGCTGATCACCACCGCGCCCACCGTGGTATTTGAAGTAGTGGATACCTCCGGCAACGTGCTGCATGTTGATAACCCGGCCAAACTTCCGGAAGTCGGCAAAATTGCGGAAATGCGCGAACCTATCATTATTGCCAACATATTGACGCCTCAGGATTATGTGGGTAATGTCATTGGTTTATGTGTAGAGAAACGCGGCGTTCAGAAAAAAATGCTCTATGCGGGGCGCCAGGTGTCCATGGGTTATGAACTGCCTATGAATGAGGTGGTGCTTGATTTCTTCGACCGTCTTAAATCCGTGAGTCGAGGCTATGCGTCGCTGGATTATCACTTTATCCGATTTGAACCGGCGGACTTGGTAAAATTAGATGTGTTGATCAACGGCGAGAAGGTGGATGCCTTGTCCACTATCGTGCATCGCGATCAAGCTTTTTACCGGGGGCGGGAACTTGTCGAAAAAATGAAAGAGCTGATTCCTCGCCAGATGTTTGAAGTGGCCATTCAGGCCGCGATTGGCGCTCATGTCATCGCGCGTTCCACCGTCAAAGCATTGCGTAAAAATGTCACCGCCAAGTGTTATGGGGGTGACGTCAGTCGTAAACGTAAACTATTGGAAAAGCAAAAGGCCGGTAAAAAGCGCATGAAGCAGGTCGGTAGTGTTGAAATACCGCAGGAAGCGTTCCTGGCGGTGCTGCAAGTAGGGAAAAATAAATGAACGTGGATTTTTCGGCAATATTAGTAGGTTTAACATTCTTCACCGGTATTATTTGGGCAGTGGACCGCTTGTACCTCCAGCACCAGCGGCAAGCTCGCGCCACTACCGCATACGATAATGATGACGTGGAAGAAATCCTGCGTGAACCGCGCATCGTGGAATATGCCAGGTCATTTTTCCCGGTTATCTTGATCGTATTATTGTTACGTTCATTTCTGGTGGAACCTTTTAGAATTCCTTCGAACTCCATGATGCCAACGCTTTTGACCGGTGATTTTATCCTGGTCAATAAATACCGCTATGGCATTCGCTTGCCAGTTTTGAACCAGAAGATCATCGGCGTGAGTGAGCCGCAACGCGGTGATGTCATGGTATTTCGCTATCCGCGGGACCCTTCCGTCGACTATATCAAGCGTGTCATCGGTTTGCCTGGCGACCATATCGTCTATCGAAACAAGATGTTGATTATAAATGGCAAAGTTGTTGCACAGGAAATGCTGGATAAATATCGTGGCGTGGGTTCCGGTGTCGTTATGACCGGGGCCTCGGATCTGATGGAGGATTTGGAAGGGGTAAAGCATAACATTCTGGTTGATCCGCGGAAAAATATGGGTGAAGTGGATCTGGTGGTTCCCGATGGGGAGTTCTTCGTCATGGGTGACAACCGGGACAACAGCAATGACAGTCGCTTCTGGGGAACGGTGCCGGAAGGCAATTTGGTCGGTAAAGCGTTCATGATCTGGATGAACTGGGATTCGGCAGGCAGCGGTATTGCGTGGGATAGGATTGGTTCGTCAATAAAGTAAATCATCGAGGATTGATTATGAAATTTGCGAATACACAACGCGGCATCACCGGGGTCGGTATCATGCTTATCCTCATACTCGTGGCTTTCATCGGTCTCATCGGACTCAAATTATTACCCGTGTATCTGGAGCACTATCAGATCAAATCGATTTTGTCGTCGTTGAAGAGCGAACGAGAGCTGGCTACACAGCCCCCCCAGGAAGTCTGGCGCGCCATGGCCAAACGCATGGGCGTCAACGACATAACCGCAATCGGCAGGGAGGATGTGGTAATCCAGAAGATACCCTCGGGTATTTCCGTTACCGTCGACTATGAGGCGCGAAGGAACCTGATGGGTAATGTTGATCTGGTGGCCAGTTTCCATGATGAGGTGGCGATCCCTTGATACCGGATCGAGCTGTTTTATGCCGGGCATTGAATTACCAGTTTCACCAGCCAGACCTCCTCACCGAGGCGCTAACCCATCGCAGCAAGGGGCACCGCAATAACGAACGCCTGGAGTTTCTGGGCGATTCGATTTTGAATTATCTGATTACTGACGAGCTGTATCATTATTTTCCCGAGACCAGTGAAGGTGAGATGAGCCGCTATCGCGCAAGCTTGGTGCGTGGTGAGACCTTGGCCGAGTTGGCGCGCGCTTTGAAGCTTGGCGATTACCTCATTATGGGGCAAGGTGAATTGAAAAGCGGGGGCTATACCCGTGATTCCATTCTCGCCAACGGTTTCGAGGCAATAGTCGGTGCCATCTACCTTGATGGCGGGCTGTCAGCGGTGAAGGAGTTTCTGCTACCCTTGTTTCAGGAGCGTATTGCGGCTATCCCCCGCAACGCACAAATGAAAGATCCCAAGACTCGTTTGCAGGAACATATGCAGGGTCTGCGTATGCCCTTGCCGGTATACGATATTATTTCCGTCAAGGGCGAAGCCCATAATCAGGAGTTTAAAGTGCAGTGTCAGATAGAATTGCTGGCGCAGCCGGTGATAGGCACCGGCAGCAGCCGGCGTCGCGCAGAACAGGCCGCCGCGGAAAATGCGCTCGCGTTACTGGGTATCAATGCAAGTCTATGAGTACTGAAGCGTTTCGTTGCGGTTATGTGGCGATCGTGGGACGGCCCAATGTGGGCAAGTCAACGATCTTGAATACGCTGCTGGGCCAGAAAATCAGTATTACCAGTCCCAAACCCCAGACCACTCGTCACCGGATTACCGGTATCAAGACCACGGACCATAGCCAGTTTATCTTCGTGGATACCCCGGGGATGCATATCAAGAAAAAGAAGGCCATTAATCGCTACATGGACCGCACCGCGGGCAGTGCCTTACAGGATGTGGATGTTGTGGTGCTGGTGGTGGACTGCCAGCGCTGGACCGAAGAGGATGATTATGTTGTGCAACGCGTCACTCAAGCGGGCAAGCCGGTGGTGTTGGCGGTGAATAAAGTGGATCGCCTGACGCGCAAAGAGGACGTCCTGCCGGTGTTGCAGCAGTATGCGGCGCAATTGCAGTGTGCCGCGGTGGTGCCGGTATCGGCCTATAAAGGCAGTAATATAAATGAATTGCTCAAGACCATTGAAGGCATGTTGCCTGAGTCGCCCGCGCAATATCCAGAGGATCAGGTAACGGATCGCAGCGAACGTTTTCTGGCGGCGGAGATCATCCGCGAAAAGCTCATGCGTAATTTGGCCAGTGAAGTGCCCTACAGCATCAGTGTGGAAATCGAGACTTTCAAAGAGGACGGCGCTTTGCGTCGTATCGGCGCTATTATATGGGTGGAGCGGGATGGTCAAAAGAAAATTGTGATTGGCCGCAAGGGCGAGGGATTGAAGGAAATCGGCAAGCAAGCGCGCATCGACATGGAAAATCTGTTTGGCAGCAAAGTATTTCTGGAGCTTTGGGTTAAAGTCCGGGAAGGCTGGTCTGACAGTGATCGCGCCCTGAAGAGTTTGGGGTATGACGACTTCTGAACGCCGGGTGCAATTGCAGGCGGGCTATGTTCTGCATCACCGGCCGTACCGCAATACCAGCTTGATTCTGGATGTTTTTACCCGTGACCGGGGTCGCATCAGTCTCGTGGCGCGGGGCGCCCGTACCGCGAAATCACGCTGGTACAGCTTGTGCCAGCCGTTCCGGCCATTGCTCCTGTCCTGGAGCGGCCGCGCCGATCTGGCGACGTTGACAGACCTCGACAGCACGGCACGCGCCTGGCCGCTTACCGGCAAACTGCTGTTCAGCGCGTATTATCTTAATGAACTCCTGATGCGCCTGTTGCAACCCCTGGATCCGCACCCTGAATTGTTCCAGCATTATGTCCATGCCTTGGACCGGCTGGTTGGATTGCCAAATACCGGCCAGCGCCCCGAGGTGGTTTCCTTCGGTCTGCAATCCTGTCTGCGCATGTTTGAAAAATATCTGCTGCAGGAAATCGGCTACGGATTGATTCTCGACCATGATGTCCATTCCGGCGCGCCGATCGCAGCCGAGGGGCGCTACCAATATGTTCTGGAAATTGGTCCGGTGCCCGGAGATAATGACAACCGCGATGCGATTTCCATGTCCGGCAGTAGTCTGCTGGGTCTGGCGCGGGACGATCTGAGCGCTCCCCAATGCCTCCAGGAGAGTAAGAAGCTGATGCGCGCGGCGCTGGCTCGGTATCTTGGTGATAAACCACTGTACACACGTGCCTTGTTGCGCCAGCTGGATTATAAATCGTGACAGTCATTAAAAGGAGCCAGTAGTGGATACCCGCAAGGAGATTCTGTTAGGTGTGAATATCGATCATGTGGCAACGCTGCGCCAGGCACGGGGCACCCGATATCCGGATCCGATCCAGGCCGCGATCGAATCCGAACAGGCTGGGGCTGACAGCATTACCTTGCATTTGCGGGAAGACCGGCGCCATATTCAGGACCGGGACGTGGAGATGCTCAAGGGCATTCTGCAAACCCGCATGAATTTGGAAATGGCGGTGAGCGAGGAAATGCTGGCGATTGCCGAGCGTATCCGGCCCGAAGATTGTTGTCTGGTACCGGAAAAGCGTGAAGAACGGACCACTGAAGGTGGTCTGGATGTGGTCAACAATGCCGCGCGCATCACCGAGGCCTGTTCTCGCCTGCGAGACGCGGGAATCAGGGTGTCACTGTTCCTCGAAGCTGATCCGCGCCAGTTGGACGCGGCGGTGGCGGCCGGTGCGCCGGTGGTTGAAATACATACCGGCCATTATGCGGATGTCGAGGACGCCGCGCACCGACACCAGCTGTTGGAGAAGATTCGAGGGGCGGTGCAGTACGGTTCCAATATCGGTTTGCAGGTCAATGCGGGGCACGGGTTGCACTATCACAACGTGCAGGATATCGCCGCCATACCGCAAATTCGCGAACTCAATATCGGCCATGCGATCATCTGTCGCGCGCTGTTTAGCGGAATGCAGGAAGCGGTCCGGGATATGAAACGCCTGATGCGTGAGGTCCGGCCGGTATGAAGTCGTCAGCCATATGATTTACGGTATTGGCACGGATATCGTCCAGGTTGCGCGCATGCAGCGCAACCTGGACAAATGGGGTGAACGCTTTGCCGGGCGTATTTTATCACCACCGGAACTGGCGGAGTTTCGAGTTAGCAATCGGCCCGCGCATTTTCTTGCCAAACGGTTTGCCGCGAAAGAGGCCTGTGCCAAGGCCTTGGGTACCGGGTTTCGGGAAGGCTTAACATTATCGCAAATCAGCGTGCGACACAGTGCGCTGGGCCAGCCCATACTTGAATTTACCGACGTGGCGCTCACTATGATCCAAAAAATTGGTATAAATAACAGCTACTTAAGTATGGCGGATGAGCGTGATTATGCGATCGCCTTTGTCACTTTATGTGCTCAGACAAGCTCGTTTTCTGCCCAGTTAAGAGATTGAAACACATACAAAAAGATAACAGTTACCGACGGTTCTCCTTGCATTGCCCCGGCAAATCCGTATAATGCCCGACTTCCGGTGCGGGGTGGAGCAGTCTGGTAGCTCGTCGGGCTCATAACCCGAAGGTCGTTGGTTCGAATCCAGCCCCCGCTACCAATTCAATTGTCGTGGTCACTTGGACCAGTTCCCGAAATACTTCCAATTCTCTGTCCAGTAGTATGTCGGGTTATTCCTGGATGTGCACGGTTCTTTGCTTTGCCATCGGTTACCAGGCGCTCTTCTTTCCTGTGGTTGACGCCATGAGATTTTCCGGATTTGACCGGCGCATGTTTAAGTCCTAGTGGCATGATTTGATGACACGTGCGCGCGCAGTCTGCGAAATAACAAGAAGTGACTGGACACCCTGGATGTTACCTGCCGTTATGCCGTGAGTCTGTCGACCCTTCCGGCTAATGTTCGATCGTGTTGATAACCGGGGAGTCGAGCGCTGTTTTGGTTTGCATCGCAAGTGCAATCTTCAATATCAGTTTACCCCCGATGTATTATCGAATTTTGATTCACAGGTTGATCCTTGTGCAAAAGACGGCAGTTATCAGGTGCAGCACGTTGAAGCGCGCGGCTGTTCCATCCCGCGAATTCGAACAGCTCTCCAGTGTTTCCCGTGTGAATGTTTGTGAAGTTCGATGCGGATTCTCCTGCGTTATTGCCGCTGGACACACCGGTGCCAAAAGGAGAGTCCACGAGTCCTTATCTAAATAAATATCTACAACCGGTTATCAGCATCTCATGAATGCGCGTTTAATTGCCCGTGGTCCATGGTGCAGGCTGTTGCTCCTGTCGCGTGTCAAATATAGCCGCAATCCACGTTCTCGTTTATACTGCATTTTCCGTTGCGGACGTGCAGTTATCCATGAATACCCTGTTAGGCGGTTTGAGCCGCAAGCGCTTTCTTGCCGAGTACTGGCAACAACGACCGTTACTGATACGGGGCGCGATTCCCGGGTTTGTGAATCCCATCTCGCCGGAAGAATTAGCGGGATTGGCGTGCGAGGCAGAAACGGAATGCCGGCTGGTGCTGGAACAGGACGGAGCGACACCGTGGGAGGTGCGACACGGACCTTTCGCGGAAGCGGAGTTTGGTACATTGCCAAACTCTCACTGGACCCTGCTGGTACAGGAAGTGGACCGGCATGTGCCATCACTGGCGTCCTTGCTCGACCAATTTGCGTTCATCCCCAATTGGCGTTTGGATGACATCATGGTGAGTTATGCCGCGGACCAGGGGTCTGTTGGTCCGCACGTGGACGAGTACGATGTATTTCTGATTCAGGGGGCCGGCCGGAGACGCTGGCAGATCAGTGACCAGCGGGTAACTGGCGCCGATCTCATCCCCGGGCTGTCAATGCGAATAATGAGGGAATTCAAGCCCACCGAGACGTGGGTGTTGGAACCCGGCGATATGCTGTACTTGCCGCCCAAGGTGCCCCACCACGGTGTCGCTCAAGAGCCATGCATGACCTACTCCATTGGCTTTCGCGCACCGGATCAGTTGAATTTGTGGGACAGCTTGTCGGCGTATCTGCAAGAACATCATCTGCCGGTGACGCGTTACGTTGATCCGCAGTTACAGCCACCCGACAATCCCGGACAAATACCTCCCCGGGTTCTGGCAAAGATCAGCCAACTGTTGCGCACGCTGCCGCTTGCGGACCATATGCTTGCCGACTGGTTTGGTCGTTTCAGCACCGAAAGTCGGTCCGAGTTGGTATCGCTACCCCTGGATGAGCCATACGATGCCGGGGAAGTCGTGCACCTGGCGGCGACCCAAACGCTGTATCGCAGTGAAACCTCCCGGTTTGCCTATATTGAGTTCTCGGACCATACTGTACTCTATGTCGATGGCGAAGCTTACCGACTAGCGGCAGGGCTGGGGTACCTGGCCCCAAAACTTGCCGGGCAGCGCCGGTATGCGCCCGGTGAACTGACACCGCTTCTCAAAAGGAAAGAGTGCTTGGCTTTGCTTACTCAACTGATTAATGCCGGTTGCGTCTATTGCCACTATGAGTAATCGTTACCACATCAAACTGGTTTCCTGGGACCAGGATGCGGATCAATTGCGGTCCGTACGGGAACAGGTTTTCATCAAAGAACAGCATGTACCGGTGGCATTGGAATGGGATGACTGGGACGCACGCAGCATCCATGCGCTTGCACTCAGTGGTCGTGGGCAGGCCATAGGTACTGGGCGGTTGCTGCCGGATGGCCATATTGGCCGCATGGCGGTGTTGCCGGCATGGCGTGGACGGGGCGTGGGCAGCGCGCTGTTTCATGCGCTGATGGACGAGGCACGCCGCCTCGGCTATCCCACCATTGAGCTCGATGCCCAAAGCCAGGTAGTCGGATTCTACAGGCGCTTCGGATTCGTGGAGTGCAGTGAAGAATTCATGGACGCGGGCATTCCGCACCGCAAGATGAAATTCCATTTGTGACTGCTATCAGCTGCGATATTTATTAAAGAAGTTCGCAAGGTTCCTGATTTGACAGGCGCTGGCGGTCGATTTCGGCGGGATGGCGGTCCATATAACCCAGTATAATGGATTTACCAGGCAATATAACAAATTGTTACCGGCGGGTTACATATTTCACCGGCGTTTCGTGCCAGCCTTGCCATACCCGCCCGAACCGCAGTTTGTCACCTTGTTTGGCGGCGTTACTGCGGGTAACCATGTAGTTGTGGGCGATCATGAACTCGATATTAAACTCCGGTATCCCACCAAAGTTTCCTCGATAGCACTAATTCTTGTGTACGTTATATGTGCCAGTCCATTACACTATGGGGAATATTGATGTAGTCGTAGAGAGTTGTGTGACCAAAGCAAATGTTTTTATCGCTACAATCATAGCGGCGCTTACTTTTTTTCTCTGGGCATGGATAAACCAACCTCAGGAAGAGCCTGCCTGGCCCAGCCGTATCCAGGGTTTCTCCTTTTCACCGCTACGCGCCGACCAAGATCCTTTAACCGGCGTCTATCCTTCGGCTGCGGAGATTGATGCCGACCTCGGATTGCTCGCGGGAAAAACTTATGCCGTGAGAACCTACACTGTCGAAGACGTAATGGCCCAGGTGCCCGAGTTAGCCGCTGCGCATGGCATTAATGTGGCATTGGGAGCCTGGATAGACAAGAATCTGGAGCGCAATGCGACCGAGGTTCAAAGCCTGCTCTCAATAGCCCGTGATAAACATAACGTGGTCAGAATCATTGTCGGCAACGAAGTGGTATTGCGCGGTGATATTCCCAATGAGCAATTGTTCCAATACCTGGATATGGTGCGGCGTACCGTGGAGATTCCTGTCAGTACCGCCGAGCCATGGCATGTGTGGCTCAAGTATCCGGAATTGGCGGAACATGTGGATTATCTCGCGGTACATATGTTGCCTTATTGGGAAGGCGTCAACGTTGATACCGCGGTGGAATACGTGGTTGCGCAGTATAACAAGCTTAAAGCGGCATTCCCGGGAAAACCCATTGTGATCGCGGAAGTAGGCTGGCCTAGCAACGGGCGCACACGTCTGTCGGCAATGGCGTCCGAATCAAATGAAGCGAAATTTCTGCGCCGCTTTCTGGTGCGTGCCGAGCGGGAAAAATATACGTACTATCTGATGGAAGCGTTTGATCAACCCTGGAAACAGCAAACCGAGGGTGCGGTTGGTGCTTACTGGGGAGTTTATGATGTGGAGCGCAATCCCAAGTTTCCATTTACCGAACCGATTGTACGTATTCCACACTGGTACTTGCTTGCCGGGCTTTCCGTGCTTATTGCCGCCATCAAGTTTGCCCTGTTGTTGTTGGATAGTAATTCCTTGCGTCACCGTGGTAAGAGTTTTCTTGCGGTGGTTGCTTTTGCCGCTGCCACCGCGGCCGTCTGGATAATTTATGACTACCTGAACCGATATATGACCATCGGTACCGTCATCGTTGGCATCCTGCTGGCTCTCGGTACGCTTGGCGTAATCATGGTGTTGTTGACCGAGGCGCACGAATGGGCCGAAGCGCGCTGGGTGACGGATCGTCGCCGTGCGTTCAAACCGATGCCCGATGGTCACAGGGGGTTTCCCTTCGTTTCCATACATGTGCCTGCCTACAATGAACCACCGGCAATGTTGATGCAGACGATCGAGGCGTTGCAACGACTGAATTATCCGAACTATGAAATACTGGTAATCGATAATAACACCAAGAATCCCGATACATGGCGACCCGTCGAGAAATTCTGCGCGCAGCTTGGATCGCGGGTTCGTTTTTTTCATGTTGACCCGTTAGCCGGCTTCAAGGCTGGTGCCCTGAACTACGCATTGAAGCACACCGCTGCTGAGGCGGAAATCATCGCCGTGATCGACAGCGACTACATGGTGAATAAATCCTGGCTCACCGATCTCATTCCGCAATTTGCGAACCCAAAGGTTGGAATAGTGCAGGCGCCGCAAGACTATCGGGATCAAGGCGAAAACGCTTTCAAAGCCATGTGCTATTCCGAATATCGGGGCTTTTTCTTTATTGGCATGATTACCCGGAATGAACGTAATGCGATAATTCAGCACGGTACCATGACCATGATACGAAAGTCCGTGCTTGAGCAAGTGGGTGGTTGGGGTGAGTGGTGCATTACGGAAGATGCGGAGTTGGGGTTGAAAGTGTTCGAGCAAGGTTATGAGGCCATTTACAGCAGTAACAGTTATGGCAAGGGATTGATGCCGGATACGTTTCTCGATTTTAAAAAGCAGCGATTCCGTTGGGCTTATGGCGCGATGCAGATTTTACGGCGCCATTTACCGGCATTACTGTCATTTAAAGAGAACAAACTCACGGTCGGGCAACGCTACCACTTTCTTGCCGGCTGGCTGCCATGGATTGCAGACGGTTTTAATCTATTCTTTAATATTGCCGCATTGGGTTGGTCGGCCGCCATGATCATTGCGCCTGAGCGCATTGATCCGCCGCTTGTGCTGTTTTCGATCTTACCGCTGACATTGTTCGCGTTTAAAATGAGCAAACTTGTCTATTTATATCGCACCAGCGTTCTTTCTACACCGAGGCAGACGATTGCAGCGGCTATCGCCGGATTGGCGCTTTCGCATGTCATCGCGCAGGCAATCGTTCAGGGCTTTCTGACCAGTAACAAGCCGTTCTTTCGTACGCCAAAACTGGTGCATAGTGCTCCGTTATTCAGGGCGATCCTATCGGCTTATGAGGAGGCATTGTTATTAGCCGCGCTCTGGTGCGCCATTATCGGCGTTGCTTTGCAGCAGCGTATTGAGTCCGCGGATATCGTGCTCTGGATATTCGTATTGATGGTGCAGTCACTGCCTTACTTGGCTGCGGTTATCGTGTCACTGCTCAGTGGCTTTCCGAAGCTCCCCGCAAGATTTGTTGGTGTCGACGTCGTCAACGTAAGCCCGTTGCTAGCGCCGTCGCTATCTGACAATAAGCCTGCCGCTTTATCCTGCGTTCTGAATCCCGATTATGTGCATGACAAAGGCCAGGCTGATAACGGCGGTGAGTATCCGAAGCGTGCCGATGCGCCGTAATCGCCTGTGAGTGTGTTGGTGCCATGCGCACGCGGCAACGCATGGCGCGGCACCGGTACTAATGGCGTGGGATACCGGAAGATTATGGCCGTTCCTTGCTATAGAGCAGATCCACGCCACCGGTCTGGCCGGTTTCTCCCTGTAACTGCCAGTTTTTAATCAATTGGTATCGTAGCAAAACTGATTGACCGGATTCAAACAAACCCACGCCATAGCGTACATAAAGTCGAGGTGACAGATAAGTGCCAAGTACCAGCCAGGGTTGCTGGGTGTCGCTGCGGCTTTCCAGCCGAGCTTCCTCCAGACCGAACTGTTGGCCGATAATTTGCGCCAGATAGTCACCACCGGCTAGACCGGCGGTATGCGCCGCCTGCGACAGTGTCGCGCCTTCGCTTTGCGAAGCGCTGGCGATAGGTCGACCCAGGGTTAAATAAGAGAGAATTTCCGCTTCGTCCATGGGCGGGCGGGAAAACAGTGTTAGCACTGGAGCTCGCATCCTGCCACTGACTTTCACGCCGGTATCGATTTCCCCAATGCTGCGTACCGCGGTAATATCGAGCGCAGGATTGTCTACGGGAGTATCGGCGAACAACAGTTTGCCTTGTTCCACCACCAGCTTACGATTGAACGCTTTGTAGGTGCTACCGGTAACGGAATGCAGTTCTCCGCTGGCGCGAGTGGGTTTGCCGGGTTCGTCTACCAACAGCAAATCACCGCCAATGCGACCGTCGAAGTCATAGCCGATAAAGCGTATGCTGTCATTGGCGCTGATCCGCAGATTACTGGTCAGGGTCCAGGCATCGGTTTCCGGGGCCGAACGTTCCTGGCCGACTATAACCACGTCACCGGACGGCAGTAGCGCCTGGCGCATGTCCTGGGGTTCGATGCGGGCTTCGGGCACGTCTATCTGACCGTCGATATGGACATGACCGGGCTCAAGTTGACATGATAATTTTGGCGAAACTACGAGTCGTGCTTCCGGAATGCGCGCAATTTCAAAATCAGTTCCCGTGAGTGTAAAGCTGCTTTGCCAATGCTTGACGCTATCGAGTAACAGAGAACCGGCAAGTGTTACCGCACCGGTGCCGGAGTGAGCCTCGCCTGAAATCGACAAACGGCGCGCGCCGGTACTGACGGCGTTGATTTTCAACTGCGATAAGGTGACGCCGATTCTGGGAAGATTGACAGCGCCATCATACAGTTCCACGTTACCGGAGATTACCGGCGCCGCGAGCTTCCCATCCAGCGAAATATGTGCGTTCAGTCCACCCGACAGGTCCTTGACCTCCGGGATCATGGTTTCCATCCAGGAAAGTTGCTGCAGGGCCAGGTCTGATTTAATGCTGACGGTCTGGAGGGTCGCGTCAAATGGCCAGGCGGGCAGGGCAAAAAAGCGCGCATGTACTGATAAACTGCCATTACCTTGTAGTTGCGCTTGAGACTTGATATCGATTTTGCCAGGCACGGTACCGACGCTGATTATTTGGATACGGGAAAAATCCATGTGCAACGGAGATGAGCCTGGTGTCGAGTCAGACCAGGTGACGCCGCCATCAATAATACTGCCCTCGGCCTGCAAGTGCACCATTTGACCTTGATCTTGGGTAACGGCCAGCTGGCCGGAGAACGTTCCGGCAAGGTTCAAGAACTGAGGCAAAAAGGGTTGCCAGAGCTGGGATGGCAGCTGCCGGGCTTGCAGTGCCAGTGTCGCGAAATCACGCTGCCATTGCGCTGCGTCAAGGCACAAGTAGGCCGGTGCATTCTCCAGACATATGGCATGCGCCTTGAAGTCGTCTTTTGCCAGAGAAAATTCCGCTGGTTTCCGCAATTGCCACTTGCCGGCGATTGGATCAACAATCGTCAGAACTTTTACCATGCCCCGCCATATCGCATCGCCATATGCGGCGTCAAATTCCAGGTTTAGAGACTGTTGCGCGGTTTGTAGTGCGATCACCGCGTGATGGTCCGACACTGGACCCTTGATATTGGCGTTCAGTGATCGAAACGAAAGGCTGCCGGCATGCAAACCTGTGACTACTGCATAAGCGCCGATGTCGGCCTTGCCGCTCAGGTCCATATTGAGCGCCATGTCGATGTGCTCGGCGCCATATGACTTGAAGCGCAGCGCGTTACCGTTAGTGGACAGGGTAATTATGGGAGTCGCGTGCGAGCCATGTATGCTGCCTTCCAATGAAATGCTGCCGGCGGCTTGTGTATGCAGCGTTGACAAATCGTCCGACCGCGCCTTCCATTGCATTGCAATATTGTTGGGGTCGATGTTACCAAGCATGGTTAGTATCGTGGTACCGGATTCCAGGTGCAGTGTCTCGATGCGCAGCGTGTCGTTGGCCAAAGTAAACGCCGCCCTGCCGGTAATGGGTTTGGCGCGTAATTTCCCCGTTATCTTCGGAATTGCGCCGGTAAAGTTGTATGCATTGCCTTCGAGGGAGCCCGACAATGTGCCCTGGGCGCTTACCATCGCGTCCCATTCGGGCCAATGGTCGGCGATTTTAAGTTTATCCGCCTGCCAATGGGAACGCCAACGCCAGCCGTCCTGGTGGGTGATGATGGCATCGCCGGTAACGCGACCTGCAAGCATAATGCCGGTGATTCGAGGTAGCGACAGTTTCTCCAGGTTACCTGTGCCACTGCCGATCCAATGCATGGCGGGCAGTTCCTGACCACCCAATTCCAGATCAAAATCGGTACGATACAGCGCACTGGTGCCGCTGACGACAAGGGTTCCCTGAGCGCTGGTGATTTGGGATTTGACAGGTCCGTGCAAGTCACGCCAGGCGATGTTGACGTCAAATACGGGTTGCTGTTGCAGGTGAATGCTGCCCGTTGCAGTCGCCGTGCCAGGGTGACCGCGAAAACTCAGTGCCATTTCCCGCAAGGTAATGAGTTGGTCGGAATAATTCAGGCTCCAGGCAGCGGTAATGGTATCCCAGTCCGGTATGGTAGTGTCGAAATGGCCGCGCGCATCGAATTGGTCAAAATCGCCTGTGGCGTTTACCGAAATATCAGCTACCGTGGTCGCCCCGAGAATGGGTGCGCTGAGCGCGGGCGGTAAGGAGTCGATATTGGCGGCCAAACGCCAATGGGTGGTTGAGTCGATGTCGATGATTTCCAATAGGGCGTGCGCGGGCGCAGGCGATGTTAAATTCTGTTCCAACAGCAACCGGTCGAGGTCGCCTGACAGGCTGCCGTGGCCGTCAAGCGCTGGTGTGTCAAGTGTGGATTGCCAGTGCCAGGACGTGTCCAGGTGTAAAGGAAATCTATCGCTGAGTGTGATGGTGCCGTGGCTGGACAATTGTCCCATGGCATGTGTCAACTGCAAGTCGTACAACTGCAAAATATCACCGAACCAATCCAGACGCAGTTTTAAAGATGCCACTTTGACCGGCTGGGCAGTGGCCGGGGAGTGTACGGTAATATCGGTAAATTCGACATGATTTGCGCTAATCCGCAATGGCGCCAAGTAACTGTGTACAGTGCGTGCTGAGGTAGCGGACGCTGGAGTCAACGCTTTCACATCAATTCCCGCGGCGGACAATTTATCGATATGCATATTCCCGGTGAGCAGCGCCATTGCACGCCAGTCGAGTTCCATGCGGTCAATTTTCACGTTCATTGCATCGTCTTGATACTCCAATCCATGGATGAATATTGGACCGGCAAGTCTGCCCTGTACTTGTCCGATCGTCACTGTGCCGGGTGCCATATCAGTGGCCAGCGCTACGGTCCATTGCAGGCCATAGGGTGTGTAAAGCGCCAGGACGCTCATCGTCGACAACAGAATCGCGCAAAGGCCCAGACCAATCAGAAACAGCCGTTTCATAAATCCGGACCCAATGTCAGGTGTATACGCCATGGATCATCGGTGCGTTGTAATGCCTGTGCCAGATCGAGACGCAACCAGCCAAAAGGCAATTTGCGACGGATTCCCAGGCCACGACTGGTTTTGAACGGGTGGGGATTTTCGTGATAGGCATTACCGGCGTCAAAAAAGACTGCGCCACTCCACTGCGCCGATATGAATTGCTCGTATTCCACGCTGGTTACCAACAGCGATTCGCCACCAACGACGATGTCGGAGGCGTCTCTTGGTCCGATGCTTTTGTAAGCATAACCGCGCACGCTGTAATCACCACCGGCAAAGAACCGAATGGTGGGGGGCAGTTCCGAGAACTGCCGTGTCCGGGTGGCGCCGATATCGACGCGGGTGATGAAGCGACCCATGGGTACGCCATATATATACTTGCCGGCGATGCGACCTTGAACAAAGTTTGCGTCCGAAAGCAGGTTTTCGCGGGCGCCCCTCAACTCAACGTTGAAACGCACCCCCTGATCGACATGCAGGGTATCGTCACCGGCCAGGTAGCTGAATGCCAGACCGGGCATAAAGAGTTGTGAAATACCCTGGTCCAAACCAATGTCGAAATCTTCCAGTTGGTAAGTTAAAGTATAACGGCGTTGCCAGGAATTCTTGACGTGTTCGTCGGCAATCTCCATGAGCTGTGTTCTGCGCTTTGCTCGGTTTAGATGCTCGATACTGTATTCGGCGCGTCCAACAATGCGGTCGCTGCGCGGCCGGGTCAACGGCACGATATATTTGGCGCCGACACTGCTTTGACTTTGCGAGGCTTTCAAATCTGCGGAAAAATGGTGGCCCTGAGTATTCAAGAAGCGTTGTTCCCAGTTGAGGGAGCCGCGTGGCCCGGTATCCGTGCCATAACCAAAACCAATGGCATAGCGAGTGCGGTTCCGCATGGATAAAGCGACAGTGATCGGAACTTGTTGGCCAGTCACAAGCTGACGCTCGATTCTGATGTCGACAGTAGCGAAATAATCGCTCTTGCTTAGAGCATCCTGCAAATCCAGAAGCAGTGCGGAGTCGAACGGTTCACCGGTTCCAAAGGTAATAAATCTGCGAACCATGGCTTCATTCAGTGCGATGTCTCCCGTGATACGGATTTCGCCAAATTGATAACGTATGCCGGTGCTAAAAGTAAGCGCGACCTGAGCCTGATATCCGGGAAGATCAATGAGTACTTCGTGTTCGGAAAAACGCGCGTCAAAATACCCGATACTGTCAGCGGCGCGCAGCAATGCGCTCTTTATCCTTTCGTATTCGGCATGAAGAAACGGTTCACCAACCTTAAGCTGCGATTGACTCAGAATGTTGGTGAACATGATCTCATTAGCGCCAGGTCCCGCCAACTGCAGATTTAAAGACGCTATGGGCAATCGCGGGCCCGAATCGATTTGATACCGGGCATGCCAGCGCTCCTGGTCCTGGGAGAGTTCGCTGGTTATGTGGGGTCGGTAGTAGGCAAAAGGCTCCAAGGCGTGCCGAATTTCGGTTTCGGCTTTTTCATGCAGGCGATTGATGCGGCCAGCGGTCAGATCTGGATGGTCGCGTTGCTGATATATGCTCAACAGCAAGACAACGTTTTCCCTGAGCTCGCCATCGATTCCTTCGACAGTTACCTCCACCTTGGGCTGCGCCGCAGCGGTGCTGATGGTAACTCCCAGAATGAAAGCTGTGCTTATGAGGCGGAACAACACGAAAACATCCTGTAGTGGTCGGACAGGCATGGCATGCCTGGCGTGATGTGTGTTCGCACGATGATATACTTTTTCAGTTCGGGCTGCCATGCGGCAGTAAAAAAATACCAATAATACAAGTGGTTACGGCATTAATGCCGATTCCACCAGTTCGATCCAATGGCGCACCGGGCGGTCCAGGTCGCCGGCTAGATGCAGCTGGCAGCCGACATTGGCGGTTGCAATCAGTTGCGGCTGGTGCTGGGTGAGGGCGGCGACCTTGTTGGCAAGCAAACGTTGTGAAAGCTCCGGTTGCAGCAGTGAATAGGTGCCCGAGGATCCGCAGCAAAGATGAGCGTCCGCCACCGGTACCAGCGTATATCCAAGATCGGAGAGTATATTTTCCACGACGCCGTTCAGTCGCAGGCCGTGTTGTAGCGTGCACGGGCTGTGAAACGCAACGCGTGGCAGAGAACCGTTGACTTTATGTCGGGTGCTGAGCTCCGGGCGCAATACTTCGCAGATGTCACGCGTTAACTCGGTGACGCGCGCGGCTTTACCAGCATACGCGGTATCATGACGCAACAAATAGGCGTATTCCTTTACCATAACACCGCAACCGCTGGCGGTGACGATGATGGCTTCAACTCCCTGTTCGATCAGGGGCCACCAAGCATCAATATTTTTTCGGATCAGTGTAAGCGCGTGCTCCGGTGCGTCAAGGTGCTGGCTGACGGCGCCACAGCAACCGGCTGACGGCGCTAGCAGCGTCTGGATGCCCAGTTTATCGAGCACTCTGGTGGCGGCATCGTTGGTATTGGGGGTCGTGACGCTTTGAACGCATCCTTGTAGAATCAACATTTTGCGTTGGTGGCTGCGCGTGGGCCAGTTACCGGGTTTCTGTACCGGCGGCAATTTGATGCGCAACGTTGCCGGCAGGAAAGGACGCAAGCGTCGGCCTAAATACAGCAGCGCGCGAAAACGCCACGCGTAGGGTAAAATACGCCGTAACAGATGGCGCTGTAACCTTGTGATCGGACTACGTGGCACCAACTGCGCGACGATGTTGCGGCCAATATCCACAAGTCGGCCATACTTGACGCCGGACGGGCAGGTGGTTTCGCACGCGCGGCAGGTCAGGCAACGGTCCAAATGCAACTGGGTCCTGGCGGATACTGGTGCCCCTTCCAATACCTGTTTGATGAGATAAATTCGGCCGCGCGGACTGTCCAGTTCATCGTTTAGCAGTTGATAAGTAGGGCAGGTTGCCGCGCAAAATCCGCAATGCACGCATGAGCGCAGGATTTGATCCGCCTCCTGTCCATCGGCGGTATTTCGATATTTGTCACTGATATGTGTTTGCATGGCAATTATTGGTAATGCTTTGGATGCGGCATATCGCGCCATTCATGCCGGGTTCGACACGGTTCCACGTAATAAATCGACGGGAGCTTGAGATCGGCATATTAACAGTCTCAAAAACGTTCCAGTTCCGGGAAGGGGATCTGGTTACCGTGCACATGCATGGCGCCGAATTCGGCGCAACGATGCAATGTCGGCACCGCCTTGCCAGGATTGAGCAAACCTTGCGGGTCAAATGCGTGTTTCACCGCGTGAAATTGCTCCAGTTCCGGAGTATGGAACTGGAAGCACATTTGATTGATTTTTTCCATGCCCACGCCGTGTTCACCGGTGATGGTTCCGCCCACCTTGATGCATAATTCAAGAATACGATTGCCCAATTCCTCGGTGCGCTCCAGTGCGCCCGGCTGATTGGCGTCATAAAGAATCAATGGATGCAGGTTACCGTCGCCGGCGTGAAAAACGTTAGCAACGGGTAGTTGATAGGTGGCGGACAGATCCGCAATAGTCTTCAGGACTTCCGGCAGGTGCTTGCGTGGAATAGTACCGTCCATGCAGTAATAATCCGGTGCCAGGCGACCCACTGCGGGAAAGGCCGCTTTTCTCCCCTTCCACAAGGTCATCCGTTCCGCTTCGTCCTTGGCCGTGCGTACTTCCGTGGCGCCGCTCGCCCTGAGAATATTTCGTACCACAAGAATTTGTTCCGAAACCTCTTCATTACCACCGTCCACCTCGCATAACAGAATCGCTTGGGCGGCGCGTGGGTAACCGGCATGTACAAAATCCTCGGCGGCCTGAATTGCCAGGTGATCCATCATTTCCAGTCCGGCGGGAATAATCCCGGCGGCGATAATATTGCCGACCGCAGCGCCTGCCTTGGCAATGTCGTCAAAAGCCGCGAGCATGACCTGGGCGCGCTCGGGAACCGGCAACAGCTTTACCGTAACTTCAACAATGATTCCAAGCATGCCTTCGGATCCCGTTAACAACGCCAGCAGATCCAGGCCAGGGGCGTCCAAGCCGCCACTGCCCAGTGTCAGCAGGTCGCCCTGCATGGTAACCAGTTTGAGCTGATGAATATTATGAACGGTCAATCCATACTTCAAGCAATGGACACCGCCGGAGTTCTCCGCAACATTGCCACCGATAGTGCAGGCGATTTGTGACGAGGGGTCCGGTGCATAATATAAACCGTAGGCAGCCACCGCCTGGGAAATTGCAAGATTGCGTACTCCCGGTTGCACACAGGCGGTTCGACGTTGGCTATTGATATCCAGAATGTTATTGAATTTGGCCAGGCTCAGCAGGATGCCGTGTGCGTGGGGCAGTGCACCTCCCGATAATCCAGTGCCTGCGCCACGGGCGACCACCGGGATATCGAGGTCGCTGCATAAATGCATGATCGCCTGTATCTGGTCGACAGTGTTCGGCAATACCACCGCACGTGGTATTGCGCGATATGCGGAGAGTCCGTCACACTCATAGGGTCGAAGGTCTTCGCCGTCGAAGAGCACCGAGTCAGCTCCGGCGATGCTCGTCAATTTGTCGATCAAGTCCGGGAGGGATATGGTATTTTGATGTGGAGACTGTGCCTTGGGTAACATGCAAGACCTGATCTATGCAATGAATTTATCGGGTATGTGACTGCTATCATGCTGGATGACCGATGCGCAGTCCAGTTTCCCGCCACAAATATTTAATTACGCCCGACCCCATCGAATCGCGTCCGAAAAGTGCGCAAGAATACTTATCGTGTCTCCTTGGTGTCTTTGTGTTTTGGCGAATGTGATCTTGTGGTTGGCGCATGGAAATTCATGCAAGGTGTTGCTGGCTGGCAGTAGCCAGACGGCGTTTATATTTTACATAACGTCTTTATTTCGCTGACCACCTTGATTATGGCAAGCCGATCGAGTGATATTGCTACCACCAGCTGAATATCATGGTATTTTATGAGCTCGGGCACGGACCGTGCGAAACTGCCTCGAAAATCTACGACAATCACTTATAGGGGGTACAGATGCTGCGATGTAATAAGATAATCATGTGGGCATTACCGGTACTTGGGACCGCGTTAATGAGCATGGGAAGCGCGCAAGCTGAAGAGGACCGGGCGATCAGTGAAGTAGAAGGACCGTTATCAGTTATGGTGTTGGGTTCCGGGGGGCCGATGGCCACGGCCAGCGGACGTGCCAGCGCCGGTTACCTGGTATTCGTGGAAGGGCAACCGCGCATCTTGATGGATGTGGGGGGCGGTACTTATGCCAGAATTGCGGAAAGCGGCGTCAATCTCAAAGATCTGGATATCGTTCTGCTCAGTCACCTGCATGTGGATCATACTGCCGATCTGTCCGCAGTGTTAAAAACCGTCTATTTCCATAACCGCAGCGCCAATGTGAAATTTCCCCCGGGTCGCACCGCGCCGGTCCGGGTGTTCGGACCGGGTGCCAACGGCGTACCTTTCCCGGCGGCGGTAAATCCAGATGCTACGGTTGCCCAATATCCGGGATCCTCTGAATACATTGCCGATCATTACGATGTCAATCGGGGTGTGGAACGGTACCTCAATGTGTTTACCCGGGCTATCAGCGGTGGCATCTTTAAATATGAGACTACCGATGTCGCGCCGAATTTTAAAGCCTACAACCCTACAACGATTTATGACACGGATGGGCTGACCATTAAAGCGGTCGGCGTCAATCATGGACCGGTGCCGGCGCTCGCTTTTCGGATTGAATATAAAGGCAGGAGTATCGTGTATTCCGGCGATACCAGTTCCGTGGGTGGTAATATGCCGGCGTTGGCCAACGCTGCGGATTTGTTGATTTACGATACCGCGATCATGGACGACGCACCGGCCGGACCGAATGATGCCATATTTTTCGCCTTACACACCACACCTACACGCCTGGGGCAAGTTGCCGCCATGGCAAATCCGCGTAAGGTAGTATTGTCCCATCTCACACCGATAACGGAGCCGCATTTGGATGAAGTGAAGGCGTTGATTCAAGCGCAGGGATATTCAGGGAGAATTAGTGTGGCGCACGACCTCAAGGTTTACAATCTGGAAGCACACTGACAAAATCCGGCGGTTGCCGTCCGGCAGTGGCTGATTTTCCGGTCATAAAAAAACCAGGTGTCGTTGAATGACACCTGGTTTTTTATTCACCTTAGTTCCGGTTACAAAGAGCTCAAGCGTTTGTCCGGCACGATGACGGATAGACCCAATATGGTCCAAGCCTGCATGCCGCCACGATAGTACTTGATTTTTTCCGCTGGATACTGATGCTTTATCAAGGCCCGGATAGCGTGCGGCGATTGACCGCACCACATGCCATTACACCACAGGGCAATGACCTTGGCGTCGGAAAAATCCCAATTTGACGGTGGGGTGTCATCCAGGCCAAGCAGGCCTTTTACCGACTTGATGAGCTTGGAGACGGTGCCCGGATCATCATAGCCGACCCTTTTGACACCTAATTTTTTCATGGCGTCGATGAGATCACCATTGTTTGCGGATTCCTCGAATAGTGTAAACGGGATATTAATGGAGCCTGGGATAGTGCCTTTGGCGTGCCAACTGGGTACGCGGGCATCGATCAAAATCCCTTTGCCGTTTTTTACGTCATTTTCAAGAAACTCGAGCAGTTCAAGTTCGCCAATTGTCGTTACTCCCGGTGCCACGGAGATCGGTTGGATACAGAATGGTGGACAGGCACGTGAAGTTTTGGCGAAACCACCAGTTAAGGTATTTTCCTGATCCTGTATACGCTGAATACGCACGACGTTACCATCATACGGTATTTCCACGAACTCCTTGTTTTCAGATATCTTAACCTCTAGCGCCAGAGCGGATGATGCCAGCAGACTGAACAGAACCGCGCTCATGCCGGTAACAATCAGTTTGGGTGCCAAGTTATACATAGTTACGTCTCCTGTCAGACAACGCGAATGCTGATAAATAGCCTAAGATATTACAAATGTTTCATTCAACGCAGATAGATCTCCAAAATGCGTTTTGTGGTTTCCGCCAACTCGCGAGTATCCTGAAAAGTTCGATACACGTCGGATTGGGCTGCTTTATTCAATTTGAGGTATACCTGGTAGGTTGCCGGATATTTGCTATGCAGCAGATTTTCGAAACGCGCCATATCCATCACAGCGGAGGAAACATCTTGCTTGAGTTCCGCGCTGGTATCCGGTTGTTGCTGGCTGATGCGTTTGATTTCCTGCTCAGCTTCCTTTACATATTCAGGCTTGCTAACCTCTTCGTTGAGGGCATCCAGATAAGAATTTGCACCAACCGGTCCCGTATTAATTAGTATTGCCAGCACCCCGATCACGGTAATGACCAATAACAGTTGCCTACCCCACTGAAAAAGACTATTTTTCATGACTCCGTTCCTTCCTCACAAACTACCGAACCCATCCGGCTTATTACTGCTATAAATATCCGGTATTATTGCTGTATATGCTTATATGATCAGCCTGCAAGATGTGACCACACACACATTTATTAAAATTTACTTTATATTTATCGAGCTTTCCAAGTATTTCTTTAAGGTTATGTAGCGATGACATAATGGCTTGTTATTTTAGTTATGATTTATAATTTATTGTTATTATTGATATTATTTAAACTTTATCGGTTAATCGCAGGCATCTCATTGATACCCATCGATAATATCATGGCTTATTGGCCTGTAGTATAAATGAAAAATGTATCTCTTCGACCATGCGCTTTTTGCTTACATTTCATACGCATTATATCGTCGACATTATCAATATTACTAATCATTTTCAGCCTTCAGACGATACTTAAGATAACTATTTTCCGGTATACCTGCCACAAATGATCGCACGAGGGTCGATCCTCGCACGGTTTCTGGCTTTTCAGGTTGGGGTGCCAGCGAGTCAGACAATTGGTCGAAAAACGATGCCTTTGTTAAATCAGTCCAGGTCGGTGACCACCAGTATCCGTAGCAGACTCATCACTCTCTCCGCGGTTGTTGCATTCCTTCTATTTTCCACCACCTTGTATATACAGAACCTGGTTGATGACTCGTCGAACAAAACCCTGGTTTTTGTCTCCAGCAACCAATTGCTGCACCAGCAGGTGATGGCGTTGAAAAGCACAGTTCAGAGCGTTGAACGCAACCTTTATCATTTTACGTTGCTCCGAGAACACAGTTTAGATGGAGCCGTGGCGGGTTTATCAGTGAGCATGGTTAAACAGGCGGATGAGCTATATGCAAATCCTCTTGCTCAAATGAATGGCGCACTGCGGCAACCGGCCGCTATTTTGTTGAATACGCTGAAAGAATTACAGTTACAAATCTCCATGATTCGGGATCTTGTTCAGGATCGCGGCAAGCTATATCCGGCTATGCCGATCCTGTTGGAGGAGCTTAATCCTGACAATGAGAAATTCCTGGCTGCCGTTGAACAGGTGCGACGCGATAGTAATAAACCGACCGGTAACGCCAATCGGAAGGTGCTGTCGATACTGGATGACCTGCGCTTTTATTGGTCGCAGCAAATCGGAGCTACGGGGTTATTTGTCGCCGATAGAATGGGAGCTTTTGGCGAACCGGAAACGACGATTGAAGGCGGCGACGACGCGGACCGAAAAAGTTACCGGTTGCGGATCGATAAGCTGCTGGCGGAGTTATCCACGTTGAATGCAAACGGCCAATTGAGTCCCCTTCAAACCAAATCGTGGCGTGTCATGCAAGCTGTGCAGACGCACTATGACGAGGCATTCCGGCGCGCGGAAAAAATGTTTCAGTCAGATGGTTGGCGCTCAGATTTGCCACTCCTTAAGACCATCATTCGTGATCTGCTCCAGTCTGCGCACGATAACCTGCGGGTGTTGGAGGTACGACTGGACGATATGACTTCCGGTAGTGTCGTTGAATTGGTGATCACCCAAGGAGTTTTGTCGTATTTCATTTGGGCATTTTCCCTGATCTCCTATCTCATCCTGGTGGGAAGTTATACCACTTTTGAGTTTTCCGTGCGTAGACCCATCATGCAGGTGGCGAAGGCCTTGCAAGCTTATGGAGAACAAGGGCGTTATGCCGCCAGTATCAAGACCAATACCGAGGAGACGGAAATACTCGTACAAGCTTTCAAAAGGATGCAGGATCAAGTTGATTCCCGACAACAGCGGCTGGAGTCAGTGCTGGACAACGCTGGTGAAGGCATTATTACCTTGAATGAGAAGTTCGAGATCGAAACTTTTAATAACGCGGCCCAATATGTTTTTGCGATGGGCCTGGACGAGGTTGTGGGAAAACCCGTGCATTTTCTGCTGGCCGATGAGGAACGGCAAAAATTTATACATTTACTTAAAGATGTGCAGATCACCAACGTGGATGATGGTGAAACATTGATATCCACAATGACCGGAAGACGTAAAAGTGGTGAAACATTTCCTCTATCTGTGAAAGTGAGTCATTTGAATCTGGAGGGAGACGAACACTTTATTGTGATGGCTGAGGATATATCCGAGCGCCAGGCGATGATGGAAAGCCTGCGTCACTTGGCGGAGCATGACAGCCTGACTGGCCTGTATAATAGGCAGTATTTTATGGATGAGTTGGATAGGGAAGTCAGTAGAAGTCATAGAAATCCCGAAGCACGCTGTGCATTATTATACATAGATCTCGACAATTTCAAATTTGTCAACGATACGCTGGGACATATTGCAGGAGACAAGGTACTGATTGAGGTTACCATGTTGCTGAATCGGCGCATGCGCAAGGGTGACCTGCTGGGACGTCTTGGGGGCGATGAGTTTGGTTTGTTACTGTATGAGATCGACAAGGAAAGGGCCGTGCGTGCTGCGGAATTCTTTCGTACGGAGTTGGCCGAGTACAAGTTTAAATATGAAGGTAAGGTGCTTGATGTCGGTTGCTCTATCGGGGTTGCGTTACTCGAACCGGAAATAGACACCAAAGAAGATCTCCTGGCGCGGGCTGACATTGCTTGCCACATAGCAAAACGCCTGGGCAAGAACCGCGCTTACGTGTATGAAGACAATGATCAGGAAAATATGGACTCCATGTACGCTGACATGGGTTGGGCACGAAGAATAAAAAGTGCGATTGAGGAAAATCAATTTGTATTTGCGTGTCAGCCGATTGTTGATACCGCATCCGGCGAAACGGCCAGCTACGAAGTATTGTTGCGTATGAAAGACGGGAAGCGGAATTATGTGTTACCAGCCGGTTTCCTGCCTTCCGCAGAACGCTTTGGGCTGATGATCGACATTGACCGCTGGATCATCGGCAGGGCCATCGAAACTCTTGCCGGGTTACAATCCACCAATGAAGGTATGCGCTATTCCATTAATTTGTCAGCCAAGTCAATATGCGACAAGAATATTCTTAAGGAGATTAAACAGCTCCTGGAGAAGCATGCATTGGCGCCGTACTTGTTGACATTTGAGATCACTGAAGATGTTGCTATCGCGAATATGAATGTTGCCTCGGCATTTATGCGTGAATTACAACAAATGGGTTGTTATACAGCATTGGATGATTTTGGCGTAGGTTACTCCTCTTTTTCATATTTAAAAGAGCTACCGGTCGATATCGTTAAGATCGACGGGTCATTTGTGCGGAATGCAGAAACTGACCCGGTCAATCTCGCAATGGTAAAGGCCATGAATGAAGTGGCGCATGCGTTGGGTAAGAAAACCGTGGCTGAGTATGTAGAGAATGAGGAAATATATATGTTACTGAAATCTTTAGGTGTGGATTATGTTCAGGGGTTCCATATCGGACGTCCTATAATCATCAATCTCGACAATACTAGTGATCGGGTGAAACTTCTGGTTGGTTGATGCATGACAATATTGCTGGTGATAACGGTATGAAAAAAGCACAGAGGATGGAGCCCGTCTTGACCTATGCTCGCCATATGGAGCATACCGCCGCACATGCGTTGAAAATGGAGTCTCGGAAGATTCAAGACCAGAAGGACAAGATTGCACAGCTTAAAGATTATTCCCGGGAGTATGGGCAGACTTTGGCGGCTATCGGCGAAGCAGGAGTCAACGCCTATACCGTAATTAACTACCATAATTTCCAGGCAAAGTTGTTACAGTTGATCGATTCGCATGAACAACAGCTTGCCAAGATGTCGGCCCACTATCAGGTATTGTTGGCCGCGTGGACCAAACGTAGTCAAAATGTAAAAATGTATGACCAGATATCGGACAAATATCACCGTTATGAGCTGGCTTTAAAAGCGCGTACGGAACAAAAGGACCAGGACGATTTACCTAAATCAGGGACTGAGAAGTTTTTACGCTGACTATCGAATTAACCTTGTCAGTAAACCTACGGTTATACTGGCAAAATGTCTGTTAGTAGCAACGTGGTATTTGTTCACACTCTCGCTTTTCTCCTGGCATGTAATTTGCGATTCACCAAGATAACTGATTCTCACGTTATGAGGTTTTGTAGTGTCACTGATCGCAAAAACACTGGATTCCACGCCGATAGCGGATTCGACCACGGATCCGGGTGGAGTCAGGCAACGAAAAATCAATGACCTAGGAGCAGCGTCATTTCCATCTTCTTTGGAAAAAGCAGTCGACGACCTGGATCGAAAAGAATATTCAAACATCAAACGGAACAGGGATGCCGCCACCTCCGGCAAAGATGCGCCGGCATCCTTAACGCAAGCGGAAAATCCTGGTAGCCCTGAAACATCCGGTGACAATGTCGCCGTGGCACCTGATAAGGCGAGTATGGAAGATCCTGATAATGAGACTGTCACAGCTGATGTAACGACTAGCGATTTCGGGAATATACTGAATAGTGCAGCTGATGTCATGGAGCCCTCGGCATTGGTAGATGCGCAATCCACCCCTGTAGAAAATTCAGATGTCTTTGACTCAGCTGATCATAATGACAGAGATTCGCCGTCAGACGAAATGCAATTACCGAATTCTTATCGATTAGACGCCAGCGCATTAGCAGGGCGAGAGTCGTTTACTGCAAACCATTCCATGGTAAACCCCGCATCCGGCGACTCTGCCAGGTCCCGTTTTGATGGACGCCAAACGAGTCGAAGTGGATCACTGCAAGTGGCCGTTGCCGAATTACCGCAAACGCAGAAAAAGCCATTGGAACCTGTTGTTATGTTGCAATCGAATCTGCATCGTGACGTGTTGACAGAAGCGGTTTCGGGCACAAATGAGGATGTCGTTTCTGGCACGGGATTGGACGCGAGTGCGGATACGGGTGTTGGAACGGATCGGCAGCAAACCAACCAAAATATGTCGGGCCAATTATCACCAGACCAGTCAACTACCGCCAAGAATTCCTCGGATCAGCTGCGGCAAAATTTCACTATTTTACAGCCGGCTGGAAGCCAAGCATGGAGGGAACATTTTGGCGATAGAATTGTGTTTCTGGTCAAGAACGGTGTACCAGAGGCTGGTTTAGCGCTCAACCCTCCACATCTAGGGCCACTGGAAGTAAAAATCAGTTTGGTGAATGATCAGGTGAATATTACATTTTCAGCGAATTCTCATGTTACCCGTGAGATTCTTGAACAAGCTTTGCCGAGGCTGAAAGAATTGCTGAGTGATGCCGGCATTGGTATGGGAGAGGTTGACATTTCAGGTCATTCTGATCAATCTGGTAACCATCAACGTTCTTTAGCAAAACGTTTTGGCGACAATAATACGAACATCGACGGCAAACGAAATGCAGAATCAAGCGGGCACATCGAGAGCATCGAAGGCAGCATCGAAAACGCGTCTCCTGGGTTGCTCAACATATATGTGTAAGCAACGATATTAATGGTAACGGTTTACCAAGTGCACGGCGCCGTGTTTCTCCGTATATAACCTTCTATTGATCCACAGTTGAGTGCCACGCCCGGTTCTATCGGTTTACAGTCCATCCGTGGGCCCTATGTTTGTAAAGTCTGTTCTGTAAAACGTCAGAAAGTGTGTATTTAAACACCGCTAGAGCGTTGATTTCCGTAGTTCACAATTTTTCACCCGATAAATTTCAATACTCGTTCAAATACCGGGACGGTATACCGATAGAAGATCAGACGTTTCATGAATCAATATTAGCGAATATTTTCCGTGGTATGTTGATGCTCGATTATAAGCAGAGTCTGGGGCTTGCGGATGAACAATACTGTAAAAATAGAATTATCGCCATTTGTTGAGATTAGTGACGTTGTCAATATGATGGCAAAATTGAAAAATTCTGTGAAGGAAGAAGGTGCGAATATTGTCCTGTGTGCAGGGGCAGTTGAGCGTATTGATACCGCCTCGTTGCAATTGCTGGCGTCATTCATCAGTTATGCGCAGGCGCACAACTTTAACGTGTCCTGGGATAGTGTCAGCGAACAGGCCAAAAGGGCGGCTTGGCTTACAGGTATGAACGATAATCTGTTACTGGCGGAAGCTTGAAGTTTTGGATCAGTAACCGGGAACGATACGGAGTATGGTAATGAGTAGCATTCTTGTGGTAGATGACTCGGCCTCCATGAGGCAAATGGTTGTTTTTACGTTAAAGGGAGCGGGTTACGAGGTGGAGGAAGCAGTAGACGGCATGGATGCGTTAAAAAAGGCCAAATTGCGGTCATTTAATATAGTGGTGACTGACGTCAATATGCCGAATATGGATGGGATTTCGCTAATCAAGGAGTTGCGTGGCCTTAATGACTACAGGTTCACTCCATTGTTGATGTTAACTACGGAGTCCGGTGCAGACAAAAAACAGGAAGGTAAAGCAGCGGGCGCGACTGGTTGGATGGTAAAGCCGTTCAATCCGGAACAATTGCTTGCCACCATTAAAAAAGTTATTGGCTGATATAGGAAGCCTGTTGAAAAGGAGCGTGGGTTTACATTATGAGTATTGATATCAGTCAATTTTTGCATACCTTCTTTGAGGAAAGCTTTGAAGGTTTGGATGCGATGGAAAACAACTTGCTGCATATGGACGTGAATTCCTGCGATGTAGAAGAAATCAATACCATCTTTCGTGTAGCTCATTCGGTCAAAGGCGGCGCGGCGACATTCGGTTTGAAGGCCGTAGCGGAATTTACCCATTCGATGGAAACCCTGCTGGATCAGATACGTGGGGGTGAAAAAACATTGAGCGATGAGGGGGTTGACGTTTTATTACGCTCGGTAGATGTTTTACGTTCCATGTTGGCAAATTCAAAAGCGGGAAACGAGCTTGACTTTATTGAAAGTGAAGAAATAAAAAAGCGGCTGGATGAATTGCTTGACAAGGGGTCAAGTAAAAAGACTGTTATGAAACCCGTCGTGGAAAGAAAAGATGATCAACAGATTACCAATTGGGAAATTAAGTTTATCCCCGAAACAGGGTTGTTTAAGAGCGGTAATGACCCGGTGCGGATGTTCAGGGGGCTGTCTGAATTGGGAATCATGGAAGCCACAGTAAACGCAGAATCACTTCCTGATTTTGAATCTTTGAACCCAGAGGAGTGTCATCTGAGTTGGGATATCACAATCAGCGGTAAGATCAGTAAAGAGCAAATAGCAGAGATATTCGAGTGGGTAGCAGACGATTGTAAACTCACGATAACTTCCGTAGAGGAAGAAGCAACAGCGCAGCTCGTAGAAAATATGGTTCCGGAAGATGTAAAAATAGTAGTTCCGATTGTAAAGCCCATGCCTGGCAAGGAAGGACGTGCAACTCAGACAGAATCCGCTTCGATTCGCGTTAGTATCGACAAAGTTGATGATCTTATTAACATGGTTGGAGAATTGGTTATCACACAATCCATGCTCGGGCAACTTGGGCAGGATTTTGAAATGTCTAAAATCGAAAAGTTATCCGATGGCCTGGCTCAGTTGGAACGAAACACCCGAGAGCTCCAGGAAAGTGTGATGCGTATCCGTATGTTACCGATTAGTTTTGTATTTCAGAGGTTTCCACGAATAGTGCGCGATCTAAGTACCAAACTCGGTAAGAAAGTAGAATTAATTATGAATGGGGAAAGCACCGAACTGGATAAAACGGTGATGGAAAAAATAGGTGACCCGTTGGTGCATCTGGTACGAAATTCTCTTGACCATGGTATTGAGATGCCGGAGATGCGGCGAAAATCCGGTAAAGACGAAATCGGCCTGATAACTCTGAATGCGTTTCACCAAGGCGGTAACATTGTTATCGAAATTATCGATGATGGTAAGGGACTGGACAAAGCTAAGATTCTGGAAAAGGCCAGGGCTCGTGGTTTGGTTGGAAGCGATGAGGATTTTGGGGATGACAAGGTAGCAGATTTAATTTTTGCGCCAGGGTTGTCAACTGCGGAGGTCGTCAGTGACGTATCCGGGCGCGGTGTCGGCATGGATGTGGTACGGAAAAATATTAAATCATTAGGCGGGAATGTTGAGGTGCGAACCGAAGCCGGCAAGGGCAGTAGGTTCACCATTCGGTTACCGTTAACGCTGGCGATCCTGGATGGTCAGTTGGTCCGGGTTGGTGAGGAAACTTACATTGTACCGTTGGTTTCAATAATAGAGACTCTGCAAATCAAGAAAAAATATATCAACGACATCGCCGGCAAAGCGCAGATGTACCGACTGCGCGAAGATTATATTCCAATTATTCGTCTTTATCAGTCGTTTGGATTGAAGCCGGATCAAGAGCATCTTGAAAATGGTCTGTTGGTTGTGGTTGAAGGTGATGGGCAAAAAGCCGGCCTGTTCGTCGATGATTTATTGAGTCAGCAGCAAGTAGTAATAAAAAGTCTGGAAACGAATTTTCAAAAAGTACAGGGTCTCTCGGGAGCGACTATTCTGGGAGATGGTACGGTCGCATTGATACTTGATATATCGGGATTATTGGCTTCTGCAAAAGACAGTGCTCAGATGCAAGCCTCCGGCGCGGCGGCCTAGATGTTAAAAAACTGGCGGAAAAATAAGTCATGAGAAGCGAAAACAACGGTAGTGACGTATCCTATAGTGCTGCAGACACCCAGGCCGACGGACAGGGCCAATATTTGACATTTATTCTTGCTGGTGAAGAATATGGTGTGGATATTCTTCGCGTACAGGAGATAAAAGGATGGGATACCGTGACGCCAATTCCGAATACTCCCTCATACATAAAGGGCGTAATCAACCTGCGTGGCACCATTGTTCCGATCGTGGATTTGCGTACCAGGTTCGGTATGGTATCGATCGAATATGGACCGACAACCGTCGTAATAGTTTTAAGGACCACTACAGTCACCGGGTCAACCATACTGGGAATTGTGGTAGACGGAGTTTCAGAGGTTTACAACATAAGGCAGGAAGAAATCAAGGAGCCGCCACAAATGGGTAAAGAGGCGGACATTCGTTTTGTTTACGGTCTGGCAACAATCGAAGAAAAAATGATTATTCTGATGGACGTTGATCAGGTGCTTAATGAAAAGGAAATGGCTGTCGTAGAAAAATTAGTCGCCTAGTCAGGAGTGAAAAGTGAAAATTCTCGCCGTTATGAACCAAAAGGGTGGTGTAGGAAAGACGACGACGGCAGGCAGCATGGCGCACGAACTGGCGCGCATCGGACATCGAGTACTGGTCATGGATTTGGATCCTCAAGGTCACCTAACGGATAGTTTTGGCGTCAAAAGCAAGTCCGGGCCAGGTACCGCGGAAATTCTCAATGGCTGCCTGGGTGTTCACGACTTGGCATCTCAAATTCGCGATAGTTTGTTTATGATCAAGGGTAACCGCGGTCTGATGGGGCTAGAAGGCCGCGTTGGTGAAGGCATGGTATCATATTTAAAACTACATCATGCACTTCATGACATTAACGTAACGTATGACTACGTTATTCTTGACTGTCCTCCCTCCAGTGGATTTATCTCTCTTAACGCATTGTTTGCCTCAGATGAGATAGTGATGCCGATAACCGGCGACTATCTGGCGCTGCATGGTGCTGCTGGATTTCTCAATATTTTGCAGAGAATACGGCAGATAAGAAAACGGGAAATGAAACATTGGATCGTGTTGACGAGATTTCAGCCGCGAAGGAAGCTTGCCATGGAGGTGCGCAATAAAATAATGGAACATTATCCGCAGCACGTATTGGCAACTGTGGTACGCGAGAACGTGGCGCTCGCCGAGTGTCCCGGTTTTGGCCTTTCGATTTTTGAATATGCGGCTGCTAGTACCGGCGCCGCCGATTATTCAGCTTTGGTGCTTGACTACTTACATGGTAATACCATGAAAACCTGTAGCGCTAACGTCGCTTAGTGTTTTACTGGATCAAATTACGAATAAATATTCGTTGAAGGCAGCATATTAAACTCTTAAGAGCATGTGTCTAAATGGAAAAACAGAGAGAATTTTATTTTACGGACAAAGATTTCGATTCCATACGTAAACTTGTCTATGAACGCACCGGAATTAATTTGTCAACCGCAAAGCGGGATATGGTTTACAGTCGTCTGGTACGACGGCTTCGGCAGCTTGGTCTGGAAAAATTTTCGGATTATACGGACATGTTGCACGAAGGAGATGATCATGAATTGGTGCAGTTTACCAATGCATTAACGACAAATTTGACGTCATTTTTCCGAGAACCACACCACTTCATATATTTGGGCAAGACCATCATTCCATATTTACTGCAGAATAACAAAAACACTCGACGCATCAGAGTGTGGTCGGCGGGATGCTCTACTGGCGAAGAACCCTACTCAATCGCTATAACTTTGTTGGAAAACATACCGCGCATTAGAGAGTGGGATATCAAAATACTAGCCACCGACCTGGATTCAAATGTTCTGGAGAAAGCACGCAAAGGCATCTATCAGGCGGATCGGGTTCGCGATCTCGATGCGAAAGTTGTTCGTGACTGGTTTAGTAAGGAGTCAGACGGAAGCGCGCAGTATGTAAAAATAAGAGAAGATGCGCGTCAGCTCATTACCTTTAACCAGTTAAATCTTATGGAAAAGTGGCCGATGAAGGGAAGCTTTGACGTAATATTTTGCAGGAACGTCGTTATTTATTTTGACAAAGAAACTCAGAAAGTTCTGTTTGACCGCTATGCCGATGCGCTCACGGTTGATGGGCATATATTTTTAGGCCACTCAGAGACGATGTACAAGGTCAGTGACAGGTTTGATCTAATAGGTCAAACGATGTACAGGAGAAAACGATGAACGCGGAAAGTATCGAGATATTTTGAATGATTAAGATGCAAAAAGTGGACTTGCCTGCGCCGTTACCAAGTTTCAGGGGCATTAATCGATATTGGGATAACGAACGCGAAATAGTCGTGGCAAAAATACTGCCTGGGGAGTATTACGTGACGGTGATGGACGAGGGTGTGGCGACGGTGCTAGGGTCGTGTATTTCCGCATGCGTTCGCGATCGTAATCTTAATATCGGTGGCATGAATCACTTCATGTTACCGGCTAACAGGGAACAAAGCCTTGGGGATACCAGAATAGATATAAGCGCCTCAAATCGTTACGGGAATTATGCCATGGAATCGTTGATAAACGATATTTTGAAGAATGGCGGCAAGCGAGTTAATCTGGAAATAAAAATAGTGGGCGGCGGCAGGATTCTGGAAAAAATGACCAATATCGGTTTGATGAATATAGATTTTGTGAAGCATTATATTCAGGACGAGGCACTAAATCTTGTCGGAGAGGATGTGGGTGACATTTACCCGCGAAAGGTTCTGTACTTTCCCAGCACCGGTCGATTGTTGGTAAAACGACTGCGGTCACTGCATAACAACTCCATTATCGAACGCGAAAGCTCATACTCGAAAGTGTTGGAAAGTTCAAAGATCGGCGGCGACGTGGAATTGTTTTAGGAAGACTTGTATGTCAGATAAGAAAAGAATACGCGTGCTGATATGCGATGATTCGGCATTAATCAGACAAATACTCACAAAAATAATCAGTTCGGACAATAATCTTGAAGTGGTCGGGTCAGCACATGATCCCTATATGGCCCGGGAATTAATTAAGGAATTGAATCCTGACGTATTAACACTGGATGTTGAAATGCCAAAAATGGATGGGGTAACGTTTCTTCGTAATTTGATGCGACTACGCCCCATGCCGGTGGTAATGATTTCGTCGCTTACGGAAAAAGGCGCAAATATCACTCTGCAGGCACTCGAGTTCGGAGCCGTTGACTTTGTCGCCAAGCCAAAGTTGGATGTGCACAACACATTGGGGCAGTATGCAGAGGAAATCATAGCAAAAATAAAGATGGCGGCGAAAGTTAACATATCGAAACTTTCAGCAGATGCAACGAACCTGAAAGTCACACCTAAATTGAGTGCCGATGCCATATTGGAAAAGAACAGTGGCAAGCAATTCCTGAAAACCACGGACAAGATTATAGCCTTGGGCGCATCAACAGGTGGCACGGAGGCAATTAAGGAAGTGTTGCAACGCTTGCCTGCGGGTACTCCCGGTATCGTAATTACCCAACACATACCGGAAGCCTTCAGTGGTCCATTTGCGCGTCGAATGAACAATTGTTCCGATATGACCGTATTTGAAGCGTCTGATGGCCAGCAGATTTTGCCGGGGCATGTTTATATCGCGCCGGGTAACAAGCATTTGGTAATAGAACGCAGTGGTGCACGCTATATATGCAAACTTCATGACGGCCCACCCGTTAATCGTCATAAACCCAGCGTTGATGTGATGTTTAGATCCGTCGCCCAGAATGTGGGATTCAATGCTATCGGCGTTATTCTCACCGGTATGGGAGACGATGGCGCGCGTGGTATGAAGGAGATGAAAGATCAGGGGGCGCCAACTATCGCTCAGGATGAGAAATCGAGTGTTGTATGGGGAATGCCAGGGGAAGCGGTCAAATGTGGTGGTGTCGATAGTATTCTGGATTTGTACGATATTCCGGCCAAAATACTGAACCTCGTAAAATATCATGGAAATTAGACTTGTCACAATCACCTGTCGTCACCGACAGACCCATTAATAAAAAGCAATTCAATACGGGTTACAATCGCAAATCATATTCGTATTAGGTCGAAGGTGTGGTTAAGTTCCATGTACTTTCGGCGATGCAACTGTCAAAATAATGCCTGAATTAACAATTGGTATTCCCGGCAACCAACGAAATATTCAAGCAAATCGATATGTCCCAAACATTGAGAATTTTGATCGTCGATGATGATCGCACGAATATTGTGGTATTGAAGGCAATGCTCACGCGTTTCAACTATCAAACCATAATCGCGAACAATGGTATGGAAGCGGTTCAAAAGTTTGAATCCGAATCTCCGGATATGGTGCTGATGGACGTTATGATGCCGGTAATGAATGGGTATGAAGCTACACGACGCATAAAAAAGCTGGCCGGCGAAGAATTTATACCCGTCATCTTTTTAACCGCCGTTACCGAAGACAATGCGCTGGCGGAATGTGTGCGCTGTGGTGGCGATGACTTCATTACCAAACCCTATAATCATATCATTCTTAAATCCAAGATTGATGCAATGGTACGCATTAAGGACATGAATAAAACCATTGTATTGCAAAACAAGGAGTTGTCCTATCACCACGACAGATTGAGACAAGAACAAGAGATTGCGGAAAAAATATTTTCAAATATCGTCAGGAGCGGATACCGTCATGTTCCCGGATTGCAGTATTACATGTCACCTATCGCGCTTTTTAATGGTGACTTGTTTTTATACGCATTACGGCCGAACGGCTATCTCAATATTCTGGTAGGTGATTTTACCGGGCATGGATTATCCGCTGCAGTGGGCGCAGTTCCGGTTTCAGATTTATTTTATGCCATGACGTCAAATGGTTTCTCAATCAGTGATATCGTGGTGGCGATCAACAATAAACTATTCGATATTCTGCCGCGTTATTTATTTTTCGCCGTTGTCGTTATGGAAATCGACAGCGTGGAAAATAACGTCACTCTGTGGAATGGCGGCATGCCTGATGTGCTGATTTGCGGGTCGGATGGTTCGGTCAAGAAACGGGCAACATCAAAATATGTGCCTATGGGGATACTTCCACCGCTCAAATTCGACAAATCCACAGAAGTGATCAACATGCATCCGGGGGACCGGATCTATGTCTATTCGGACGGACTAACGGAGCTTGCCAATTCGCATGGTGTGATGCTGGGTCAGGATGGGTTCGAGCGAATGTTGCAACAAGTCGGGAATGCTGGCGGCAACCATCAGAAAATAGTCGCGGCGATCAAAGACTATTCGGAAGGCAAGCCACAAGCGGATGACATAACATTCGCGGAAATAGATATTTCCGGACAGCGCTACGCCATGAACGTGGAGCCAGTAAATATTGCTGTCGGTAAATATTTGCCAATGAACTGGAGCCTCGAACTCAAACTGGAAAAGGCGTTACTGGCCAGTTTCGATCCGTTGCCGTTTTTGATAAAAAGCATATTCGATATGCAGGGATTGCAGGCGCATAAGGAAAAGATTCATATCATTCTGTCGGAACTGATCAGTAATGCGGTAGAGCATGGGATACTGGGGTTGGATTCAAAGGTGAGGGAAACACCCGCCGGATTCAGTTCATACTATGAAGCGCGGGAAAGATTGTTACACAATAGTAATCCGGGATGGTTGAATATTCATGTCAGTCATGGCAATGAATCAGGCATCGGTAATCTGGTCATTAGAATAGAAGACAGTGGAGCGGGGTTTGATTACATAAATTCAACAATGGATCTGGCGAACAATGATGGTAAGAGCGGTCGGGGGATTCCGCTGGTGCGCGCCATATGCGACCGCCTGGAATATTCCAATGGCGGGAGCATGGTGGAAGCAGTGTATAGTTGGGATAGCCACGCAACTATCACCGGATAGGTAAACCCGGTGGGCCTTGCATATCTAATCCAATCCAATCCAATCGATTTCGAGACTGGCAGACTATGACGGTTACCCGTGGCACGATTTTATGCTGGTCCACCAAGCAACAGTGTTTGGCGCATTATTGCCGCACAAAGCTTCTGAAAGACACGCCTGGTGAATTCGGTAGAACCGGTAATTTTATATCCGGAGGTACCCCGGTAAGCGCTACCAGAAAGGCCTTGATGGCGGTAACCTCCTGTGTATTCAATTCTTTCTTAAGTTGGGTGATGGCCATGACGCGTATCGCGGACTCGAGGTCGGGGGCTGAACCGTTATGGAAATACGGCGCGGTTAGTGCGATATTGCGCAGCGGCGGTACGCGCCACAAGCGCTTGTCAGCGGGATTCTTGGTCACTTCATAGACGCCAAGATCGTCGAGTAGACGCAGTTCGCTGTCATAAGCAGTACCGGGATGGTTTGGAAATAACTCGTAAAACCCGTCGCCAAGTTGCATGGCGGGTCCCGGAGCCGGTCCCGCAAAATTGACGCCAAAATGACATGCCAGGCAACCCACCTGGTTAAACAATTCCATACCTTTTTTCTCGAGAGCGGATAACGCCGTGGCATCGCCCTTGATATACAGGTCGAAACGGCTGCCGGGCGTCATCAGTGAGCGCATGAAAGTCGCCAGTGCTTTGGCAATGTTTCCTGTGGTCAGTGCGGGACTGTCGTCGCCAAACGCATTGTTAAATGCGATTTGGTATTCCTCTAACGCCTGTAAGCGTCGTTCCACCAGAACCAGATCGTGCACTCCCATGATGTCAGGCGCGGATAAGTGTTCAACAACGAGATTTTCCAGAGATTTACTTCTACCATCCCAGAAATAGACCGTCTGCAGACCAATATTGAGTAGCGTGGGACTTGAACGACGGGTATGCGTGGAAGCTGCGCCCATCGACACTGCGCGACCGTCGTTGGCGCCACTGCTCAAGGAGTGGCACGAATCACACGTTAAATTCCCTGCCATGGACAGCCGGGGATCGAAAAACAGTGTCTTGCCAAGGTCGATCTTTGCCGCGGTCATGGCATTGTCTCGGGGTACCAGAGGTTGCTCCGGCAAAGCTTGAAAATAGTCGAATGCGCTGACCGGAAGTGCCAGCAGGCAGCAGGTAATGACAAGCAGCCAACGTTCAACGGTACAGTGGGTACTGAAGGAATTCAGGGGGGTCCGATCTTGAGACGGGGCCTGCCGGAAACGTATCTGCATGCTTAGTTTCTCCATTAACAACGACGTCAGCGATTCTAGATAATACAGGTCCTGACGAGAATTGTGGCCGGTAGTGCTGCAAGTGGATTCGGCCGTCAGTTCAAGGCAAGAATATTACATATTAATAATATTGATAATAATGTCGGGCGCGTTTTGTGAAAGCGATGTTTTCACGGATGTTGTCTGAGAATAACGAGTCAAATAACTGTCAGCATCCGGTAAATCCATTATAACCCTCTGTTAAACAAAATAAAATAACAAGAATTGCCCATGGCATATTGTTTGCACAAGTCTTGAAACTTCAACGTGTTAATCCAGCAGGGAACTATATATGGCCAAAGAAGAGGAGACCCAGGAAAAACCACAGACAAAATCCGTGCCTTGGGTAATGATTATATTGACCGTTATTTTATCGCTAGTATTCGTTGTGGGTACGATTTTAGGGACCTTGTATTTTGCAGGTGTGCTGTCAGGGGGCAAAGATAAAACTCAGGAAGTAGCCACCACGGACGGGGAAGAGACAGTTGTCGAAGAGCCGAAAGCTGAGCACAGTCAGGCTATTTATTTGCCACTGGATCCTGCATTCGTTGTCAATTTCGAGGGCAAAGGGCCAGCGCGCTTTTTACAGATCAACGTGGAAGTCATGACGCGTAATCCGGATATGGAAGAACATATCAAGAAGCATATGCCCGCGATCCGCAACAATCTGGTGTTTTTATTCGGGAGTCAGACCTATGACAATGTGGCTACCTTGGAAGGTAAGGAAAAGCTGCGTTCGGCGGCACTGGAGGAAGTAAAAAAGATTATGGATACCGAAGTGGGTGATTCCGCAATTGAAGCCCTGTATTTCACAAGTTTTGTAATGCAGTAACCATATGGCGGTAAATGACCTCTTGTCGCAAGATGAAATCGACGCTTTGCTGCACGGCGTCGACAACGGTGACATCGGTGCCGGAGGTGAAGCGGGCACGGAGGGCAAGGTTCAACAGTATGATTTTGCCAGTCAGGACCGGATTGTTCGCGGGCGTATGCCCACCCTGGAAATGATCAACGAAAGATTCGCGCGTTATTTTCGTATCAGTCTGTTCAATCTGCTGCGCCGCACGCCGGAAATCTCGGTCGGTGGTGTGCAGATGCTGAAATTCGCCGAATATGTACATTCACTCTTTGTTCCCACCAGCTTGAATTTGACGCGAATTCCCCCCTTGCGCGGCAGTGCGCTGGTGGTGTTCGATCCGAAGCTGGTTTTTTCCGTGGTGGAGAACTTTTTTGGTGGCGATGGCCGGTTTCACGCGAAGATCGAAGGTCGAGAATTCACGCAGACTGAAATGCGAGTGGTTACTTTGATGCTGGAAGGTGTTTATAAAAACATGAAAGAAGCCTGGGCGCCGGTGTTGGATGTGGAATTTCAGTACCTCAATACCGAGGTCAATCCGCATTTCGCCAATATTGTAAGCCCGACGGAAGTGGTTGTGGTCAGTACATTTCACATTGAATTGGAGGGTGGTGGTGGCGATCTTCATGTCACCATGCCTTATTCCATGCTCGAACCGATGCGGGAATTGCTGGATGCCGGCATCCAAAGTGACCGTACAGAAAATGATGAACGTTGGATTAACGCATTACGCGAGGATGTTGGTAATGCCCGGGTGGAGTTGGCGGTAAAGCTGTCACACACCGAGTTGACGTTGCGAGAGATCCTTGACTTGGAGCCGGGAGATATTATTCCCATTGAAATGCCGCAATACCTGCTGGCCAGGGCGGAAGGGGTACCGGTTTTTATCGGTAGGCACGGCGTGCACCGAGGCAATCTGGCAATTCAAGTGGTGCGGGGTTACATACCCAAGGATGACGCCTGAAATGACGATTAGTTACGGGGTAATGTTATGAGTGACAATGGAAATTCTGACCAGCAACAAGCCGCGGATGAATGGGAAGCGGCGCTGGCTCAGCAAGCCGGAAAATCATCTGGTGAAATCAACGCAGCGTCACTGGACGCCCTGGAGTCGAAGGGCAGCGGTCCGACTATGGAAGAAACGAATCTGGATGTGATACTGGAGATTCCGGTAACGCTCGCCATGGAAGTTGGCCGAACCAGTATCAGTATCAGAAATTTACTGCACTTGAATCAGGGCTCGGTGGTGGAGCTGGACAGGATTGCCGGAGAACCTCTGGACATTCTGGTGAACGGCACGCTGATCGCACATGGGGAAGTGGTGATCGTCAATGAGAAATACGGTATCAGATTGACTGATGTCATCAGTCCCTCGGAACGTATCAGGAAATTGAAATGAATCATGGTGTGTCACGCACAGGCTTTGTCTTGATGTGTCTGCTGCAGTCAGCAGCAGAGGGGGCGGAAGTGGTGCGTGGTGCCGGTGCCGCGGCACCGCCGGATCCTATATCCGCCGGAACACTGGTGCAGGTGGTGTTGGGGTTGGGGATTATTCTGGCACTGATTGTCGGTGGCGCGTTGGTGTTGCGGCGAATGGGGTATTGGCAAATGTCGCATAGCGGCGCGCTGAAAATAGTCGCGGGTATGTCGATCGGGCCGCGTGAAAGAATTATTGTCGTGCAAGTAGGGGAACAGCAACTATTGCTGGGTATTACGCCAGGCCGGATTGCGAGCCTGGCGGAATTGAAAGATCGTCTGGTGGTGCGTGAGCCGGGAATGCCGGAAATTCCGTTTAAAAATCGCCTCATGGGCATTCTTCATGACAGGTATGGTAAGGACGTGTAGCTACACAACAATGGCGGTAACGAGCATGCGATTTATCCTGGTTTTATTGTGTTTCCTGATCACTCTTTGGTTACCGGCCTTGGCGCTGGCGGCGGACCCAGGTATTCCTGCATTGTCTATTGTTACTGGGAAATCCGGCGAACAAACGATTACTTTAAGCTTGCAAGTGCTCGCTTTGATGACCGCGCTGACTTTCCTGCCGGCGGCTTTGATAATGATGACATCATTCACGCGCATTATTATCGTGCTGGCCATTATTAGACAAGCGGTCGGCCTGCAATCCGCTCCGCCAAATCAAATATTGATAGGATTGGCGCTGTTTTTGACGTTCTTTATCATGACTCCGGTGTTTACCAATGTCTATCAGAATGCGTTGCAACCATATGTGGAAGAAAAGATTGAAATGCATGAAGCACTTGATCGCGCCAAGGTGCCGATTCGACATTTTATGATGAATCAGACCCGGGAAACCGATTTGACCATGTTTTCCGGGATCGCCAACCAAGTAATGCCGTCTAATCTTGATGATGTGCCCTTTGCCACATTATTACCGGCATTTGTAACCAGTGAGCTGAAAACAGCATTTCAAATCGGATTTCTGGTTTTCATACCGTTTTTAATCATCGATTTAGTGGTGGCCAGCGTGTTGATGGCTATGGGTATGATGATGTTGTCACCAATGATAATAGCCCTGCCATTCAAAATTATGCTGTTTGTGCTGGTTGACGGATGGACGCTGTTGATCGGAACCTTGGCTTCGAGTTTTTATGTCTAGGAGGATGTCATGACACCGGATACCATTGTTACGATCGGGCGGCAGGCCATAGAAATCACTGTTTTATTGCTTTCGATCATATTGATTCCGTCACTGCTGATCGGTGTTTTGGTGAGCATGTTTCAGGCAGCGACTCAAATTAATGAAATGACACTAACGTTTATACCGAAGCTGCTGGTGATGTTTGTAGTGCTTCTCGTAGGGGGAGCCTGGATGCTGGGACTGGTCGTCGATTATACCAGGCGCCTGATCGATAACATCCCAAGTCTTATCGGTTAACCGTCGACAGATACGGGTGGTGACATGGCCTTGGTTAGCGTAGCGGCAGGAGAAATAAACACCCTGGTGAGTGCGTACTTGTGGCCGTTTTTCAGGATCGCGGGTTTGGTCGGCGCGGCGCCGATATTTGGCGTGCAATTCGTACCATCTCAGGTAAAACTGGTTTTTGCCATGGCCATTACTGTTTTACTGGTGCCCCTGATCCCGCCCGGACCCGTTATTGAACTATTCAGTCCGCAGGCATTCCTGATTCTGTTACAGCAACTACTTATCGGCTTGTCGATCGGCGTGGTCGTAAACATGTTGTTTAATATATTTATAGTTGGTGGCCAAATCATTGCCACCAATATGGGACTTGGGTTTGCCACAGTGGTTGATCCGCAAGGTGGCGTTTCCGTACCGGTTTTAAGTCAGTTCTATATTTATCTCACGTCCTTGATGTTTCTTGCCCTCAACGGGCACTTATTATTGATCGAGGTGCTTTCCCATAGCTTTACCGCCATGCCCGTAGGAATTGGCGGGATGGAACAGGAAATGCTGTGGCAGATGGTGCAATGGGCCGGCGAGATTTTCAGCAGCGGCGTGTTACTGGCGTTGCCGGCGCTCGCGGCGCTATTGCTGGTCAATGTCGCCTTGGGTGTGGTCATGAGAGCGGCACCGCAGTTCAATATCATGTCTATCGGTTTTCCTATCACGCTGACTGTAGGGTTCATCGTAGTAATGGTGAGTTTACCGGCAATCGTACCTTTGTTCACCCAGGGGCTGATTGGTTCGATGTCATTTATTGAACGTGTTTTTCTGGGAGGGTAGGTGGCAGAAGAACAAGAAGACCGCACAGAAGAACCTAGTGGTAAGCGACGCGAGGATGCGCGTCGCAAAGGTCAGGTGGCACGTTCCCGGGAGCTGAATTCGACGTTGGTAATGGTGGCAGCGGCGCTGGTGTTTATGGCATCAGGCGCATATCTCGCAGATGGCATGATACACATAGCCACGAGCCATCTGAGCATGGATCGCGCGACAGTGATGGATAGCAACCAGCTTATGAACAAGCTGGTGAATGCGATCACCGATGGGCTTTTGTTATTGGTACCGTTTCTGATCGTCATGCTGCTGGTGGCGCTTGCTGCGCCGATGGCCCTTGGCGGTATGGTATTCAGCGCAGAGCAACTCAAGCCGAATTTTGGCAAGCTGAATCCAATCAAGGGATTGGGGCGGATCTTTTCTACCCGGGGGCTGGCCGAATTGGTCAAGGCTCTATTGAAGTTCATGCTGGTGGGAACGATTGCCGCGGGCTGGATCTGGCATCAAGCGGATACCTTGTTACTGATGAGTACCATGCCCATCGAAGTCGCGTTGCATGAGATCGGCATGCAGGCAGGGTTGGGTTTGCTGGTATTTTGTTCCGCCATGGTTCTGATTGCCGCCATCGATGTACCGGTGCAGCTGTGGGAGCATACCCGCCAATTGCGGATGACTAAGCAGGAGCAGAAAGATGAGTTGCGTCAGTCTGACGGTGACCCACACTTGCGCGGTCGAATGCGCCAATTACAAAGGGAGCGCGCCAATCAGCGCATGATCTCCGAAGTACCGAAGGCGGATGTTGTCGTCATGAATCCGAACCATTATGCCGTCGCCTTACGATATCAACCAGATAAGAACAACGCGCCGATAGTGGTCGCCAAAGGTATGAATCTCATGGCATTGCAAATACGGGACATCGGTGTACAACATGATGTACCCATTGTGCGCAGCCCGCCTCTGGCGCGTACCTTGTACTATCACGCGAAAGTAGGCCGCGAAATTCCCGCGGGTCTGTTTCTTGCCGTGGCTCAGTTGCTTGCATATGTCTATCAACTTCGGCGCGCCACGGGACCGCAGTCCGCCAAGTCCCAGGAAGTACCGGAGTTTCCCATTCCCGATGAACTACGGAGGGATGACTAAACCATGACTCCCAACGTAATGTCGAGTTTGCGGGTTATTTTACGCAGCGGTTTTGGCATACCGATACTGGTGCTGATGTTATTGGCGATGGTCGTCGTTCCATTGCCACCGTTCATGCTCGATATGCTTTTTACTTTTAATATCGCCTTGTCAATGATTGTGTTGCTCGGCAGCGTTTATACCGGTAAGCCTCTGGATTTGTCGGTATTCCCAACGATTCTGCTGGTCGCGACATTACTGCGCTTAAGTCTCAATATCGCCTCGACACGGGTTGTGTTGCTGCACGGCCACGATGGTACGGATGCGGCAGGACGTGTCATCGAGGCTTTCGGTAATTTTGTGGTTGGCGGCAATTACGCGGTCGGCATAGTAATATTTGCGATTTTGGTGGTGATCAATTTTGTCGTAGTCACCAAAGGTGCAACGCGCATCTCGGAAGTCAGCGCACGGTTCACCTTGGATTCGATGCCGGGCAAGCAAATGGCGGTGGACGCGGACTTAAACGCCGGTCTGATCACCCAGGAACAAGCCTTGGCGCGGCGCGCTGAAATTGTCCAGGAGGCGGATTTTTACGGTGCCATGGACGGTGCCAGCAAATTTGTGCGCGGTGACGCCGTCGCCGGCATTATCATTATGCTGGTGACCATTATTGGTGGTCTGGTGGTGGGCGTGGTACAGCACAATATGGCGATGGGGCAGGCCATGCAGAATTACACATTGCTGACCATCGGCGACGGCCTGGTCGCGCAAATACCTGCACTGGTGCTGGCGACTTCCGCCGGTATCATTGTCACCCGGGTGTCATCTTCTGTCGAGTTGGGCAGCCAGGTTATTAATCAACTGTTCGAGCGCCCAAGGGCCCTTTATACCACGGCGGGGATTATGGCCACCGTCGGTTTCGTACCGGGCATGCCCAATGTGGCATTCTTGACATTGGCGTCGATGATCGCGGGTCTGGCGCAGTATATGTCCCGAAAGCAAAAACACCAGGCCGAGGCCGACGCACAACCCATCCCGATACCTGAAAAAACCGAACCTGTCGATTTAAGCTGGGACGATGTTCAGCCAGTGGATCTCATTGGCCTCGAAGTGGGTTATCGGCTTATTCCCTTGGTAGACAAGAATCAGGGCGGGCAGTTGATGGCCAGGATCAAGGGTGTGCGCAAGAAACTCTCGCAGGATTTGGGCTTTCTGGTACCTGCGGTTCATATCCGGGATAACCTGGATTTGGCGCCCAGCACCTACCGCATAATATTAATGGGTGTCAGTGTCGGCGAGGCGGATATCCATACTAATCGTGAGCTCGCGATTGATCCCGGGCAGGTGTTTGGCGATTTAGCGGGAATTAAAACCCGAGATCCCGCCTTTGGTTTGCCTGCAATTTGGATCAACAGCACAGACAAAGACCATGCACAGTCCTTAGGCTATACCGTAGTGGATGCCAGTACCGTGGTGGCGACCCATTTAAGTCATGTGCTGCAAACCCATGCCCATGAACTTCTGGGACGCGAGGAGGTACAGAACCTCTTGGACAAGCTCGCCCAAAGCGCGCCGAAACTGATAGAAGAACTGGTTCCCAAGGCGATGTCACTCGGTACGGTATTAAAGGTGATGAAAAACTTGCTGGAAGAAAACGTACCCATTCGCGACATACGCAGTATCGCCGAAACCTTGGCGGACCATGCGGGAGTCAGTCAAGACCCTGTCGTATTGACTGCGGCTGTGCGGGTGGCTTTGGGGCGCTCAATTATTCAGCAGATCAACGGAATGGATACTGAAATTCCGGTAATGACATTGGACGCGTCGCTGGAACACATATTGCATCAAGCAGTAAAGTCCGGCTCTGAAGAATGGGTTGGTATTGAACCTGGTTTAGCGGAGCGTTTACAACGGTCATTGGTGATGCAAGCTCAGCGGCAGGAGGTCGCGGGCGAACCAGCGATATTACTGGTTTCTTCGGTGATACGACCTTTGTTGGCGCGGCTTTTGCGACAAGCATCTCCGGTGATTCATGTGTTGGCTTTCAATGAAGTGCCGGATAACAAACAAATAAAGATTGTTGCCGCGATTGGCGGGAAGTCAGCGGCGTAGCGATGCAACCAGTGATATTAACGTCTAATCCGGTTATATGCATATATGAAAATTAAACGATTCGTGGCGTCCGATATGCGGCAAGCCATCCGCAATGTAAGCAAAGATTTAGGACCAGAAGCGGTCATTATATCCAATGCCAAAACAGCAGAGGGTATTGAAATTGTCGCCGCCGTGGATTACGACGAAACTTTGTTTCGCGTAAGTATCGTGTCACCCGCAGCGGATTCCAGTCCCGAGGACGAGTCGACAGATCAAGAAATTTCCATTGCTAGTCCCGCGCAAGCGCCGGCCGTATCGGCCACCGATAAACCTGCAGAATTAAAAACAGCGGAGGTAAAATCTGGGTTGAAGCCAGCAGTCGCAGCTTCGGCACCAAACGCGCCCGCGTCCAGGATACCGGCAACGTCCAAGCCTAATTTGCCGGTGACTTCGCCAACACGCCGAGCAAACTCCGGGGTTATCACCCCGGTGGCATTGAAAGACTTGCAATCGGAACTTGGCGTACTGCGCAACATGATGGAGTCCCAGTTGGAAGGATTGGCTTTTGGCGAAATGGCGCGACGGCATCCGCTGCGCAGTAAGTTGATCCGATATCTGGTGAGTTATGGATTTGATGCGGATATTTGTCGGAGGGAAGCTGACAAAATAGACGACAGTCTCAGTTTTGTAAAAGCCTGGCGCGCAATATTGCTGAATATCGGCAAGGCTTTGCCGCTGGTGCAGGCAGATATAATGGAAAAGGGTGGCATTATCAGTCTGGTGGGTCCAACCGGTGTGGGCAAGACCACGACCATCGCAAAGTTGGCGGCGAATTATTCCCTAAAGTTCGGCAGCAAGAACATTGCCCTTATTACCACAGATAACTACCGAATCGGTGCTCATGAACAATTGCGAACCTACGCGCGTATCCTGGGAATAGCGGTATATGGCACCAAGCATGCGGGTGCATTGGCCGACACTATCAATATGTTACACGATAAAAAACTTATCCTGGTCGATACCGCCGGTATCAGTCAACGTGATGAACGTCTGCATCAGCAGTTGGAGATGATACAGAAAGCGATGCCTGAGAGTGTCAATTATCTGGTATTGTCCGCGGCGACACAGGCGAGAAGTTACGCGCAGATTGTCAAAGCATATCAAAGCATACCATTGGCCGGTTGTATTTTTACCAAGTTGGATGAGTGCGTAAATCTCGGTGGCGCGTTATCTGCAGCCATCAAGTTCAAGTTGCCCATCGCATATGTCAGTAATGGCCAAAAAGTACCGGAAGATATGCATCAGGCAACCGCGACATCTTTAATTAAGCAAGCGATCACCATGGCGCAACGAACCCCTGGATCTACCGGGGATGAAGTGTTGGAAAAAGTAAAAACAGGAAATATGGTAAATGCTAACGTCTGAGTTGATTCAGGATCAGGAAGCGCAATCGCGCTGGCCGGGCGCCTCACGTCCCGTGCAAGTGGTTGCGATTACTGGCGGCAAAGGTGGCGTTGGCAAGACTAACGTATCGGTAAATCTAGCGGTGGCCATGGCGCAGGACGGTAAAAAAGTGCTGTTGCTTGACGGCGATATGGGGTTGGCAAATGTCGATGTGTTACTCGGGCTGAAACCGCTGAGCAATATTAGTCATGTACTCAGCGGCGAAATGGCGCTTGCGGATATAATCATGCGCGGGCCCGCCGGAGTGCGGGTCATACCCGCGGCTTCCGGCCTTTCGAAACTCGCTGCCCTGGGATCGGCGCAACATGCGGGATTAATCAACGCTTTCAGTGACCTGGGCGCGGACATCGATACCTTGATTATCGATACCGCGGCAGGGATTTCTCCGAACGTTACCAGTTACAGTCGCGCAGCTCAGGAAGTGGTCGTCGTGCTGTGCGATGAGCCGGCGGCGATTACCGATTCTTATGCGCTGATAAAGGTCTTGAGCAAGGAGTTTGGCGTCAGCCGGTTTCGCATAATAGCCAATATGGTCGATGGCAGTCAGGATGGTCGCACGCTGTTTAATAAACTCCTGAGGGTAACCGACAGGTATCTGGATGTGGCCCTTGATTTCATTGGATCAATACCGCAAGACGAGTATTTGAAGCGCGCGGTACAAAGACAAAAAGCGGTTATTGAAGCTTACCCGCGCAGTAAAGCAGCCGTCGCTATCCGTAAGATTGCACAGAAAGCTTATGCATGGCCTTTGCCCACCCGGGCTCAGGGCCATATGGAATTTTTCCTGGAGCGTTTGATACACGCAAGTCGTGTTTCTGAGGGGTGTTAGTAATGAGCGCAACGGCACCACATTTGGCAAAGCAGGTTTCGGGGAAAAAAAAGAATAAGGACGACGATCTGGTGGCGAAGTATGCACCGTTGGTAAAACGCATAGCATATCACCTGATTAGCAGACTTCCGCCCAGTGTATTACCTGACGATTTGATACAGGCGGGAATGATTGGGCTGTTAGAAGCCGCCCGCAACTACAATTCCGACCAAGGCGCCAGCTTTGAAACCTACGCCGGTATCAGGATTCGTGGCGCGATGCTGGACGAAATCAGGAAGAATGATTGGGCTCCAAGATCCGTGCATCGCAAAGCGCGTATGGTAGCGGAAGTGGTTCGCGAGATTGAAAATCGTACCGGACGTGACGCCAGAGACCATGAAATAGCGGATTCACTTGGCTTGAGCCTCGATGAATATCATCATTTATTACAGGATGCCAATGGTCATAAGGTTTTCAGTTATGACGACCTGGGCGTGGATGATGATTCCATGTCTTGCGGTCTTTCCGAGTCGCTGCCTGAACCCCTGGAAGGCCTGCAGAGAGAAGATTTCAAGCGGAACTTATCGCAAGCGATCGCCAGTTTACCGGAACGTGAACGACTCGTGATGTCACTCTATTACGACAAGGAGCTGAATTTGCGGGAAATTGGCGCGGTGATCGGTGTAAGTGAGTCGCGTGTGAGTCAGATTCACAGTCAGGCAGTTATCCGGTTACAGGCACGCATGAGCAGTTGGAATAACTGAAGTTTTATTCGTTAGCGATTTATCAGTGGTTGCATGAGGCTGACAGTGGTAACACCGCTGTCAGCCTTAAGTTTATAGGATGTGTGGATTTGTCACAAAAATTTGCAGTCAAAGCATCAAGTTTTCGTCAACTTTGACAACATATGTAATGACATAGCTCGATTTGGAGAATGCCGTTGAATAAAGATATGCGCATCTTAGTCGTTGATGACTTCTCGACGATGCGGCGAATCATCAAGAATCTGCTGCGTGATCTTGGCCTCAACAATACTCAGGAGGCGGATGACGGTTTGACTGCTTTGCCGATGTTGCAGGCCGGTGGCTTTGACTTTTTGATTACCGATTGGAATATGCCCGGTATGCAAGGCATTGATTTGTTGCGTGCGGTACGTGCCGACGCGCAATTGAAATCTCTTCCGGTATTAATGGTTACGGCGGAGCAGAAACGCGAACAGATCATCACTGCAGCGGAAGCAGGGGTGAATGGCTATATTGTTAAGCCGTTTACCGCAGTGACGCTGAAAGAAAAGATCGACAAAATATTCGCGCGTGTCGACGCTGCCAAGTAACGCAAATGCCACGTTGGTGCAGCACACGCAAATACGATACACGTTAGTTATCAAATCGGGGAAGTCGCATGGCGCTGCATGTCATGATTGGCTGGCGGACCATTAACATGTTTTATGAGAGCACGGTTGCATGCGCGGCCATAAGCGACACAGATTCGTAGAGAATCCGAGGTAACCATGGGATTGGATGCGGATCATGAATTGTTGGGTGACTTTCTCACGGAAGCTGGAGAAATTCTCGATTTGTTGAATGAACAACTGGTCGATCTTGAACACCGTCCAGATGATCATGCGCTGCTAAATGCGGTGTTCCGCGGATTCCACACTATTAAGGGTGGTGCCGGATTTTTGCAATTGCACGCGATCGTCGCGGTTTGTCATCGGGCGGAAGACGTTTTTAACCTGTTGCGTAACGGTGTGCGGCAGGTGAATGCAGAACTCATGGACGTGATTTTGCCGGTACTGGATGTCGTTAACAACCAGTTTGCCAGTTTGCGCGCCGGCGAGAATCCGGTGCATGCTCCGGATTCATTAATTTCGGCACTCGAACAACTGTCCAAACCGCCCCAGGCACCGCCTGAGACGCAGTCAGGCGCCGGAGCAGACGTCAGCGATCCCGTGGACCAGGAGTTTGAACAATTGCTGGCGGCTGCGGAGGTTCCAGCGTCGGCTGTTCCTGCCGACAATAATCCGCCAGCGCAATTGGCGACAATTTCCAGTGACGATATATCAGAAGATGAATTTGACGCGTTGTTGGATGAATTGCATGGCAGGGGTGGCGCTCCCGGCAGCGCTGTAATTTCCCACGGCGCGGAAACCAGCGACGACATAACGGAAGCGGAGTTTGACGCCCTGTTGGACCAGTTACACGGGTCATCCGGTGTGCCCGGAAAGATAGATAATACCGCGCGCATTTCGACCCCGCTTTCGCCGGTTAAGCCCTCGATGCCGGTGGCCGCGTCAACCGCAGATATTTCCGAGGCGGAATTCGATGCCCTGTTGGATAGCCTCCATGGAAAAAGCGGCGTTCCGGGCGCAGACCGGGGTATTGCCGGAGATCCGACTCCCGCCAGTAAACCAGCGCCCCCGGTACCGTCAGCGGTAACTCGACCTGCGGTAACCGCGAGCACTCGAAATCCGGTCCAGCCCGAACACGCAGGTAAGACTGCCCCCGGCAACACCCATGACGCCAGCAGTGCCGCGCAAGCGGACAACAGTATTCGGGTCGATACCAGGCGCCTGGATCATATTATGAATTTGGTCGGTGAACTGGTACTGGTACGGAATCGCATATCGACATTAGAAAGCAGTCGTATAGATGACGTTACCGCGAAGGTGGTCGCGAATCTCGATATTGTTACGTCCGATTTACATGCAGCGGTGATGAAAACGCGCATGCAACCCGTGAAAAAAGTTTTCGGCCGGTTCCCGCGCGTGGTACGCGATCTGTCGCGTACTCTGAAAAAGCAGGTACAACTTGAATTGGTGGGTGAAGAGACGGACCTGGATAAAAATCTGGTTGATGCGCTTGCCGATCCACTGGTGCATTTAGTACGCAACGCGGTTGACCACGGTATCGAAATTCCGGAAGTGCGAGAACGCGCCGGCAAACCGTCGATGGGAACGGTAATTCTGGCAGCCCGCCAAGAGGGGGATCACATCTTATTGTCGATCCAGGACGACGGTGCGGGCATCGATGCGGAAAAACTTCGACAAAAGGTTGTCGAGAAAGGCTTAATGGATGAAGTGGCGGCGCAACGTCTGGATAAGAAAGATTGCTTCAATCTGATTTTCATGCCGGGATTTTCCACGAAAGAAGAAATTTCCGATGTCTCCGGGCGCGGCGTGGGCATGGATGTGGTACGCAGTCGAATAAATCAACTCAATGGTTCGGTTGATATTGATTCCACCGTCGGCATGGGTACCACGCTCACCATTAAGGTGCCACTGACGCTGGCTATCATGCCAACATTGATGGTGCATCTTGGCGCACAGGTTTATGCACTGCCCTTGGTGAATGTCAACGAAATACTGAACATAGACCTGACCCGTACCAATAAAGTGGATGGCCAGGAGGTGGTGCTGGTACGCGACCGGGTGTTGCCGGTGTTTTATTTGGCTCGTTGGTTGTCGACGCAACGCGCGGTCAGCCATTTTCCCCACGAGGGGCATGTGGTGGTGGTCAATATTGGAAGCCAGCAAATTGGATTGGTGGTGGATGACTTAATCGGTCAGGAAGAGGTGGTAATAAAACCGCTGGGCCCCATGCTGCAAAGAATCAGGGGATTGGCAGGCGCCACGATCACCGGCAATGGACGAGTGGCCCTGATTTTGGATCTACAGGAACTCTTGACTGTGCACGCAGTGGCGGGCTAACGGAGCATTGATTTCCACTGTTGAGATCGGGGCGTTATCCGATACAGGTACATGGTTAGATGCACAGGTTATTGATCGGTGGATATCCTTAGTATACTAGGGTTAATAATCGGATTCAGTGGCATATTGATTGGTCAATCCTTGGAAGGCGGCCAACTCGATTCCCTGCTCAATGGTCCGGCGTTGCTGATAGTATTTGGCGGCTCTTTGGGTGCGGTTATGGTGCAATCGCAACCCGATACCTTTGTGCGCGCCATGCGGTTGTTGAAATGGATTTTTCTGCCGCCGCCGAGCGTGCAGTTGATACAGATCCGGAAAATTGTCAGTTGGAGCAATATCGCCCGTAAGGAAGGCCTGCTGGGGTTGGAAGCGATGGTCGAAGAAGAGCAAGACTTGTTTGCTCAAAAAGCTTTGCAACTTCTGGTAGACGGCAGTGAGCCGGCGATGATACGCAGCATTATGGAAGTGGAAATCGATACCCAGGAGCAGAAGGATATACTGGCCGCTAAAGTCTGGGACGGTCTTGGCGGCTATAGCCCCACTATCGGAATTATCGGTGCGGTAATTGGTTTAATACATGTCATGCAAAATCTCGCCGACCCCGCTATGTTGGGGGCGGGGGTAGCTACGGCATTTGTGGCGACCATCTATGGAGTCGGTATGGCGAATCTGGTGTTCATTCCCATCGCCGGCAAGCTTCGGGCATTGATCGCCAGTCAGTCGATGGTTCGCGATATGTTGGTGGAAGGTATTGTGTCGATAGCTGAAGGGGAAAATCCCCGAAATATTGAAATCAAACTTAAGGGATATCTCAAGTAGAGAAAAACTGATGCGACGCAGACAAAGACTGGAGGAAGAATCGAATCGCGACCGCTGGTTGATATCCTACGCGGATTTCATCACGCTGCTATTTGCATTCTTTGTGGTGATGTACTCGATTTCTTCGGTAAATGAGGGCAAGTATCGGGTGCTTTCAGATTCCATCGTGCGTGCGTTCAGCGCGGATGCCAGCAATCTGGTGCCGGCACCGGCGGCGGAAAGCCGGGTGTCGGATCAAGCTCTGGCACCGGTGCCGCAAATTGTGCCGATACCGGCGCGACCATTGCAAGAGAGTCTGTCACAGAAAGCGTTAAAAATGAATGCCATGCAGCAACTGGCAGAGCAAGTAAGTTCCGGCTTCGACGACCTGGTAGTACGTGGTTTGATAAGCGTGGATCGTAACAAGGATTCTATCGTCGTGGAAATCAACTCGGAACTGTTATTTGCCATTGGTAGTGCGACGCTGTTTTCGGCGGCTGTGGATATCCTGTCCCGAACCGCTGCCACGCTGGCAAAGAATACTCTATATATAGAGGTAGAAGGTTTTACCGATAACCTGCCGATCCAGACTTCCGTATTTCCGTCGAACTGGGAGTTATCCGCTGCACGTGCCGCCAGCGTGGTGCACTTGTTCACCAAGCTCGGTATCGACCCGGGGCGCATGGTCGCGGTCGGATATGGAGAGCATCGACCCAAGGTCAGCAATAATACGGAACAGGGACGCAGGCAAAATCGACGCGTAGTGCTGGTGATATCGAGCAGTCCCCGCAATGCCATACCCAGCCTGGGAATAGATAAGATATGACACGGGTAATTCATAATGGTGTTGCCGCGCCGGTGGCCGGCAGGGTGCATGATCAAACGGCTTCCGGTACTGTTGGCAAGCAGTTGGCAATGCCCCAAGTATGGACCATTGCCAACCAGAAGGGAGGCGTGGGCAAGACCACAACCGTTGTGACGCTTGCTGGCCTGCTTGCCCGACAGGGCAAGCGAGTGTTGATGCTTGACCTGGATCCGCAAGGATCCCTGAGCATCTATTTTGATTACAATCCTGAAACCGTCCGTCTCGGGGTCTATGAGTTGTTTATCGCTGATCATGCGCCGGATGCCAATGGCGTGCGCAAGCTGGTTCAAGAAACTCATTTCGATAATCTGCAATTGATTCCAGCAACCTGTTCTATGGCGACCCTGGATCGCAAGCTTGGGACCCGTACCGGCAAGGGATTGGTGATCAAGGATTGTATTCGCGCATTCGCGGGCATGTATGATCATGTGTTGATCGATTGTTCGCCGTCGCTTGGTATTCTATTGGTCAACGCGTTAGCTGCCTGCGACCGGATTATTATTCCCGTGCAAACGGAATTTCTCGCAATCAAGGGCTTGGAGCGCATGCTGCACACGCTGACCATGATCAGCCGTTCGACTGGACGGGAATTACCCTATGTTATTTTGCCCACCATGTATGACAAACGCACCCGAGCCGCGGGCCATAGCTTGGCACAAATCAAGCAACAATTCGGCAACAAAGTTTGGGAGCCGGTGATTCCCGTGAACACCGAATTTCGGGAAGCCAGCCGTACCGGTATTCCCCTGTCACTACGTTCACCCCAGGATCGAGGCGTTTGTGCCTACCGTGAACTTTGTGATCATTTGTTGCTAGTGGACCGGACAATAGTGGATAAATAGGCGGAGACTCGAACAATGATGTATACCAACGACCGGAGTGATGCGCTGCTGCTGGAATATTTTGATGAACTACTTGGGGGCGAGATTCCGGCGTCCCTTCCGGCAACGACCTCTGAGGACTATCTGACATTTTATTGGGGGCGTCTCAAACTGGCGATTCGAAAAGAGGAATTGCGCGGTGTTTGCGAGTTTCCCGAGGATGCCGATCCGTGCATGCTCGGTGCAATCGATTACCAGGGGGCAACGGCACGGGTCGTGGACCTCAGTAAGTTATTGCGGCCGGCGGCGGCAAGTTCCAGCCTACGGGCACCCATGGCGCCATACCGGTGTTTGGTTGTGGTGCAGGGCGGCAAATGGGCGTTGCCTTGCCATCGGATTGGTGGCATGCAGAAAATTCATCCGACGGATATTCGGCAGCGTAGCGACCGGACCTCACGAGAATGGTTACTTGGTACAAGTTTACGCGAGCAATGTGTGGTATTGGATGTGCCAGCAATAGTTGCTGGTTGTCTCGGAAAATGACTGAACAGTGGTACGTATTGTGCTGTAAAGAAGGCATAAATGAGGCTCGGCAGGGTGATTTGGCATGAGGATTTATAATGGCATTTGGTGATCTGCAACGGAAGGACGATCTGGTCTCGCGCTGGGTCACCTTTATGCTGGACAATGAGAAATATTGTATTGATGTCATGCAGGCGCAGGAAGTGTTGCATATGTCGGAAATTACTCCTGTGCCCGGGGCACCTCCTTATGTGATTGGCATCATCAACCTGCGCGGCAACGTGGTTACCGTAATCGATACTCGTAAGCGCTTCGGGTTACCGTCCAAAGATCCAGACGAAATATCACGTATCGTAATCGTCAAGATCAGGGACTGTTATCTCGGCATGCTGGTTGATAGCGTTGCAGATGTCGTGGACTTAAGACACGATGAAATCGAATCTGCGCCCAATGTGGGTAACCGTGCCAGTTCTCAGTTCATTCAAGGGGTGGCAAGTTTACAGGGTGAACTGCTGATCATCATAGATCTAGAGAAATTCGTGGTGCAGGATGAACAAAATGATTCCAGCCTGTTTTAACAATTGGTGAATTTGGGGGCGAAAAATGCCAGAAACTAGTCTTATCCTGTCAGTAATCGGTCTGTTATTACAAGCGGTGACATTCACCGGCTTAGTACTGTTATGGCTGGTGGTACGTGACCAGAAAAGCCAGTTCGAATTGCTGGAACGGCGTTGGCGCCATGACAGCCGCGCGCTACATACCGGCGAAGACCGGATCAGTCGGCGCATCGACGTTGCTGAGCATAAGTTGAACGCGCTTGTCGAGCAGGTGGGACAAGTCGAACTGCACACGCCTACATCGGGGACATATCAGTTTGCGCAGCATCTTGCGGGGCAGGGTGCGCCAGTGGACGCGCTGGTTGATCGGTGTGGCCTTTCCCTGGGCGAAGCTGAATTGATAACTACGATCAAGCAGATTCAGCAGAAATCTCAATTGAGCGCCTGATTTCGCGTTCATTACCTGCAGTAACGCCAATACCTGCCGATAACCAGTCGGGTATTGGCCAACTTTGCTGGTGTGATCAGTAAGCAAATGAAATCAGGCATAAGTAAGCATTTGTTGTGGTACACCCGACGTGGTGCAGTAATTCGCGGTCCATTCCCCCCCGGTCAGATTCGTCGCTATTTGTTACTAGGGCGTATCATCGCCACTGATGAGATCAGCACCGACCAGATTAACTGGTGCCAGGCTCGGGACCATGAAGATGTTTTTCCGGAAGAACTGAAAGCTGATTTAAGCGATCCTGCGGCACGCGAGAGACTGCGTCTGGCGCGGGTTCGCGAAGATGAGCGTATCCGTGATCGCCGTCTGGAACCGCGCTATGAAGTCAGCCAGGAAGAGGAGGTGCCGCAGCGCTCTGGTGTTGACCGGCGAAAGATTGAAGATGTGCTGACGTTGAGCAGCAGGCAGCAGCGCAGGAGGATTGCTCTGCACGACGCTCCAGTCAAGCAACGTACGCGTATCCTTGCGCTGGGCGTGACCGGAATTTTTATCTGCGTGCTGCTGATCTCAATACTGTTGACCCCGGAATCGGAACCCTTTGGGTTTCAATGTCTGCAATCACCGGTGCCAGGCGTCAATTGGTCAAATTGTAAAAAAACCACCATGGCGTTGCGCGGTCTGGATCTGAGGCGAGCGCAGATGAACAGCACCCATTTTGACGACAGCGATTTGAGTAATACGGATTTTAGCTACAGCGCGATGGAATACGCCGATTTCACACGCGTGACAATGGCGCACGCGCGCTTTGAACATGTGCAGCTCAAAGGCGCGGTATTCCGCAGTACGAGCTTGCGGGATACCAGTATGCAATCAGCTCAATTGACATACGCGTCGTTTCAGGATGCGACGCTCAGCAATGTCAATCTGGAAAATGCGGACTTGTCGAACGCCGATTTTAAAGGCGCTGTACTGTCTGAGGTAAATTTCAACGGTGCTAAACTTGTGAATGCAATCTGGATCGATGGCCGTCATTGCGGCGCGAAATCCATCGGCATGTGCGTACCGGTACCCTAGAGGACGATCACCGGCCTTTTTCTTCAATGTAGATAGTGGTGTAGCGCGACACACGGAATGTGTCTGACCAATAGTCGGCACGCAAGCCTGTCTTTATCTTCAGTTGATGCCAGAAATCTTCTGGCCTCGATAAAGTATCCCACACGCTGGGCAGGAAAGTGCCACGCTGTCGGCCGCACTCCAGGATCAGTCCATCTATGCCCGGACGCAACTGCTTTATCAGATCGGATTCGGAAGTGAATACCAGTGGGATTGCCGGCGCCAGCACGGATACACTTATCGACACGAGCCCCAACTCGTCAGGAGTCAATGGGTCGAAGCGTGGATCTAGAAAAGCGGCGCGGTAGGCATTGTCGCTGACTTCCTGAGCCAATGCCATGCGTGCTTCCAGACTGCCGATGCAGCCGCGTAACTGACCGGACATTTGTAATGTCACAAAGCAGGCGCGCGGCTCACGCAACGCCGGTGTGCAGGAGGGCAACGGTACCGGCAAGCTGACATTATGCGTAAAACCATGAGTGATGGAGTGTCGTGCGATATCCAGCAGACGGTCACTTTCCTCCGCGCTGTATACCTTTTCACTATTGGATGACATAGGCACCGTAACCTACCACCTGATCGCGCGTACCGGCGGTATCGCCGGAATTGCGCAAATCCAGCATCTTGCAGTGCAGCGCTTTTTTCTTTGCCAGACGTAATAGACCACTGATTGGATTACGACCGCAGGCATCATCGTAGCCAATATCCTGGTAACGTAGATTTTCTATGGCGCGGGATGTGGCGCGGTCTTTGTTACGTGCAGTGTCATAATCATGATAGTGGCTCAAATCGGAGCTGATAACGATCAGGGTTTCCTGGCCGTTCCACACGAAATCCAGCAAGCCGCTGACCTCGTCGGCGGTGCTGTCACCCACTACCAGTGGTAAGAGATCGAATGCCTGAGGTAAAGCCATCTGCAGAAAAGGCAGATGTACTTCCAGGCTATGTTCCAGCTGATGCGCCTGGTCCAGACAGGTTACCATGCCGTGGTTGATCAGGGTCCGCACCAGCTCCTGATCAATGGTTACATTGCCAAGTGGTGTTGCGAATGCCGATGCCGAACTGGCGGCGATGCCGATTAGAGGAATGCGATGCGATGGCCCCAGCAATACCACACGCCGAATTTCCGTCCGTTGACGCAGCAGGACATAGGCGCTTGCCGCCACCGGACCGGAATACATGTAGCCGGCGTGCGGCACAATCAGCGCCTTGGGAACATCGCCACTGTCGATCGCCTGATCAAGCATGGATTGCACAGTATTGCGCAGGATCTCCGGGTCTTCCGGGTAGAACATGCCTGCAACTGCGGGTAGTCTGGTTGTGGCCATGGTCGTATTTCCCTTGAAGCGGCGCACCGGACACCGACCAGCGCGGGCATGGTGATTGATTGTTGCTGTGCTTGCGATCAGATTACCCAATAACGCTGGCTTAAGGCTGCTGCCGGTTTTTGATCAGGTTCTCCACTACCGACGGATCCGCGAGCGTGGAAGTGTCACCCAGACTGTCAAGCTCGTTGGCGGCGATTTTTCGCAAGATACGTCGCATGATTTTCCCGGAGCGGGTTTTCGGCAGCGCTGGCGCCCACTGGATGACGTCCGGTTTTGCGATAGCGCCGATTTCCTTGCGTACCAAGTCGATCAATTGTTTACGTAATTCGTCCGTGGCGGTGATGCCGGCCATCGGCGTTACGTAAGCGTAGATACCCTGTCCTTTGATGTCATGGGGAAAGCCAACAACTGCGGCTTCCGCTACGGCTTCATGCAATACCAATGCGCTTTCCACCTCCGCGGTACCCAAGCGATGTCCTGAAACATTGAGCACATCATCGACACGGCCGGTGATCCAATAGTAGCCGTCCTTGTCCCGGCGGGCACCATCACCGGAGAAATAGTTTCCGGGAAACATCTTGAAATAGGTGTCATAAAAACGCTGTTGGTCACCATACACGGTACGCATCTGGCCCGGCCAGGGCCGGGTGATCACCAGATTACCGGCCGCTTCGCCTTCAAGTATCTTGCCTTGATCATCCACCAATGCCGGTACCACTCCGAAAAATGGCCGGGTTGCGGAACCTGGTTTCAGTGCGGTGCAACCGGGCAGAGGAGTTATGAGGATACCGCCGGTTTCCGTTTGCCACCAGGTGTCGACGATAGGGCAGCGGCCTTCGCCCACCACTTTGTGATACCACTCCCAGGCTTCCGGATTGATCGGTTCGCCGACACTGCCCAGCAGGCGCAGACTTTGTCGCGAGGTCGCTGTTACGGGTGCGTCGCCCTCACGCATCAAGGCGCGAATTGCGGTGGGTGCGGTATAGAAAATATTGACCGCGTGCTTATCGATAACTTGCCAGAAACGCGAGGCATCTGGGTATGTGGGTATGCCTTCGAACATAAGAGTAATTGCGCCATTGGCCAGCGGGCCGTAGACGATGTAGGTATGACCGGTGATCCAACCGACGTCGGCGGTGCACCAGTACACATCACCATCCTGATAGTTAAAAATATATTTATGCGTGATGGCGGCAAACAGCAGATAACCACCGGTAGTGTGCAACACTCCCTTGGGTTTACCGGTTGAACCCGACGTGTAGAGAATAAACAGTGGGTCTTCCGCGTCCATTTGTTCCGGCGGGCAGTCAGTGGCGGCGTCGCGGGTGAGCTCGTGATACCAGACATCGCGCTTGGCATGCCAGTTGATTTTGCCACCGGTACGTTTGACCACCACCACGGTATGTACATTGGGACATGCCGCCAGAGCTTGATCGGTATTGGCTTTGAGGGGCACGGTTTTCCTGCCGCGCAGGCCTTCGTCGGCGGTTATCACCGCTTGACAGTCGGAGTCCAGTATTCGATCTTTGAGTGATTCCGGTGAGAAACCGCCGAACACAACGGAATGTACGGCGCCAATGCGCGTGCAGGCGAGCATGGCTACCGCCGCTTCCGGGATCATGGGCATATAGATGCACACGCGATCCCCTTTCTTTATGCCTCTGGACTTAAGGCTGTTGGCGAATTTACAGACGGCCTCGTGTAATTGCCGATAAGTGATTTTGTTTTGTTCCTTTGGATCATCGCCTTCCCAGATGATCGCAGTCTGGTCGCCTCGCTTGGCCAAGTGGCGATCCAGACAGTTATAACTGACATTGAGCTTGCCGCCTTGAAACCATTTGATCGAGGCTTTGTTGTAGTCCCACTCAAGCACCCGGTTCCATGGTTGCGACCAGTCTAGAAAGACGTTGGCCTGTTCCGACCAGAAAGCCTCAGGTTCGCTCACGGAACGTTGATACATCTCCTGATATTGTTGTTCTGAGATCAAGGCATGTGCGGCGAAATTGGCGGGGACATCATAAATTTTCTCATCGGACATGAAGTTACCTCTCAATATAGTTATTCTGGTAACAGTGTTCTGAGCTTGTTCGCGCAGACACCGTGATGTTGCTCTCACTATAGAATATTTTTTGTATTAAGGGTACGGAGTCCCCACTTAAAGGCAAGGGTTTGGCGAATTCACGCGTGGTTACTGGTGACTTCCATGAGGTGGGTAAGCTTGCCCGGGTCCCAGGTAGTGACCGCCCAGGCGAGAATTTCTTCAGCACTGCCATAACGCAGGTGCGGATCAGGATTTTGACCCATCAATTGCAGGGCTGACAACAGTGTCGGGACGGGATTGTTGATCGGAATCGGGGGTGCCAGATTCTGTTTGCTGAGTTTTTGGCCAGCGGTGTTCACTACCAGCGGTAAGTGCAAATAACCGGGTGTTGGATAGGTCAGCAGCTGCTGCAAGTGGATTTGCATGGGGGTGCAACTTAGTAGATCCGCACCGCGTACCACTTCAGTAACTTCCTGTTCCGCGTCATCGACAACAACCGCTAACTGATAGGCAAATTGACCATCGGCGCGCTGGATCACGAAATCGCCGATGTCCTGTTCGAGATTCCAGGTACATGCACCTTGCACGCGATCGATCATGGAAATTTCAGTGGATTCAGTTGTTATGCGTAAAGCGACAGGTTTGGCACCGTGATGTTCCCGGCGACGGCAGGTGCCTGGATAAATCGGGCCACTCGGGCCAGCCTGGGCGATGTCGGCGATTTCCCGGCGAGTACAGCTACAGGCGTAGACGATACCCAGTGATTGCAGGTGATTGAGCGCTTCTTGGTAAGCTGCACCACGCCGGCTTTGATAGATCACCGTATGATCCCAATACAACGCGTAATTTTCGAGAGTGCGCAGAATAGCGTCACTCGCGCCTGTTACGGTCCGTTGCAGGTCAAGATCTTCCATGCGCACCAACCACTGCCCAGATTGGTTTCGTGCCTGGCAATAGCTGCCAACAGCGGCGACCAGAGAACCTAAGTGCAGCGGTCCGGTTGGTGAGGGAGCGAAGCGTCCGCAACAGTGTTTGTGCATTGGCACGAAGCGGTCCGGCTGCCGATACTCTTGATCTTTATTTTCGAAGAGTCAGTTACCGAGTCTCTGGCATTTATTAACCCTTAAGTTGCTTTTCCTTGATTTCTTCCAATTCTTTGCAGTCAATGCATTGGCTGGCGGTAGGGCGGGCTTCCAAACGGCGTATGCCGATTTCTACACCGCAGATTGTGCAGTAACCATAATCACCCTTGCCGAGATTTTCCAGGGATTCTTCGATTTTCTTGATCAGCTTGCGTTCGCGGTCACGGGTCCGCAGTTCGAGAGTAAAATCCGATTCCTGAGACGCCCGGTCATTGGGGTCGGGAAACGAATTGGCTTCGTCCTGAAGGTGATGCACGGTTTCATCTACCTTTTCCATCAGTTCCTTCTTCCAGCCGTTCAGAATCTGGCGAAAATGGGCTACCTGATCTTCATTCATGTACTCCTCACCTTTCTTTTCTTTGTAAGGAGTAAAACCAGTGTACTCAACGCTGGCTGATGATTTTTTGGCCATATTAACGATCTCCCATCATCGGATTCTTAAAAACAAGCGCGCATTCATACCAGAAATACCTATGCTGTGCAATAATCGACGCTACTGGCTGTACGGCGAAGAATATAATTATCTATATTATCATAAAGTTATAAATTATCCTCTGTATAAATAATGATAAGTTGGCGGGTTCGTGAGGCACTTGTGACGACCCTACAAACCCAAAACCAAATCCATGTGAGGAATAAATTGAAACTGGAAGCGTTGTTATTCGATGTTGACGGAACGTTGGCGGACACCGAACGTGATGGTCACCGCGTAGCTTTTAATAAAGCATTTAAGGAATTGCACTTGGATTGGGAGTGGAGTGTTTCCCTCTACGGGAAACTCCTGTCGGTTACTGGTGGTAAGGAACGAATACGCTATTATTTGCGGGAATATCATCAAACCTTCTCGGCACCCGGGAATTTGTCGGAATTCATTGCGGCTATCCATGCCCGTAAAACCGAGATATATACCACGATGCTGGAACAGGGCGGCATTCCCTTGCGCCCTGGTGTTCGGCGGTTACTCGCGGAAGCGCGTACTCGTGGCTATCGACTGGCCATCGCGACCACGACCACGCCGGCCAACGTACTGGCTTTGCTCGAGCATGCCCTGGCGCCGGGATCCGCAGCCTGGTTTGAGGTGATTGCGGCGGGAGATATTGTGCCGGCAAAAAAACCCGCTCCGGATATCTATACTTATGCGTTGGAAAAGCTGGGCCTTGCCGCTCAACAGTGCATTGCTTTTGAGGATTCCGCTAATGGCATCAGGTCGTCCATGGATGCGGGTTTAAAAACTATTGTGACCGTTAATGATTATACCCGGCATGATGATTTCGATGCGGCCGCACTCGTTCTTGATCATCTGGGTGAACCGGATATGCCGTGCACCGTGGTCATGGGGAGGCAATTTGAGCCGCGTTATGTGGATATGAACGTAGTAGAAAAAGTATTTCACGATGAATTCTAACGGCAACGCGCCGCACCCTTTGGCGTCACGGATGCAGGGCATAGAACCGTTTCATGTCATGGACGTATTGGCCCGGGCGCGCCAGTTGGAAAACCAGGGCGTCGACGTGGTACACATGGAAATTGGTGAGCCGGATTTTGATACACCGTCGCCGATCATCGAGGCCGGTATCAGGGCATTGCAGGACGGACACACGCATTACACGCCTGCTTTGGGGTTGTGGGAGTTGCGCCAGGCGATTGCGGCGTTCTACCGGCAGCGTTTCGCGGTCACGGTAGACCCGCAATGCATCGTCATTACCCCGGGCGCATCGGGTGCCTTACTGCTGGCGCTGGGGGTGATAGCTGACCGGGATCAAAAAATTCTGATGGCGGATCCCGGCTACCCATGCAACCGGCACTTCGTGCGTTTTCTCGAAGGAAAAGCCTCCAGTATTCCAGTTTCCGCTAACGAGCGCTATCAGCTAACCGCGGATTTAGTGGCGCGTTACTGGGATTCGGATACCGTCGCCGCATTGATTGCGACTCCTGCTAATCCCACCGGCGGCGTCGTATCGGGTCCGCAGATGGCGGCCATGGCGCAAGTCGCGCGCGAACGTGGTGGCGTACTACTGGTGGATGAGATCTATCAGGGTTTGGTCTACGACCAGCAAAGCGTGAGCGCTCTGGCATGGGCGAATGATGTATTCGTGATTAACAGCTTTTCAAAATATTTTTGCATGACCGGATGGCGCCTGGGCTGGTTGGTCGTTCCAGAGGCCTATCTCGATCCAATTAACAAGCTGGCACAAAATATTTTCCTGGCAGCATCAACGCCGGCGCAATACGCGGCTCTGGCAGCGTTTGCACCGGAGACCATATCACTCCTGGAGCAGCGTCGCCGCGAATTCCAGGAGCGACGTGATTTTCTGCTGCCGGCGCTGCGTGCACTGGGATTCAAAGTGCCGGTAATACCCGATGGTGCGTTCTATCTATATGCGGATGCCGCGGATCTGACCGATGACAGCTATCGTTTCGCCGTGGAATTGCTGAATACGGCGGGTGTGGCAATTACTCCCGGCATTGATTTTGGTACTCATAAAGCCAAGACGCACGTGCGCTTCGCTTACACAACTTCACTGGCCAGGCTGCACGAAGGTGTAGAACGCATTGCTCGATTTCTAAGTTGATCCACCCACGGGTTCAGGGCGTGGTGGTTTTTTGAAATTTCTCAACCCACAGCGCCGTGGCTCCGGCGACGGCGGCGGGTAACACCAGAAAATTGGCGATGGGAATTAACGTCGCTACCGACGTGGCGAAGCCAAATCCCATGGTTTGGAGCCGTCGCTCAGACATTTTTTTCTTGTTGTCCGGAAACTTAAAGCCGTGATTGGCCATCGGGTAATCCATGTATTCCAGGGAAAGGCTCCAAGCGGTATATAAGATCCAAAGAAAAGGCGCGACAATCTGTACCATAGGAATGACAAAAAGCACCATTAAAACGCACGTCCACATCGCCAGATAAAGAAATTTTTTGATCTCCATGGCGACGCCGGGGATGAAATCCGCCAGGGCTTTTTTCCAGCCACCGGCTTGTTCGGGTTTGCGGCCGGTGAGGTATTCTTCGACCGCTTCCGCCAACAGGCTATTAAAAGGTCCGCTGAATATATTTGCCGCCAGTGAAAAGGTGTAAAACGTCACCAGCAATGCGGTGACCAGAAACAAAATCCAGAATAACCAACTTAACCAGGCAAGCCAGTCGGGTAGCGCGGGCTGAATTTGCTGCACAAAAGTGTCGAAGTAGCGCATGCCAACGGCAATCACGCTGGAAAAAAAAGCGATATTAATCAGAAGCGGTATGACGACATAGGCGCGTATCCCCGGTTTGGTGATCAGGGAAAAGCCGCGCACTAAATACCAGGCGCCGGAAACAGGATTCGTAATCATGGACTACCTCTACTCTATGGGGGGGAAGCATAACATAAATCGGATATGCGGTAAGCTCAGGAGTTTGTTACGAATCTGGAATGAACATTGGTAAATGTCGCCGTCGCTGAGTGCATTATTACCGCGGTTCCATCACCTTGCGACGGTAACTGCCTTGGGTAATTGTTCACAAACGATTTGCTGTATTTGTAACCGACTTCCGGCGCAAGCGGGACTATTCTGGCAACCATGTCGAAGCTACCCTGGAGAAACCGCTATGAAAATACCTATTCGAGTACCATGCCTGATTGCTCTGATCTTCAGTCTCAGCGCGTTACAAAGTCCCGTCTGGGCGTATAACGCCAATCCTGCCTATGAATGGATTATGCAACAATTATTCAGTCCGGACGCGGAACAACTGTATCGGGAGCAACACGGTTTGGTGTTTATCTATGCCGGGCTCACGGACCAGGACGTAGAGAATGCCCTGGACCAGAATTTTGATCGCATTGAAGCGATGATGTTCGTGGCGACGATACACACGGATGCCGATGGTAATGTACTGCGGGATGCGGACACTGGAGCCGTGGAAACGGATGGCGGTTGTTAAACGGCAAAACGTCGCCCTCACGGACGTTGCGGGCGCCAGTTAATTACCGTAATATAAAGGTGGTAATGTGCTTATCTTGAGTGCTGCTGTACATGGACTGTCCCTGGTGACTTGTCGGGCGATCTGGCTACAATATCAGCTTATGGCAGTTTAATGCCGCTGTTGGAAGCTTGCCCTGATCCCTGGAGAAACCACTGGAGGTGCGAATGCTGTTGCGGATAGGTGTATGCCTTTTACTTTTACTATCTGTTACCACGGTGCGTGCCGGTACCTTTCAGGTGGGAGGTAGTTATTTCACGCGTGTCAATATCTGGTATGAAAATCCGGATAACATTCCCTCCACCAATTACCATCGGGGGGATATGATCCCGGTGAATTCCAAGGTCGTCCTGAAACGCTTGGCGAGAAATGTCATAGTCTTTGAAGATGAAGATGGGCAACCTTATACCATCATCCACAACAGCGGTTATGTAAGGATGTCGACCAAAGAGCTGTTTTCCCGTCTGTTTTCCACTAAAGACACGATGCTGGGTGACGAAAATTACGCCAAGTTCACTGACTTGGAGAAAGAAAATATTATGAACGGCACTGTCGTCGAGGGCATGAGTAAGGACGCCGTGATCATGGCATACGGCTATCCTCCGACCCATAAAACACCCTCTTTGAGTCGCTCAGTGTGGCGCTACTGGGACGCACGAGTCGAGCAAATGGTGGTTTATTTCAAAGGCGGTAAAGTGTCTAAAATCGACTATTACTTGCCCGGGCAATTTCTCATTAGGTGAGGTTTCATCAAGCGCTGCATGGGTACCGCCGGTTTCATGTTTCCGGCCTGATCCGGTCCGTACAGAATTTGCCCAATAATCCTTACTATAATAATTGTTAGAGTTAAATAATAGTGAAAACAAGCCGCTAACCTTTCGAATCCGTCTTTTGATCCCGCCCTGGTGGTGATGAATAACTGGTCGAGTGCAGCTGATGACCCTCGCGAAATCGACATGGCTACGGCACGCTTTGGTTGCCCTGTGCGGGGGAGTCCTTGGTGTGTGCCTGGCAACTGTTTACCTGGCAATGGCGGCAACGCCAATAACCGATATCCCTGTTCCTCTGCAAATCATCCAGGAAGTCACCAGCTTGGCGGCCTTGGGCGAGCGTATTAATGAGGCGCATTTCTGGATATTGCTGTGCGTAAGCCTAAGTAGTATTGCATTGTGGCTGTTAGTCGTGGGACAACTTGACCCAGCGCTCGCCGGGTGGCGCTACTGGCGCCTGGCACATCCTTGGCGGTGCGCGCTGCGCGTGTTGGCAAGCGGGGCATTGGTGATGATATTCACGACGCGCTTCCTGTATGTATCACTGGCGGGTGATGGTACACAACCGGTGCTGAGCGCGGCGATATCGGCATTTATGGTATTTGGTCTGGCGTGGATAATTATTACGCCACGGAGGAGTGACCAAAATCAGCATCACGGCCACATGAAGCGCTGGCGTACGCTGTTACCTGTATTCTGTTGGGGTGGCGCATATGGCATATTGCTAGTCGTCATGTGTGTTTTGGCCTTTGGTTTCGGATATCACAGTTACATTTCAGTTGTTGCGGAAGCGTTGGATCGTTCAGGTGACATCAGTAGCTTCGTCTTGCAACGTCTGGTGATAGCGCTGACATTGACCGTTGCTGTGTTGTCTTTAGTCGCCTATAGCGTACTGCCCGCGTTTCGAATCCTGGATGGAGGATGGCGGTATCGTCTCGAGTCGAGCCGTAGTGCGGTAATTGTCATGGCAGCGATCGCCGGACTGCTGACGATATCAGTACCGATGGTGCCGGCATTCTTTGACTTGAACAAAGCCAGTTTGATCGAGGCCGCGCAACTGGATAAATTATCACCGGACAAGCTTGTCCTGGTGCAGTTTTGCGGCGATCTCTTGTGTGAGGATAACGCCGCCACAACACCAAAATCGCCACTAAAAATTCAACCTTGGCCATCGCAGTTGAGAGTTATCAGTCAATTTACGAGCGCAGATGTGATGCTGAGTGAGCAAGCGGTACCGTTGTTGCAGGACTTCATCATGAATCGGGCGCAAAGTAGCGTCTATCGCAAACGGGCGCTGCTCGCCCTGGCCGCGATTTATGAACGGCTTTGGTTGCCATACCAGGAGTTTCATGTCTACGATGAATTGGAACGCCAGGGGGAGTTGCCCTATGGCCGGGCTTTGGCGCATATTTGGCGTCAGGTTCGCTGGCTGGAACAAAGCGCACCGGTAAATTACTTGACCGTGGAAGATTTGGATCTGTTGTCGGACCCTAAGCTTTTTGCTATCCAGGGGCGGGTCGCGGCGCGTTTGTCAGAGGTGTGGCGTCGATTTGGCGATGCACATCGGGCAGAGCAACTGATGACGGTTGCCCGGAATACCGGTTATCAGGCAGCTCAATCCGCGGCGCACTCCGGTGCTGAGGATTTCTCGGTGCGTAATGGCACCATTGTTGGGCGATTACGGATAGGGTCGGGAACTCCCGCCGGTATACGTATAGCGCTGTTCCATGTGAGCGAACGCGAGGTGCGGGAGAATACCGTTGCCGCCGCCACGTTGACGGACAGCACTAATGTGGTCGATAGTATTTTGTTGAGTGATGATGGTGATTTCTCATTCACGAATTTGACCGGGGGGTATTACCATCTGGCTATGCTGGCACCTGCCGAATTGTTGTCTGGCGTTAACGATAAGATTACGGATAAGATCCCCGGTATGATCGTGCTGGACGGCGAACAACCGGACGTCGATTTGGACATCATTTCGATTGGTCAGAAAGAATGAGATCGCACTTTCGTTAGTTTATCACTTGGTGTACCTAAAACATATATAATGGGCGATCCGGCATTCCTATGGATATATCAACCGTTACGACAGGACCCAGGCAAACTTATCAAAGAGTCCTGGATAATCTGTTGTCTGTGATAAAAGGCAAGGAAGACGCTTTGCGTAAATTGCTGGCGGCATTCTTTACGGGCCAGCATGTATTGCTGGAAGATGTTCCAGGCACCGGAAAAACCACTTTGGCGAAGGCATTGGCCGCAAGTTTACGTTGCAGTTTTCAACGCATCCAGTTCACGCCGGATTTGCTGCCCTCGGATATTGTCGGGGTAACTGTTTTCAACCAGCAGAGCCGCGAATTTAATTTTCACCGCGGCCCGATTTTCGCGCAAGTTTTGTTAACGGACGAAATCAACCGGGCATCACCCAGGACCCAATCCGCGTTGCTTGAGGCGATGGCGGAAAAACAGGTGAGTGTCGACGGCGTGCGTTATCCATTGGATAATGCGTTTTTTGTCATTGCTACACAAAACCCCCTGGAGTCACATGGCACATATCCGCTGCCGGAAGCGCAGATGGACAGATTTGGCATGCGTTTTTCTCTTGGTTATGTACCACCAGAACTCGAGGTACAGATGCTCAATGACCAGCAAGGCGACGGTCCATTGGCTGGTTTGCAGCCATGCGCGGATGGAGACGATCTTGTGGGAATGAAGCGAGCGATCGATCACGTGCATATCAGTGAGGAACTGAAGCGCTATATTGTTGATCTGGTGGCAGCCACACGCAATAGCCCCGGGATCAGGATCGGTGCCAGTTTTCGCGCTTCCCAAACACTCATGCGGATCAGTAAGGCGCTCGCCTTATTCGATGACAGGGATTTCGTGACGCCTGATTTGATTCAGGAAGTTGCGTCCAGCGTTCTGGCGCACCGGTTGTGCCTTGATTCTCAAAGTCGATTCAATGGTGTCAGCGCAGACCTTGTGGTGCAGGACATATTGCGAAAGATTCCCCCGCCAACGTGACGCAGACTCCGGTATCATTGCGTATGAAGAATTTCCAGCGAGTGCATCGATTGAGCCGCTGGATTTCTCACCGATTGACCATTGCTGGAAAATATGTCGTCGTCGCAATGGTAGTCAGCGGAATATTGGGATTCGATACCACCCGTAATTTGAGCTATCAAATTCATGCATTGCTGCTGGCGATCTGTTGCATTGCGTTAGTGAGCGCGCGCTTTAATCGGCCGCGATGCGAATTTCGGCGGAGTGTGACGGGCTTGGCCACCGTGGGTGAAGTTCTGCGCTACCAGATCGTAGTCACCAATTGTTCAAATAGAATTCTCACCGATCTCTATTTGGTCGATGAGATTCAATCTCCATACCCGGATTCTTCACGAGCGATGCGTGAATATCGCGACGATCATCATCAGGAAAACTGGTTTGATCGCAAAGTGGGTTTTCCGCGTTGGCGCCGATTCATGCGCATGGCCGCAGGAGCTGATTCCGCCGTTGTCGAATCTTTTGATCTCGCTCCGTATCAGACAAAATATCTGGATTTGGAAATTCGACCGCTTCGCCGTGGAACGCTTCGTTTTTCAAAAATTAATCTAGGGTGTCCCGATCCTTTTGGTTTGTACCGTAGTACGATAACTGCTGTGATGCCGGAGTCTATGGTGATTTTGCCGCGAAGGTATGCGGTGCCGGAGTATGCGCTTGGCAACCACAGGCATCACAATCCTGGAGGGGTTGTGTTTGCCTCAGCCGTCGGCGAATCCGGGGAGTTTCACAGTTTGCGCGACTACCGTCCAGACGATCCCCTGCGTCATATTCATTGGCGCAGTTGGGCGCGGTTGGGCGTGCCGGTCGTAAAGACGTATGAAGATGAATATTTTGTGCGTCATGCCTTGATTTTGGACACCTTTGCTGAAACCACGAATAACATTTTGTTCGAATGCGCGGTCAGCGTGGCTGCTTCTCTGGTTTGCAGATTGGAAGATCAAGATTCGCTTCTGGATCTGGTGTTTTACTCGAACGAGATTCATCGATTTACCGCCGGTCGTCATGTAGCCAATTCGCAGGCTATGCTGGAACTTTTGGCGCTGGTGCAACCGCACACCAAAGAGGAGTTTTCCATTCTTAGTGACAGCGTCAAACACGGCGGCGGTTCACTCGCCGGTGCTATTTGCGTGTTTCTAGGGTGGGATAAAGCACGTAGTGATCTCGTGCGTTGGTTGGAGATCAGGGGTGTGAAAGTAGTGGTGCTGGTAATTAGCGTCGATAGTTCAACTGGAGGCGAGTCCGGCTTGCCTGGTACGCCATCGGCAACGGAGTTGATGCCTGCTAGGTTGATTCGGATTTCAGCGAACGATCCGGTGTCGAGTTTGTCGCGAATTTCTAAAGTGGTTGGGAATGCGCGCTGATGACCAGAAATGCACACATGCCAGCGGGATTGTTGGGTTGTACCATGGCGCTATGGGCCTGGAAGATGGACTTGACTTTGCTTGGGATGATGATGGCGGCACTGGTCGAGATCCCTGTATGGCTACCCTGGCGGCTCCAATTTAATAAACTCGAATTCATCCGAATATCCGATTTGACTTCAGTGATACTGGCCTGTGTGAGTGTTTTTTTTCTGGTTCAGCAATTGCAGGAAGGTCTGTTCGCTACGATAAGTTGGATGCCGGCCATTGGCTTTCCGTTGCTGTGCGCTCAGGTTTATAGCGAACTTCAGGCGGTGCCAATGGCCGCCCTGATCTACAGATTGCGCGGCAACAAGGCATATTATGGGACCGGTTGGCCGGAAACCATTGATCTTCGTCCAGGCTATTTTGCGCTCACCCTGATTGCGATTTTTGTCGCCGCTCGCCATGAACAGTGGCTGTACCCGGTGGCATGCGCGCTGGTTTTCTGGTTGTTATGGAAAAAGCGCACACGCATGAATCGAAAAATTGTCTGGGGCTTGCTGGCCACGGCGGCGGCGCTGTCGGGATATGTCACGCAAGTAGGACTCAACAATGTTACCGTGTCAATTCAAAATCGTATTGCGCAATGGATGATGGAGGATTGGAGTAAACGGAATCTGCTGCACGCTTCAACTTCGCTTGGACAAATCGGGCGCCTCAAGCAATCGGATAGGATCATCATGCGTATAGATACTGACCATCTCGGTGCGATGTATTTGCGTCAAGCCGGCTATAACCAATTGATCGACACGTATTGGCATGGTGGCGGCAGCGAGGGAAGTGTGCTTGAGAAATTGCCGGGTACGGATGTCTGGTTGTTGGGAAAGAGCACGGTTGATCAGCAGAAGCAACTAACGATATCCACCGAACTGTCCGACGGAGTGGGCGTTCTGGCATTACCCGCGGGAACTCGCGCTTTGGAAATCCATGAAAATGTAGTTCTAAGCCATAACCGAAACGGTGCTGTCACCGTGGAGGGATATAGCGGCAGCGCAGACTATACCGCCTATTATCAGGAACACACGGCGGAAGCGGATCTTCCCGAGGCAATCGATTTGTGGTTGTCAAAAGAGCAACGTGCTTTTGTGGCCCCCATGCTCAGAGAGTTGCTATTGGACGGATACGATGCGCGTGGTATTGCCACCACGCTGCGCGGTCATTTTCAGAATGCATTTACCTATTCTCTGGTGCAGGGTCAAATGTTCGAAAAACACCCGCTGCCATACTTTCTTTACCAAAGTCATAGCGGTCATTGCGAGTACTTTGCGACCGCCGGCGTATTATTGTTACGCGCCAAGGGGATACCCGCGAGATATATGACCGGCTACTTGATGACGGAGTACGATGCTGAGCGTCGGCAATACCTGGTGCGAGAGCGTCATGCGCATGCATGGGTCAGTGCCTACGTCGATGGCCAATGGGAAGACTGGGATTTTACGCCGGCGCAATGGCTGGCATTGGAGGAAGATGCCAGCGCGTGGTGGGTGGGTGCATATAATCTGGGATCGCATGCCTGGTACGATGTGAAACACTGGATCACGGGGCATCGTGATGATTTTAATTTATATGTGACGATCCTTGGTGGAATACTGTTACTGGGGTATCTGATAAAGGATTTCGCGAAGACTGATTGGCATGCCGCCTGGAAACGTCTAACACCGCAGGCCGGTGATATGCGCGATTTATGGCCGGGCAAAGATTCTGCGCTTTATGATATTACGGCCTATTTGGAAAGCCATATTGCACCGCGTTCTTCAGGAGAGACGCTAGCTCGGTGGATTACCCGTTTGGAATCGACTGGCAGGTTGCAGACTACGTCCCTGAAATTACTTCTCGAACAACACTATCGCATGCGTTTTGGCGTGAAATCACCGGGTATTGAAGTGGAACTGCGCGCTGGAGTCGAAGCATGGTTTGCGGACCAGGGCATAGCCAGGCCAGCCGCGCGCCCACGCCGGTAGTGTTTCCATGGCACCGGGCGCAGCTGAAGCGTGACATCGCGCAATACGAATCCAGTTACAAGGTTTATAACATGATGCGTTACGACGCGGGTGGGTTTTCAGTCACTGACCATGTGCTGACGCGGTCACTGATCGTGGCAGCAAGATTGATGTTACAGGGTGCCGGATTCGGTCAGGTTTTTTCGGGAGCGTGAGGGCGCACTTGGAGTCCGCCGGGAAAACGCGCCTAAATATTGCCGTCGCAAATTGTCGTAAATTCCGCTGGCGATGGCGATGCCGCTGAAAATAATCACAAGTTGAACGACGCAGGCTTTCCAGCCGTCCACGTGCTGACCCATGCGGTACATATGAAAGTGCAAAGTGGTTGCTTCGTCCGCAAAATCGATAATGCGCAGGAGGACCATGAGATAGATGAAAAAAAACACGGTTAGCCCCGAACCAAAGCGACTGATTTCGGGGTGTTGTCGCAACACGGCTACAAGGGAACGCACGTTAATATCCTGTCGGCGGTAACATTTGTGATCACGGTGAGATATGTATCGGCCCTGGCGACAAAAGAATCAAGAACAGATTCACAAATACCAAGCAAAATTCCGGTATGACGGGCGCTGGCCGCCGTGGTAAATATACAGATAATATTTTGCCCGGGGAATTTGTATTAACAAGGCATATATCAATATACGGAAGGGATATAACACAAGCATCAATCAATGCAACTGCTATCGTTCCAATAGCGCCAAGCCAAAGCCGGTACCACCGTACCCGTTGCCGTTGTAGAGCAGGCAACGCTGGCCCTGATGGTCAAAGACGAAAGGGTACTCGATCATTTCGGAATCCCATCCGCTGGTGGCGACTTCTATTCCAGCCTGCCGGTCATGGCGTTGCCACTGACGACCATCATCGGATTCAGCATAACCGATGCGGTAACTGTGGCCACGGTAGGAATACCACATGCGCCAACGGTCGCTATCACGCAGTACCGAAGGTCGCGATATGGCGTATTCCTGTTCGTTGGCATAGTCGATGGCGATAATCCCATTTCGTTGCCAGTCAATGCCGTTAGGCGACTCAGCGTATTTTATGTGATACCGGTGTTCCGGAACACCACCGCGCAAGCGCCAACCGGTGCACGATAAATACCACATACGCCAACAGTCTTGATCCGGGAGCACGCAACAACTGGCACAGAAATGAGGTTCCCGTGGGGAGCGATCGACAATTGGCCCATTTGCATAACGTTGGTACGGTTCGTCATGCGTGCTGATTGCCAAACCGATCGAATTTCGAAACGGGACCGTGACCCCCAAGTTCCAACCGATGTAATAAAGAAACTTCTTGCCCTGCGACTGTGCAAGCCAGGTGGCCATGGCCCCACTGTCATCAAATTCACCAAGATTTCCCGGAACAAGTACCGGAGTGGCGGATAGTTCTAGAATCTGCTGCGGCCGATCAATGTCGATAATGACATAGCCAGTAAAGCTTCTGTTTGCACCGTCCCTTGAACTGAAATAGATCTTGAATAAATTGCCGCCCAAGTTCTCGGCGATAGGCACGGCTGCATGAGTTTGCATCCAGGGAAATTCCCCGGTCGGGCAAAAAATACGGCCGACTTTCCGCCACTTGTAATTCGAACGCATGTGCTCCCCAATGTTGTCGGCATTGTTACGAGCCTTTGATCAGCGCGGCGGTAAGCATTTGCCGGCATAAAAAAGAAACCCGTGATCCATATTTGAATTACTGGAGCACGGGTTTCTTCTAAAATGGTGGAGGCGGCGGGGATCGAACCCGCGTCCGTAAATCCTCCGCCTTCGGTTCTACATGCGTAGTCTGCCTTTAAGTTTAGCTGGCCACTAACCCGGCAGACGGGGAAAATAACCAGCGAGTTCGGTTAGGTTTTAACGCATCGACCCCGAACGAGTTTCAGCGCGATCTTGTGAGAGTCGACTCCTGGAATCCAGGTGCACAAGCACACACCGGGCAGAAGGCATTACACTGTTTTTTAAGCAGCTAACGCGTAGTTGTCGTCGTTGGCAACTATAAGGTTTGCAGCTGGATTTACGAGGTTATCTGCGCCTCGGCATGCCCCTCAGGTTTTGTGACCCACGTCGAAACCAGGTCGCCCCCATTTAGGTTGGTTCTTATGACAGTGTACCGCGCCGGATAGTTCAATTCCATGAGAATTTTACGGCACAAAAGTACAGGATCAGCGTTTACCCGCTTTAAGGAGACGGCCTTTCTCCCGGGCCCAGTCACGGTCTTTTTCCGTTTCCCGCTTGTCGTGTTGTTTCTTGCCTTTGGCCAGCCCAATATCCACCTTGGCGCGTCCCCCTTTCCAATAGAGGGCGGTAGCGATCAAGGCATATCCTTTGCGTTCTACGGCGCCAATCAACTTATTGAGCTCTTCACGGTGCAGCAGGAGTTTGCGTGTACGGGTGGGGTCTGGGATGAAATGGGTGGAGACCGTGGGCAGGGGCGTAATGAGCGCTCCCAGAAGGTAGGCCTCGCCGTCTTTGATTAGCACATAGCTGTCCACCAACTGACATTTACCCGCGCGCAGGCTTTTAACCTCCCAGCCTTGAAGAGCAATACCCGCCTCGTACCGTTCTTCGAAGAAGTATTCGTGCCAGGCTTTTTTATTCTGAGCGATAGTCTTATTGCCGGCTTTTTTCTGATCTTTATTTGACATAGTTTGGCGGATTGGCAACCAGCAGTGGTGAATAACGCCTCGAGTTGAGTTTTGACACCAAACTCAGCCTCTAACAGCGTGATTTGTAAACGATTTAGTGGAGCTTCCCTTGTGTCGTCAGCGGATATCGCTGAAAATGGCAGGCAACAATAACAACGGAGGCCTGAAATGGCAACTCATCGAGAATCTATGCACGGACAGTGGTCCTCCCGTTGGGCATTTATCCTGGCGGCCACAGGTTCCGCGGTAGGTTTGGGGAATATCTGGAAATTCCCTTATATGGCAGGGGAGAATGGTGGGGGTGCCTTCGTCCTGGTCTATCTGCTGTGCGTCGCGTTGATTGGAATCCCCATTATGATGGCGGAAGTGTTGATCGGTCGCCATGGTCGTCGTAGTCCCACAAATACCTTGATGGAAATTTGTAAGGAACAGCACCACAGTCAATGGTGGCAGTTAATTGGCTGGAGTGGCATGCTGGTGGGATTTTTAATCCTTTCCTATTACAGCGTTATCGCCGGTTGGACGCTGGCGTATGTGTTCCGCGCCGGCTCCGGTACGTTCACCGCATTGGGTGGCGATGCGGTGGGCAAGATATTCAGCGATTTTATCAGCGATCCCGAGCGCCTGTTGGCCTGGCATACCATTTTTATGGGACTGACCATGGTGGTGGTGGCACGAGGTGTTAAAAGTGGGCTGGAAACAGCGGTGACTTATCTGATGCCTGCGCTGTTTGTACTCCTGCTGATATTAGTGGGTTATGCCATGAATACCGGCTATTTCACCGAGGGACTCAGTTTCCTGTTCAAACCGGATTTTTCCAAAATCAGTGCCAACGGCGTGCTGGCGGCCATGGGTCAGGCGTTTTTCAGTCTGAGCATCGGCATGGGCGCGATCATGATTTACGGTTCCTATCTCCCCCAGGACGCCTCTATTACGCGCTCCAGCATCATTATTGCGCTGGCCGATACCCTGGTGGCGATACTTGCCGGCGTCGCTATTTTCCCTATCGTGTTTGCCAACGGTCTGGATCCGGCGCAAAGTGTCGGTTTGGTGTTTAACACCTTGCCCATTGCGTTCGGTAATATGCCCGGCGGCGCGTTTTTTGGCATGCTGTTTTTCATTTTGCTGGCCTTTGCCGCCTGGACATCCGCCATTTCCCTGATTGAGCCGATGGTGACGTGGCTGGTGGAATCCTTAGGCATGAACCGGGTAACGGCTGTGGTCTGGACCGGCGCATGCGCCTGGTTATTGGGAATCGGAACTATTTTCTCTTTTAACCTCTGGTCCGATTACACTATCAACAAAATGAGTTTCTTTGATGTGTTGGATTATCTGACATCCAATGTTTTACTGCCGTTGGGTGGAATTCTTATCACGATCTTTGCAGTGTGGATCATGTCGGAAAAATCCACGCGCGAAGAATTGAGCATTAGCCATGAACAAGGCTATTCCATATGGCGTTTTGTTTTACGTTATATCACGCCTGTTGCAATGTTTTTTGTTTTGCTCAAGGTAGCGGGGATTATCGGGAGTTAATTGGAGTCAAGCATGCCGGTTATCAAAAAAAGCGCTTTGTTGCCCTATAGCGCCCTGCAAATGTACGCGTTGGTGGACGATATCAACAGCTATGCCGGGTTCTTGCCCTGGTGCGGGGCAGCGGCAGAACTAGCACGGAATGATGAAGAAGTGCGTGCCAGCATTACCATTGACCACAAGGGCATCAAGAAGGCATTTACTACGCTGAACCGTCACCAACCCGGCAAGATGATCGAAATGCGCCTGGTGGAAGGGCCGTTTCGGGTACTGGAAGGCTTTTGGAGGTTTGAGGATCTCGGTGCCAACGGTTGTAAAGTGTCTTTGGACCTGGAATTCGAGTTTGCCAGTAAGTTAATAGCGTTCGCTGTCGGACCGGTATTCAGCCAAATTGCCAATAACCTGGTCGATGCATTTTGCGCACGCGCACGGGAGATCTATGGTTGAGCCTTTGATTGAGGTGGAAATCGCCTATGCGTTACGTGAACGTCAAACGCTAATCCCATTGTCCGTGGCTCCGGGCACCACGGTGGCGCAAGCCATCGAGCAAAGTGCGATTAAGGAGCATTACCCGGATATTGATCTGCAACGGAACAAAGTCGGGGTTTTTAGTCGCTTGTGCAAATTGGATCAGGAATTGCGGGCTGGCGATCGGGTGGAGATCTATCGAGCCTTGATTGCGGATCCCAAGGAAGTGCGTAAAAAACGCGCGGCGGAAGGGAAGGTCATGAAAAAAGGTGGGTGAGTCGATCACCAATCAGCGCGGTGTTTAGCCAAAGAGACAGTGCGAGAAATCGGCTTGCCTCCCGGGCGCCAGCTGGGTACGCAGGCGCCAGTGGCGCACGGAGATCAATCGGATCAGTCGTCAAGTTTAACGACTGCGCTGGGAAATTGGTCTATCTTCACCGCCTTGTCATTCTCAAAAAAGACCGTAATCCGGGCCAATTCCCTTTGTTCGCCGATAATTTCATAGTTATAAACATAGTCCCAACGGTTTTCATGAAACACATCGCTGATCAGCGGTGTGCCCATGAGAAACCGGACCTGACTTTTATCCATGCCGACGGTAAGTTTGTCCGTGTTCTTGGGTTCCAGAACATTGCCTTGCTGAATGTCTGGTTGGTGAACCGTGCACGCTGCCAGGAGCAGGGTTGCAATGCACAATAGATAAATGCGAAGCTTATCCATAGAAAAATACTCGGGTTTACGACAAGCCCTCCATTATACGCCGGAGTTCTCATGACGGTAAGCCAGGAATTAAAAAAAGCGGGTCTCAAGACGACGATGCCGCGGTTGCGGATTCTGGAGTTCCTGGAAAACAGCCGCAACCGACATATGAGCGCCGAGGAAATCTACCAGATTCTCAAAGATGCGGGCGAAGATGTAGGATTGGCCACCGTTTATCGAGTCTTGACCCAGTTTGAAACCGCCGGTTTGGTGATGCGCCATAAGTTTGAGGATGGGCGCTCGGTCTATGAGCTGGACCAGGGTGAGCATCATGACCACATCCTCTGTGTTAAATGTGGTCGTGTAGATGAGTTTATCGATGAAACCATCGAAAAACGGCAACGCGCCATTGCCGATGAAAACGGTTATGCGATGACAGATCATGCCTTGTATATCTACGGCATCTGTCCCAAATGCCAAAAAGCGGCTGCAGGCTGAGAGTTATTACTGGATTTCCGGATTCCCGGGGTCCGGTTCCCGCCACTGAACTATTTCCCGCAATGGTCGATATCACTGACTGGTACTCCCAAAGGCGCACAATACGGTGTGACAAACCGTATGGCGACCATCGAACAATGAAGCCAGGTATGAAACGGCGGCCTATTATGAACAAATATTGGCGTAAACCGGTTAGATTGTTTCCTATTTTCCTGTTGGGAATATGTCTGTGCGCCGTACTGTCAGTTGCCCAGGGGCAAGTTACTGATGTGCCACCGACGGCGAGAAATGCCCTGTTGCGGGACCTGCAGCAGCGGCTATCCGCGCTGCGGTCAACGCACCTTACCTACCAGGTACACAAGAAAGGGCAGGATGCAGTGCTCGAATTCTTCCATAGCCAGAAACATCGCTATTGGTTGATAACAACGAATATCAATACCGGTCGTAAGTCCCGTTTATTTGCCTATGTTGATCTGGAAAAAGGTCGATTGATTCAGCCCGATGCCAAACAACCCCGCGAAGCTACCATCATGGATCTTGGTAATATGCTGCAGTTGACCAACGAAAATAATCCCTGGTCGGTATACGCGGCGGCATTACAGGAAAAAACCGCTACAGTGCTGGCTGCACCGGGCACCGGGAAACTTGCGCCCAAAATGGTGTTGGATTTTTCCATCCAAGGGGAAGAATTGGCGCTTGCCCTTGGACTACAGCAAGCCACAGACGATCGGTCGGTGGATGTTTCCTGGCTGCGTTCGGAACTGTTTACGAATGCAGAACAGGTTACCCGGGATGATAACGAAGTCGTGCTCGTGTTACCGGACGCGCACCGTGTGCGTATCGAAACCCAAACCGGATTGCTGCTGGAAGACAGTTGGCAAAGCGAGATACCGGAAAATATGCGTGGTATAGTGCGCGTTAAAGATGAAGCCATTACCCGAGATGTCGCCGCAAGCGCCCACTATCCCGACCTGCCAAAGCTTAAGCTCAAGGATGCCTTGCTGGACAGTCTGATTGAGCCTTATTTCAGGTTGTTCATGACGGGCTTAATAGCGGGTAATGTTGACGATGCCAGCATCGTAAGCGTGTTCGATGAGTATCGTAAGCCCTTTGTGGAGCACGTGGCAGTTACCGCGGTTCGCTATTGGTCGAAAGCCTACCCCCAGGAATTAAATGCCGAGGGTTCCCGAAAAGAATTGCTGGCATCAATGCAACAACAATTGGAGCGGCAGTATCGGAACTATGTGTTTGAGCAGTCGGATGCATTCATTACTTTGCAGCAGTTTGTAGCAATGGAGTCGCTGCATGAAGCATTAATGGAGCAATTCTTGCCCCCCGGCATGGAAAACGCTATCACTATGCCGGAAACGCTCGATCTGCAGAAATTTCCCGTGGCGGTTCAGAACGTTTTGCGGCGCTCATATCAAGATGCCTTTGTCGGCTACACCACTGGCAACATCGCGGCACTTGTGGCGGCGGTGTTGGACCGGGTGGCGAAGAGCAGTTCGATTCGTAATCCTCTGGCGCAGTCACAGGCAGCGCCTCACTAGTCGATTTCCTGATATCAATATAATAGAAAGTACGGCGGTTCATCCCCCTAAAGATCCATGGCGCTTGAAAGTGTGATCTGATTCACAAAAATGACCGCCAGCGCTTCCGTCCGGCAATTATTGGGAATACTATCCCAATATGTCAGCAAGTAAGGAACTCAGTCATGTCCAATGGTGGCATGCAATCAGCGTTGACCAGTGCCGTGCTCCGCCTGCTGAAGCCGCTAGTGCGTATTTTGCTGCGTCACGGCGTAGCCTTTGGCGGCTTCAGCGAGTTGGTGAAGCGCGCTTACGTGGAAGTGGCATTTGAAGGGTTTGACGTCAAAGGCAGAAAACAAACCGATTCACGAGTGGCGACGCTCACCGGTTTGTCTCGCAAGGAGGTCAAACGCATCAAGGAGCTGCCTGAAGAACATGATAGTGAATCGATTGTGCGTTATAACCGTGCGGCACGCGTTGTGTTCGGATGGGTGCACGACGAACGCTATCAGCGGCAGGATAGGGAATCCCTGGATTTGGCTTTTGACGGTGCCGAGACCTCGTTCAGCAGTCTGGTAAAAGAATACAGCGGTGACGTGCCGCCGCGCGCAATCCTGGATGAGCTGCTGCAAGTTGGAGTAGTAAGCCGCGACGCCAATGGCAATATCCACCTGCTCAAACGTGCCTATATCCCTTCCGCCGGCAAGATCGATTTGATGGCCTATCTCGGTGTCGATGTCGGTGGTCTGCTCGCGACCATGGATCATAACATTCATGAGCTGGGTCCCGAGCCGTATTTTCAGCGCAAAGTCTATTACGACAATATACCTGAAGAAACTCTGGTGCAGTTACGCGCCATGGTGCGCGACAAAGGCCAACCGATACTGGAAGAGTTCGATAAATGGCTGGCGCAGCACGATCGTGATGTGAATCCGAAGATTAAAGGCACTGGCCGTAAAGGCGCCGGAATCGGGATTTACTATTTTGAAAATGATGAAGACGAGGAGCCTCGTTCATGAAACGCCTTGCAATAATCGTTGGTACCGTTGTGGTACTGCTATTGAGTGCCTGCGGAGGTGGTGAGACCGGTACCGGCCAGGTGCCGGGAAAAGATCTTGCCATTGGCACCATTACCGGATTTGGCAGCGTATTTGTCAATGGTGTGGAATTTGAAACCACCGGCACTGACATCTCACTGGAAGGCAACATAATAACCCAGAATGAATTGCGCATCGGTATGGTGGTGCAGGTGCAAGGCACCATCAATGCTGATGGTGTCAGCGGCAACGCGAGCAGTATTGTGGCGGAAGAAGAAATAAAAGGCGTTATCGATGCCATTATCAATGGCAGCGCGCTTGTCGTACTTGGCCAGACGGTGCAAATCGGGCCGGATACCCGGTTCGAGGAAGCTGCCGCTATCACAGATTTGCAGATTGGCGATATGGTGGATGTCAGCGGCTATCTTAAGCAGGAAGGCATAATTGTCGCCACCCGTATCGAAAAGAAAAGCACCATGGATACACCGAAGGTCATCGGTATCGTCCGCAATCTGGATGTCAATACACATACCTTCGTACTTGCCGCATTGACCGTGGATTATAGCGCTGCAGAAATCGAGGGTTTCACGGGCAACCGTCTTTCCGAAGGTGGTCTGGTGGCCGTCAGCGGGCAGGCGGGCGGCAGTGGCATGCTCATAGTTGCGGAAAAGATAAAAGGGCGCAGTAGCGTGCTGCCGGATGCGGATGAGTTTACGCTGGAAGGTTTTGTCACGGATTACGTTTCCGCCGCGTCCTTTGCCGTGAATCATATCCCTGTTCATACTAATGCGTTGACCGAATTTGATGGCGGTTTATCTGGAGATGTTGCGCTGGGTGCCAAACTTGAAGTAGAAGGCACACTGACCGACGGTGTGTTATTGGCGCAACATGTCAGTTTTGGTGAAAGTATTAAAATAGCGTCGCAAGTCGCGTTGGTCGACACGTCTGCCAAATCCTTCACTTTGGTCGGCATGGAAGGGATATCTTTGGCGGTGAATGTCAACACGGAGGTTTCCGGTATCAGCCAGTTCTCTGCCTTACTCCCGGGTCAATTTGTCAAGGTCCGAGGTAATCTCACCGGCAATGGGCAAGTACTTACCACTAAGTTGGAAGTTGACGCAGAGGGGAGTGAAGTGGTGCTCCAGGGCGCGGTAACTGCGGTACAGGACCCTGCGGTGACTATTTTAGGCGTTGCTATCGACACTGCTCTGTGGGCCGACGAGCAGTTCGAGGGGGGCGCTGAAGCAGGTCGCCAGGGCTTTTTCTCTTCGTTAGCGCCCGGTGACTTGGTCAACGCCAATGGTGCCCTCGTCAACGGCGTGATCCAGTGGGATTCCCTGTCATTGGAATAATTTCCATCTAGCCTACAGGCTCCAGGCGGTGCGCTGTCGGTGTACCGCGGGCATGGCAATCCCCCGTTCATTTCGAGCGCCGGATTTTGCTGAAATACCGTCGAAACTCGGCCTGATGACTGCTTCAGCTTGCTAAGGTTTACATCGTTAACCTCTTGAATTGTCCGGGCCGGCCATATGTTGTGATCCACTTCAGACGTCAAAGCCGCCAGTCATAGTGGCGAAGAAATCGAAGTCAAGGGCGTGATCTCCGAACTGAACGACACAAGTTTCATGCTGGGCGGCTTGACCGTGGATTATAGCGGCGCCCAGACAGAGATTACCCTGGCCGATGGGCTGTATGTGGAAGTGAAATCCACTCAACCGTTGACCGGCAGCACCCTGATTGCCAGTAAAGTTGAAATGCAGGAGGACGGTAAGAAAGGTGAAGCAGGTACTGAAGGCGAAGAACTTGAGCTCCAGGGAGTGGTAACCACAGGCTTGTCTGGTGAAGCATTTGGATTAAATGGCCAGACCGTGATGATCAATGGCGACACTGAATTTGAACATGGCACTGACGCGAGCTTGCTGGCAGGCACCTTCGTGAAGATGGAGGGGGAATTCAATCAGGATGGGGTGCTGGTGGCCAAGAGCGTCAATTTCGAGAATGAAGGTGATAATCAGATCAAAGCTTTCGTCACCAGCAAAGGCGACGGTACCATCAATGTTCTGGGGCTGACTATCAACATCAATAACAGTACCACCATGGTGGATGAGCAGGATGAAGGCGTGGTACCGGTGCGCTATTTCAGTCTGGCGGACATCCACGACAACGACTATGTGCAGCTGGATGTCTATCGGGATGACGCCGGTAATCTGATCGCGACGCGCCTGCAGCGTGATGATGCGGCCGGTCATGTGACCGAGGTGCAGGCCAAACTTGATGCGGAAATCACTGCAGGTGATGCCCGCTTTACCCTGCTGGGCGTTACCGTGATTACCAATGGCCATGGTATCGATGCGCTGAGCGGCGATGAAATCACCGTTCAGGGTGATTTCAATAATGGAGCATTGACCGCCAGCGTCATTGGCAACTAGTTCTTCCTCTAGAGTGCATCAATTGAGCGGCCTACGGGCCGCTTTTTTTTTGGGAAAAAATCACACCATTTTCACTCAAAATAGCGTCGTTGAGGTGCCGTCCGAAGGCATAGGATAGTCCCATGCAGTCAAGAAACAGTGTCTCTGCATTGATACTAAACTTCATCAATTGTTATAGGAGGAAATAACCATGAGTCATGAATCTTTGAAATCCGGCGGTGACGCTTTCAATCAGGGTTTAGCGGGTTCCCAGTCCGGCAATGTGGACAGTGCCGGGGTCGGCACCGGTCTGGGAGTGCTGGGCTCTTTGGGGCTTGGTCTGGGTGGCTCTGCAGCCGCCAGCGGTTGGGCCGGTGTTGCGCAAGGTCAGGAAGCCAAAGGCGGCGATGTTGCTGATAACACTTCCATCGGTGACGTCAATATCAACACCTAAGACTTACACTTACATCATTTGACAAATAAGGAGATTACCATGAGCGACATATTCGAAGTGGGCGCCCCCGGGCATCAAGGCAACCTGAAATCCGGTGGTGACGCCGGCAATATCGGGGCCGCGGGGTCGGCGTCAGGCAATGTTGACAGCTCCGGAGTGGGTGCTGGCATCGGGGCCCTGTTAGGCGCCGGCCTGGGCGGTGGTTTCAGTCTCGCGGGCAGTGGTGATGCCTATACCGGGCAACACCAGTCAGCCAATGGCGGCGATGTGGCGGATAACACCAGCATCGGTGATATCAACATCAATACCTAAAACACAGCGGTATGCAATGCCGAAGACGCGGCACCATGGGGTGCCGCGTGTGTTTTTAGTGATCGACAAAGTCGACTGTGCGCGTAACATTAATTTATTCCGGCGACATTTCCCCACGGCCGCGTTGCACCATTTCCCGGGCATGAGCCACCGTCTGCTCGGTAACTTCCAGGCCTCCCAGCATGCGGGCTACTTCCATGACGCGATGTTCTGCCAGCAGGTGATCAATGCCGGTATGCGTTTTCTTGCCGTCGGTGCGTTTATTGACCTGGAGATGATGATGGCCGAGGGCGGCGACCTGCGGCAGGTGGGTGACGCACAGTACCTGCCGTTCTCGTCCCAAAGCACGCAGTTTCTGGCCCACCAGTTCCGCGACACTGCCGCCGACACCGACATCGACTTCGTCGAAAATCAGCGTTGGTACGCCGTATTGGGAATTCACCACCTGGATGCACAAACTAATGCGCGACAACTCACCACCGGACGCGATTTTTGCCAGGGGACGAGCAGGCTGGCCAGGATTGGTGCTGACGAGGAATTCCACCCGGTTACAGCCGGATGCGTTGATGCCTTCCGTGCCCTCAATCCGCGTCACCTGGATGGTTAACATGGCGCCCTTTAGTCCCAACTCCTGCATATGCTCGGTTACCTGCTGGCCCAGTGACAGCGCGCTCTTGACGCGCAGGGCAGACAGCAGTGACGCTTCGCGCCAGTAGTCAACATGCGCTTTTTCGATATCACCATTGAGCGTCAGTACACGCCCTTGCATAGTCTCGAGATTACGCAGTTCCTGGTCCAGAGCCTCTGCCAATGCCGGTATGGCATCAAGTTCCACATGGTGTTTGCGAGCCAGATCATGGAAATCCGCGATGCGTTGTTCAACCAGTTGCAGACGTTCCGGGTCGCTCTCGATATCGTCCAGGTAATGCCGCAATTCAATAACACCTTCCTGAGCCTGGATCTGGGCGTTAGTCAATAACTCGATTACGGTGCCGATGCGCTCGTCGTAAACCTGCAGCTTTTGCAGTTGATTCAGGGTGCTGGAGAGTTGCTGCAATATGGATGGACCGGAATCGGTTTTTAACTGGGCCAGGCACTGTTGTCCGGATTCGAGAATCTGCCGGGCATGAGCCAGGCGGTTGTGTTCGGCGGTCAACTCAGCCGATTCGCCGGGGTGGGCGTTGAATACCGCCAGCTCGTCCAATTGGTAACGTAACAGCTCAATGCGGTCTGAGACATTGTGCTGGGTTCCTGATAATCGATCCCGCTCCTGCTGCAAATGCGTGATCGTCCGGTGGCATGACTGCACGGCGTCGATTTGTTTATCGTGTTTGCCGAAATCGTCCAACAAGGCACGTTGGGTCGTCCCTTTCATCAGTGTCTGGTGGGCGTGTTGGCCGTGAATATCCACCAGCATTTCACCCAGTTCGCGTACCGCTTGTACGGTGGCGGGTATGCTATTGACGTAACAACGGGAGCCTCCTTCCCGATTTACCGTGCGTCGTAATTGGCATTCAGATCCATTGTCGAGTTCATGTTTCTGCAACCAGGCGAGGGCCGGTGCAGTGGCATGTACGTCAAATGTGGCGCTGATATCCGCCTTTTCCGCGCCATGACGCACGGTGGCGCTATCGGCGCGGTCGCCCAGCACCAGGCCCAGCGCATCGATCAGAATTGACTTGCCGGCCCCGGTTTCGCCGGTGAGCACGGTAAAACCTGTGGCCAGATCAAGGTCCAAATCCTGCACAATCGCAAAATTATTGATATGTATATGTGTCAGCATAAGGTGTTAGAAAAAGAGTTAAAGACGTTCACTCCAGTGTAATTTTGCGCGCAATATATCGTAGTAGTCGTAGTCCCGAGGGTGTACCAGACGTACATTCTTGGTTTTTTTACGCACGATCACCTTGTCGCCGGATATCAACCCCAGATTGATCTGTCCATCACAGGTTACTTGGGCCGGTGAACCCACATGTTCCTTGACTTCAATGCGGATCTCGCTGTTGGCATCGATGACAATCGGTCGGTTGCTCATGGTGTGCGGGCAGATCGGTACCAGCACCATTGCCATCAGTGATGGATGTAATATGGGACCCCCTCCAGACAGCGCGTAGGCAGTAGACCCGGTGGGAGTGGAAACGATCAAGCCATCGGAGCGAATGGTGTTCACATATTGATTATTGATATAGGTTTTTATCTCGATGAGGCGAGCAACGTCCCATTTGTGCATTACCACATCATTGAAAGCGTCACTGCTGCTGATGATTTCACCTTCTCTTTCTATATATACATGGAGAAGGAATCGATCCTCGACGGTATATTCACCGGAAAGAATATCATTCAAGGGGTCACGGATGTGTGAGGATGATATATCCGTCAGAAATCCCAGGCGACCGCGATTAATACCGAGCAGAGGCACTTCATAGTCGGCCATGGACCGGGCGGTATTCAGCAGGGTACCATCGCCGCCCACGATAATGATCAAATCACAGCATTCACCTAAGGAATGGCGCGTCGCGGTCTCCATGGGCCACTTGGGGACATGTTCGGCGGTGCCTTCATCGAGTATTACCCTGACGTTTCTGTCCTTAAGGTATGCGCCAAGTTCGGTGATCGTGCTATGAATCGTGGGATCATTGTAACGACCTATCAAACCCACGGTGTTGAACGCTTGCGCCATCAACTTCTCCTTTTAGCGGCAAAGGTAGCATGACACGGCAGGCGCGCCAATAACGTCTCGCCGAAATCGACTTCGGGGTCAAATATTGAGAGCAATGAAGGGTAAAGTGGCGAAACTTTGGGCGTACCGACGCTGGATTGTGATCAAGCCCTAAAAATAATGTCAACAATTACAATAATGTAGCTCTTATGTCTTGAATGCCTATCGATTATTCGTTAGTTTTACATGTCTATTTCTGCCCTTGAGAGTCGTTAGTTCGACGTGATCCTGGCCATCGTTTTGTGTCCTGTGAATGACTGATATTTCCTTGAATGACCGTGCGCGGCATTTATTGCGAGCACTAATTGATCGGTATATTGCCGAAGGTACGCCGGTGGGTTCCAGTATCCTCGCCAAAGAGTCGGGGCTTGAGCTGAGTTCGGCCACAGTACGCAATGTCCTGGCGGATCTGGAAGACATGGGATTGATAACTTCACCCCATACCTCCTCGGGGAGGGTCCCTACGGCGCAAGGCTACCGGGTTTTTGTGGACAATCTGCTGACATTAGAGCCGCTTGATGTTGTGCAGATCGATAAATTGAAATCCCAATTGAAATATTTACAGGGGGCGGCGGGCCTGGTGCAATCAGCCTCAAATCTCATTTCCGGTATTACCCGGATGGCTGGAATCGTCACCATACCGATCCGGGAAGAAACCCGGGTACAACACATCGAATTTTTACCATTGGGCGATAAACGTGTCTTGGTGGTTTTGATTATTGGATCGGAAGAAATTCAAAACCGTGTCATTTGCACTGAACGAAACTACAGTCGGGACGAGTTACAGCAGGCCGCCAATTACCTTAATGAAAAATTGGCTGGGCGCGGCGTGGAAGAGGTGAAGCGGGTTCTGGTGCATGAGTTGGAAGCGACGAAACGCCAAATGGACAAATTAATGGTTACGGCATTGGAAATGGCCCGGCAAATCCTGACTAAAGATAATAAGGGCGGGGACTACGTACTGTCGGGTGAGGTGCAGCTCATGACCTACCAGGATATTTCTGATGTGGCAAAATTGCGGGAATTGTTTGAAGCATTTAACGAAAAACGCGAGATTCTTCATTTGTTTGACCATGTACTACAGGCCGAAGGTGTGCAAATTTTCATCGGTGAGGAGTCCGGATATGCGCCCCTGGGAAATTGCAGTGTCGTCACCTCTCCTTATCGAGTGAACGGGAAAGTGCTGGGCGTTTTGGGTATCATTGGGCCCACACGCATGAATTACCGACAAGTCATCCCGATTGTCGATATTACGGCGAAATTACTGGGTTCTGCCTTGAAGCAGGAGTGATGGGCCACATATAGTGGGCAGTTTGGTGATCCTGATGCCTGGCAGGATTGGATTGCCGCTTAAATATAAGCAGGAGCTTTATATGAAAAATACAGAGACTAACCACGCAGAAGCCCCTACACTTAGCGATGTGGTCGAGCAATCGGATGAGAAATCCGAGCAACAACGTCAAGTTGAAAATAAGGAGCAAATGGCTTCTTCGGATGTGCAGATTCAGGAGTTGACGGCTAAACTCAAGGATACTGAATCCAAGGCGGCAGACTACCAGGATCAGGTATTACGCGCTAAAGCGGAAGTCGAAAATATGCGGCGGCGTATGGAACGGGACGTTGAAAAAGCCCACAAATTCGCGCTTGAAGGTTTTGCTCAGGAATTGTTGGGCGTCGTTGACAGCTTGGAATTGGGTCTTGTGGCCGCCAATGAGGAAAGCGCAACCATTGAAAAACTCAAGGAAGGTAAAGAATTAACCTTGCGTTTGCTGCGGAACGCGATGGAGAAATTTAATATTAAAGAAATCAATCCTGTTAATGCTCCTTTTAATCCTGAGTTACACCAGGCAATGACGATGCAGGAGTCCAGCGAACAGGAGCCAAACACGGTTTTACTGGTATTTCAAAAGGGCTATCTGTTGAACGACCGGTTGATACGGCCCGCGCGGGTCGTCGTGGCGAAAGCGCCTGCTCCCGCCTCGGAATCCCCGCCGACAGAAAATAACGAGAATAATTAACGGCAGAAATGTGGTCACTGCGCTTGAAAATCGGGGAAGCATCCCCACCTTCAGCGTAGTTGCGTAACCATATGATTGTGTGAGAAATAACTTATTCAGCTTGAAGGAAAACGAAAATGGGTAGAATCATCGGCATAGACCTGGGTACCACAAATTCCTGCGTGGCAGTCATGGAGGGTGGTAAACCCCGGGTTATCGAGAACAGTGAAGGTGACCGTACGACGCCTTCCGTCATCGCATTTACCAGCGATGGTGAAGTGCTGGTCGGGCAATCCGCTAAGCGTCAAGCTGTGACAAACCCACAGAATACATTGTTTGCCATCAAGCGCCTTATTGGCCGTCGTTTCAGCGATGATGTGGTCCAGCGCGATATTAAAATGGTGCCTTACCGCATAGTTCCCGCGGATAATGGTGATGCCTGGGTAGAAGGCAGTGGTCGTAAAATGGCGCCACCGGAAGTCTCCGCCCGGGTACTGATGAAAATGAAGAAAACCGCCGAGGAATATCTTGGCGAGCCGGTCAGTGAAGCCGTAATTACGGTGCCGGCCTATTTCAATGATTCACAGCGCCAGGCGACAAAGGACGCCGGTAAAATCGCCGGCCTGGAAGTTAAACGCATAATCAACGAGCCCACTGCGGCAGCGTTGGCTTATGGTATGGATAAAAAACGTGGCGACTCGAAAATCGCCGTGTTTGACCTGGGAGGCGGTACCTTCGATATTTCCATTATCGAAATCGCGGAAGTGGAAGGGGAGCACCAATTCGAGGTGCTGTCCACCAATGGTGATACCTTTCTCGGTGGCGAAGATTTCGACCTGCGCGTTATCGAATATCTGGCGGCGGAATTCAAGAAAGATCAGGGTATCGATTTACACAAGGACCCCTTGGCACTGCAACGCCTTAAAGAAGCGGCAGAGAAAGCCAAAATCGAGCTGTCTTCCAGTCAACAGACGGATGTGAACTTACCCTATATTACCGCCGATGCCGCCGGACCCAAGCATCTCAATATCAAGCTGACTCGGGCGAAGCTGGAGTCGTTGGTGGAAGAGCTGATCACCCGTACCCTGGCGCCGTGTCGTACCGCAATCAAGGATGCCGGTCTCGGCGTTACCGAGATTGACGAAGTGATCCTGGTGGGTGGTCAGACCCGGATGCCCAAAGTGCAGGAAACCGTTAAGAACTTCTTCGGTAAGGAACCCCGTAAGGACGTGAATCCCGATGAAGCCGTTGCTGTTGGCGCGGCGATCCAAGGGGGTGTGCTCGGTGGGGAAGTTAAAGATGTATTATTGCTCGACGTGACACCGCTGTCGCTGGGTATCGAAACCATGGGTGGCGTCATGACCAAGCTCATCGAAAAAAATACTACGATCCCAACCAAAGCCAACCAGGTTTTCTCCACTGCGGACGACAATCAGACCGCGGTTACCGTACATGTGCTGCAAGGCGAACGTGAACAAGCAGCGGCGAACAAGTCTTTGGGGCGCTTTGATCTGACGGATATTCCGACCGCGCCCCGCGGTGTGCCGCAGATCGAAGTCACTTTTGACATTGATGCCAATGGTATTTTGCATGTATCCGCCAAGGACAAAGCTACAGGCAAGCAACAATCCATAGTGATCAAGGCGTCGAGTGGATTGAATGAAGAAGAAATCCAAAAAATGGTGCGCGATGCCGAAGCTCATGCCGAGGAAGACAAGAAGTTCCAGGAATTGGTGCATGCGCGCAATACCGCCGACAATATGATTCACGCCACGTCCAAGTCCATGAAAGAGCTGGGTGACAAGCTGGAAGCGGATGAGAAGTCGCGTATTGAAGCCGCTATCGCCGGCTTGAAGGAAGCGATGAAGGGCGACAACAAAGACGATATCGAAGCCAAAACCCAGACCTTGGCGGAAGCCTCGGGAAAAATGGCCGAACGCCTGTATGCGCAGCAAGCCCAGAGCGGTGGTGCTGAAACCGCCAAGAATGCCGGTGACGCCGGTGGTTCCGGGGCGCACGCCGATGACGTGGTCGATGCGGAATTTGAAGAAGTCCAGGACGATAAAAAATAACGCATCGCATCCGGCAGGATTAATTCCTGCCGGAAACGTTGTGCATTTAGGATGAGAGCCACGGCTCTCATCCATCATGTTTAGAACACGAGCATTCCTGATTCCACTATGGCCAAGCGAGATTTTTACGAAGTGCTGGGCGTTGAAAAAAACGCCAGTGAAGCTGACCTGAAAAAGGCTTATCGCCGCCTGGCTATGAAATATCATCCAGACCGCAATCCCAATGATAAGGGCGCGGAGGAGCAATTCAAGGAAGCCAAGGAAGCCTATGAAATACTGACCGATGCGCAGAAGCGCGCCGCTTATGATCAGTTTGGTCATGCCGGTGTCGATTCTTCCGCTGGCATGGGCGCCGGTGGTTTTGGCGGCGCGGGAAACTTCAGCGATATTTTCGGTGAAGTATTCGGCGATATTTTCGGGCAGGGTCGGGGCGGCGGGTCGCGCGCGCGTCGCGGCGCCGACCTGCGCTACAACCTTGAATTGTCGCTGGAAGACGCAGTACATGGCACCACGGTCAAAATCAAGATTCCAACCTTGACCGAATGCAAGAGTTGCCAGGGCACCGGTGCCAAGAAGGGTTCCAAACCCACGACCTGCAGCACTTGTGGCGGCCACGGCCAGGTAAGAATGCAGCAAGGTTTTTTCTCGCTGCAACAGACTTGCCCGCGTTGTCAGGGTAAGGGAACTATCATTTCCGATCCCTGCCACACTTGCCGGGGCAACGGCAGGGTGGAGGACTATAAGAACCTCTCCGTGAAGATTCCCGCCGGCGTTGACGAAGGCGACCGTATCCGGCTGAGTGGTGAAGGAGAAATCGGGGAAAAAGGCGCGCCGCCCGGTGATCTCTATGTTCAGGTGCACATGAAGCCGCACGCCATTTTCGCGCGTGACGGCAACAATCTCTACTGTGACGTGCCGATAGATTTCGCGGCCGCGGCGTTGGGTGGGGAGCTGGACGTGCCCACCCTTGACGGCCGAGTAAAACTGAAGATACCCGCGGAAACCCAAACCGGAAAAGTGTTCCGCATGCGCAGCAAAGGCGTGGTTTCCGTGCGCGGCGGTCCGCCGGGTGATCTGCTGTGTAAGATTACCGTTGAAACACCCGTGAATTTGACCACGCACCAGAAAGATCTCCTGCGCGAATTGGCCACGTCGCTGGAACAGAGCCAGCATAGTCACAGTCCTAAAGCCCATTCCTGGCTGGATGGAGTGAAGAAGTTTTTCGAAGATATGAAGTTTTGACGCCGAGCGTCACTTGGATAATTACGAGGAGACCATGACCAGGATTGCTGTTACCGGTGCCGCCGGCCGCATGGGCAGGGTATTGATCGAGGCGTGCCAGTTGAATGGCAATGTCAGTCTTGCCGCCGCCATTGAGCGTCCCGGCAGTTCTGCCATTGGTGTTGACGCGGGGGAATTGGCCGGCGTCGGCGCCCTGGGTATTGCCATCGTGGATAGTTTGGAGAAAGTCGTTTCGCAATTCGATGTGCTCATCGATTTTTCGACACCGGAAGCCAGCATGGCGCATGTGATGTTTTGTCGTCAACACGCTAAGAGAATTGTGATTGGTACCACCGGATTTTCCGCGGATCAGAAACAAAGCATTACTAATGCCGGGGAGCATATGGCAGTGGTACTGGCGCCGAATATGAGTGTGGGCGTCAATTTGTGTTTTAAGTTGCTGGATTTGGCGGCACGCGTGCTGGGCGACGAAGTCGATATCGAAATCTTAGAAGCTCATCATCGCAATAAAGTGGATGCTCCTTCTGGTACCGCGTTACGCATGGGCGAAGTGGTTGCGGAAGCGTTGGGTAGAGATTTGCGGCAATGCGCGGTGTATGGCCGGGAAGGGAAGACCGGGGTACGTGACCGGCAGACCATCGGTTTTGAAACCATTCGGGCGGGCGATATCGTGGGTGATCACACGGTGATGTTTGCCGCTACCGGTGAACGAGTAGAAATCACACATAAAGCTTCAAGCCGCATGACCTTTGCCAGTGGAGCGGTACGAGCGGCGCACTGGCTGACCAACCAGCCACACGGATTTTTCGATATGCAGGACGTGCTGGGCTTGCGATAGCGCCGGTCACTGCCGTTCAGGGCAGCTGCGCGCCCAAATGGACGATGTGCCACGACCGTGATAGTGCGGTCAGGGTCAGTGCTTGAAAACCTGATCGATGCGTTGGTGCAGGCTAAGTTCTATGCAATGTACGGTTATCGCCTGTTGCTCATCATAAACTTTCAAATTACTCAGAATGATGCGCGCCTCCAGTAATCCCTCGGTTACGGCATCATGTGCCCGATCGATAAAATCCCCGTAAAGGAGGTTGGTTATCGGGTCATGTTGCTGTTGCCGGAAGTGATCGAAAGCTTTCTGGATATAGGCAAGAACATGATACACCGTCGTATCCGGGGTCAGGTCAAGATGGGACACTTGTCCAATGTGTCTGAGCTGGAGACCGAAGGTATCCGCTATTTTTACCAGCACCGTTTTTAATACCAGATGCAATGGATTCGTGTGGACGCTCAGGCACACGGTGGAACGCTGATTGCGGTTTTCCTGCTGGTGCTGCGGGGGGTTTACGCTGTGAATCGGCGTAGCCGCATCCACGGCTCCGGATTTTTTGATACCGCTAAATGTGGCGGTTCTAAGTTGGGCAATCGACGATATATCCATAGCTAATAACTGGGTAATGTCATGATTTGTTAACTAATATGTCGGCCGTTGGCCCCGGTTGTTTAACAATCAGTTACAAACCAAAAGATTTCGCGTGCCATGGGAGTCCATGGTCGATGTAAAATAAGCGAAGAAAAGAATGGCTTGAGGCTCTTGTTTGACCCCGGCGGGGCCTAATGCCATGTGTTTCATGGTTAATTATTGTTGTCGTAGATCAATAGATTAGCCGGAGTGAGATGGACACACTTGCACGTGTATAGTAAGATTCCGCAAATTTGATTCCCGAACCATATAAAGGGGGTGCGTCGTCCGACCATCCCTTTTTGTGTGCCCAAAAATAGGAGGTTGTTTTGCGCAAACCGGCACTCTTGGCGTTAGAAGATGGGAACCTGTTTTGGGGGGAATCCATCGGTACGGATGGCCAATGTGTCGGCGAAGTCGTATTTAATACTTCAATTACCGGCTATCAGGAAATACTGACGGATCCTTCTTACGCTCGTCAAATCGTCGCCCTTACTTATCCCCATATCGGAAATGTTGGAATCAATGTCGATGACGAAGAGAGCGCCGGTATCCAGGTGGCTGGGCTCGTGATTCGAGAATTGTCGCCCCTGGTCAGCAATTTTCGCAGTCAGCAGTCGTTGCAGGACTACCTTGCGCATCAGCAAAAAGTCGCTATTGCCGGCATCGATACCCGGCGGCTAACCCGTATATTGCGGAATACCGGGGCGCAAAATGGTTGCATCGTCGCGGGCGAGGCCATTGATGAAAATTCAGCCTTGGACGCGGCCCGGAGTTTTCCAGGCCTGAAAAACATGGACCTGGCCAAGGAAGTTACGACCCGGCAACGGTATCAATGGGCTCAAGGTTCTTGGCAATTGACGACGGGGTTGCCGGCGCCGCATAGCAACCCCCAACAACTGCCCTATCATGTGGTGGCATATGACTACGGAGTGAAACGTAATATCTTGCGCATGCTGGTGGATCGCGGTTGTCGGGTAACCGTGCTACCGGCGCAAACACCGGCACGCGAACTTTTGGCATTGAAGCCGGATGGCGTATTCCTGTCCAACGGGCCCGGCGACCCGGAGCCTTGTGATTATGCGATAACGGCGATTCGGGAGGTCATCGATTCCGGTCTGCCAGTGTTTGGCATCTGTCTTGGGCACCAATTGTTGTCCCTGGCCAGCGGCGCAAAAACAATGAAGATGAAATTCGGCCATCATGGCGCGAATCATCCGGTGCAGGACCTGGCCACCGGCAGGGTGATGATTACCAGCCAGAATCATGGATTCGCGGTGGATGAAGCCACTTTGCCGAGTAACCTGGTGGCTACCCACCGGTCACTGTTCGATGGTTCTCTGCAAGGTGTGCGGCGCACCGATAAATCCGCGTTCAGTTTTCAGGGGCATCCGGAAGCCAGTCCTGGACCTCACGATATCAGCATGTTGTTCGATCAATTCATTGACGCAATTAAAGCCGGGAAGTAAATGCCAAAACGTGTAGACATAGAAAGCATCCTCATCATCGGCGCCGGTCCCATCGTCATCGGTCAAGCTTGCGAATTCGATTACTCCGGCGCTCAGGCATGCAAGGCGCTGCGTATGGAAGGTTACCGGGTGATCCTGGTCAATTCAAATCCCGCCACCATTATGACGGATCCGGAGATGGCGCATGCCACTTATATTGAACCGGTTACCTGGCAGACAGTAGCGCAAGTCATCGAAAAGGAACGCCCCGACGCCTTGTTGCCAACGATGGGCGGCCAGACCGCGCTGAATTGCGCCTTGGATCTGGCACGCGAAGGGATACTCGAAAAATATGGCGTGGAGCTGATCGGCGCTTCCCGGGATGCCATCGATAAAGCGGAAGATCGGGACTTATTCCGCAAGGCAATGAAAAAAATCGGCCTGGATACGCCCCGGTCGGCAATTGCCCACAGTATTGAAGAAGCCGAACAGGTGCAGGCGCAGATTGGGTTCCCGGCCATTATTCGGCCGTCTTTCACCATGGGGGGCAGTGGTGGCGGTATCGCTTATAACCGGGAAGAGTTTGTCGAGATCTGCGAGCGTGGTCTGGATATGTCGCCAACCAACGAGCTGCTCATCGAAGAGTCGGTTCTGGGGTGGAAAGAATTTGAAATGGAAGTAGTGCGCGATCGGATGGACAATTGCATTATCGTCTGTTCCATCGAGAATTTTGACGCCATGGGTGTGCATACCGGAGACTCGATTACCGTGGCGCCGTCGCAAACCTTGACCGATAAGGAATATCAGATCATGCGCAATGCGTCGATTGCCGTGTTGCGTGAAATCGGCGTCGATACCGGTGGTTCCAATGTGCAATTCGCGGTGAATCCCCAGGACGGACGCATGATCGTCATTGAGATGAATCCCCGTGTGTCCCGTTCATCCGCACTAGCTTCCAAGGCAACCGGATTTCCAATCGCTAAGGTGGCGGCAAAGCTTGCCGTGGGATATACCCTGGACGAACTTAAGAACGAGATTACCGGTGGCGCAACGCCGGCGTCCTTTGAACCGACTATAGATTATGTTGTTACCAAGATTCCGCGCTTCGCTTTTGAAAAATTCCCCGCCGCAGAACCCCGCCTTACGACCCAGATGAAATCCGTGGGTGAGGTCATGGCGATCGGCCGCACCTTTCAGGAGTCATTGCAGAAAGCATTGCGCGGTATGGAAACCGGCCTGGACGGCTTGAATGAAATTCTTGATGTGTCGGATCCGGAAAGTGCGAAATCAAAATTGCGCCGGGAGCTGAGTATTCCCAGCCCGGATCGTATTCGCTATATCGCGGATGCCATGCGCGCTGGCTATAGTATTGAGAATATTTATGAATACTGTGCCATTGATCCCTGGTTTCTCTGTCAAATACAGGAACTGGTGCAGTTGGAGCGCGCAATCAAGGGACGCCCCCTGGCGCAAATGGACAAATCCACGATGCGTGCATATAAGCGTAAGGGTTTCTCCGACCGCCGCCTGGCGCAATTGTTGGGGGTGGCTGAGGGCGAGATGCGTCGCCACCGCCATCAGTTGGGTATACGTCCCGTTTACAAGCGGGTGGATTCCTGCGCCGCGGAATTTACCGCCAGCACCGCCTATATGTATTCGACCTATGAAGAAGAATGCGAAGCCCAGCCCACCAACAAGAAAAAGATAATGGTCTTGGGTGGTGGTCCCAATCGGATTGGTCAAGGTATCGAGTTTGATTACTGCTGTGTGCATGCGTCGCTGGCGCTGCGCGAAGATGGTTATGAGACGATCATGGTAAATTGCAATCCGGAAACCGTTTCGACCGACTACGATACCTCGGACCGACTCTATTTTGAGTCTCTTACGCTGGAAGACGTGTTGGAAATAATTCACGTGGAGCGACCGGAAGGAGTGATCGTGCAGTATGGTGGCCAGACTCCACTAAAACTTGCGCGTGATCTTGAAGTTGCCGGCGCGCCGATCATCGGCACCACACCGGATTCCATCGATCTTGCGGAAGATCGCGAACGGTTTCAAAAATTGCTTACCCGATTGAATTTACGGCAACCGCCGAATCGTACTGCGCGCGCTGAAGAACAAGCGGTACGTTTGGCAGAAGAAATCGGTTATCCCCTGGTCGTGCGGCCATCCTACGTGTTGGGAGGGCGAGCCATGGAGATCGTGTATAACGAAAGCGAGCTCAAACGTTATATGACCGATGCGGTCAGCGTGTCCAATGAGTCACCCGTATTGCTAGACCGTTTTCTCGACGACGCCATTGAGGTGGATGTCGATGCCATTTGTGATGGTGATGATGTGTTTATTGGCGGCATTATGCAGCATATCGAACAGGCGGGTGTGCATTCCGGGGATTCCGCATGTTCTCTACCGCCCTATGATTTGCCTCAGCAATTGCAGGATCAGATGCGAGCCCAGGTAAGCTTGATGGCCAGGGAACTTGGGGTCATCGGTCTCATGAACACTCAGTTTGCCATCAAACAACAAGATATCTACGTGTTGGAAGTGAACCCCCGCGCCTCACGTACCGTACCTTTCGTATCCAAAGCCATTGGTTTGCCTTTGGCGAAAATTGCCGCCCGTTGCATGGTGGGTCAAAGTCTCAAGCAGCAAAACGTTGGAAGTGAACGCATACCAACGTACTTTTCAGTTAAGGAAGCGGTGTTTCCGTTTATTAAATTTCCCGGTGTGGATCCGATACTGGGACCGGAAATGAAATCGACCGGTGAAGTCATGGGCATAGGCGTCACGTTCAGCGAAGCTTTCTTTAAGGCCATGATCGGCGCCGGTGAGCGTCTGAAAATTGGCGGTCGGGTGTTCATCAGCGTCAGAGATGCGGATAAAGCCGGAATCAAGGCGGTTGCGCAACGGTTACATAAAATGGGATTCGAGATTTTGACGACGCGGGGCACGGAGCGTGTGCTTGCGGAGGCCGGGATACCGTGTATCAGGGTCAATAAAGTCACTGAAGGTCGACCTCACATTGTGGATATGATAAAAAACGATCAGATCGATTTGATTATCAACACCACCGAAGGTAAACAGGCAATCGCGGATTCTTTCACCATACGGCGAGAGGCGTTAAACCGCAAGATAACCTATACCACGACTTTGGCAGGGGGCAAGGCTTTGTCCCAGGCCTTGGAAACCTACAAGCAAACAGGAGTCACACGATTGCAGGACATGCATAAGGAGCTGGCCGTATGAATAAGGTACCGCTGACGCTGAAGGGAGCTGAAAAGTTACGTGATGAATTGAAAGAATTGAAAACCGTACTACGGCCAAAAATTATTAATGATATTGCTGAAGCACGCGCACACGGCGATTTGAAGGAAAATGCCGAATATCACGCTGCCCGCGAGCAGCAAAGTTTCGTGGAAGGGCGCATCAAGGAGATTGAAGGCAAGTTATCCAATGCGCAGGTTATCGACATAACACAACTCAACGTGTCTGACAAGGTGGTTTTTGGTGCCACGGTGGAATTGCTCAATGTTGAGAATGACGAGGAAGTCACCTATCAAATCGTGGGTGAGGACGAAGCGGATATCCAGAACAACATGATTTCAGTGTCGTCGCCCATTGCGCGCGCGCTCATCGGCAAGCATGAAGGCGACGCCGTGGAAGTAAGAGCGCCTGGGGGAGTCAAGGAGTATGAAATAATCGCGGTAAAGTACATTTGAAGCGACTGCCCGCGATTTCTGGATATTGAGGTGAGGTATGCATAAATATCTAGATAGTAGTGCCCGACTGGTATTGACGCTGTGGATAGGCTCCATGCTGACGGTCGGATATCTGGTGGCCCCGATCCTGTTCCAGATGCTGGACAAACAATTGGCAGGGCAAGTGGCCGGACGTCTGTTTCACTTTGTTTTTATTATCGGACTGGTGAGCGGTCCGTTGCTGGCGCTGCACTTCTGGAGGCGATCCGGTAAAGCGGCATTGAAGAACTGGCGCCTCTGGGCGTTAGTGGCGATGTTGGTGTTGGTGATTATTGGTTTTTTCGTGCTGCAACCACTGATGCAGGAACTCAAGACAGGCGGATTGATACCTGGTAGCGCCGAAGCCGCGACTTTTGGCAAGTTGCATGGTATTTCATCTATTCTCTATATGCTGACCAGCGTGGCGGGACTGGCGTTGATACTGGCTCCCCCCTGGTACAGCAATCCCAAAGTCACTCCAGTTTGATTTTGGGAGCGCCTTTTTTCGGGGCCCGGTACAGTACCACGATACCCCCAATGGCTTGCACTTCCTCGGCCGCTGTGGCGGCCAGTATGGCTTCGATCAGGGTGCCACGTTGCTCCCGATCAACTCCGGCCAGCTTGACCTTAATCAACTCATGGTGCGACAGGGCCTGATCGATCTCGGCATAGACGTTACTTGAGAGTCCGGATTTGCCGACGATAATGACGGGTTTGCGCTTATGGGCGACTTCTTTTAACTGTTTTTTCTGCTGCGAAGTTAGTGACATAGTCTATGGACAAAGAGAATCGAAGGCGTAGTTTAGCGCAATTTAGTGACGCCATGTCAGTAAATGCGAGCCCGTTTAATAGTATAAAAATCGATGTGGTGGTAGTGCTGTGCGGTGCCTTTATGCTATGGCTCCTGCAGGACCGGATGCCGATATCGGAAATGCAGCGTATCATGGTATTTCTGGTCTATAGTGGGACCGCGGGAACCTGGATAGCAGTGAAAGTGCGGCGCATCGTGCGTCAATTAACGGTAGGCGACCATCAGCATGTCGAATAAATGGCGTATATTGCAGCCGGTCTTGAGTCGGTAATTTATGGCACGGAGTAAAAGCAGTAAGCAATGGCTGAAGGAGCATTTTGACGATCCGTATGTCAAACAGGCTCAAGCGGCGGGCCTGCGCTCGCGTGCGGTGTTCAAACTGCAGGAAATCCAATCAAAAGACCACTTGCTGCAGCGGGGAATGAGGGTGGTCGATTTGGGGGCCGCGCCGGGGGGGTGGTCGCAGTATGCGGCACAGATCGTGGGTGAGACCGGTACGGTTATTGCTACCGATATTTTGCCAATGGATTCCCTCGCAGGTGTCGCCTTCCTGCAGGGTGATTTTCAGGAACAAGAAGTCCTGAATCGTGTGATGGAAACACTGGACGGTGGCTTGGTGGACCTTGTAATGTCAGATATGGCCCCCAATATTTCCGGAGTCGCCACTGTAGATCAACCGAAGGCTATGTATCTAGCTGAATTAGCGCTGGATTTTGCCCGCAGTACCCTGGCGCCAAACGGTGATTTTCTGGTGAAAGTGTTCCAAGGTTATGGTTTTGATGAATATTTTCGTAATTTGAAGGGAACTTTTGCCAAAGTGTTGACGCGTAAACCAAAAGCTTCCAGAAATCGGTCCCGAGAGGTCTATCTATTGGCGCGGGGCTACAATGTATAGTAATGTCGTAAACATAATGAGAGCTGCAGAGGCGTAGTACATTGAACGATCTAGCAAAAAATCTAATTCTTTGGGTGGTTATCGCGATCGTCTTGATCACCGTCTTTAACAACTTCGGGCCCCGCCCGTCTTCCGCTAAGCATATTTCCTACTCGCAATTTATTGCCGATGTAAAGCAGGGAATGGTGGAAAAAGTGATGGTCGAGGGACGTACCATTTACATGGAAACGACCTCCGGTGAGCGCCTTACGACCTACAGTCCCGGCGATCCCGAAATGGTCAATGATCTGTTAAATAATAATGTTGTCGTCGATGCCAAGGCACCGGAGCAGCAAAGTGTATTGATGCAGATCTTTATTTCCTGGTTTCCAATGCTGTTGCTCATTGCGGTCTGGATTTTCTTTATGCGCCAAATGCAGGGTGGCGGGGCGGGACGGGGTGCCATGTCCTTCGGCAAGAGCCGCGCACGTTTGCTGGGCGAAGACCAAGTGAAAGTCACATTCAGCGATGTGGCGGGCGTTGAAGAAGCAAAGGAAGAGGTTTCCGAGTTGGTGGATTTCCTGCGTGACCCCGGCAAATTTCAGAAGCTGGGTGGGAAAATTCCCCGGGGCGTGCTCATGGTGGGTTCACCGGGTACCGGTAAAACATTATTGGCGAAGGCTATCGCGGGTGAAGCGAAAGTACCTTTTTTCACGATTTCCGGCTCGGATTTCGTCGAAATGTTTGTTGGGGTCGGCGCATCCCGCGTTCGTGACATGTTCGAACAAGCTAAAAAACACGCTCCCTGTATCATATTCATCGATGAAATCGACGCCGTGGGTCGGCATCGCGGTGCTGGATTGGGCGGCGGACATGACGAACGTGAGCAGACATTAAACCAGTTATTAGTTGAAATGGACGGTTTTGAGGGTAATGAGGGTGTGATCGTTATTGCCGCCACCAACCGACCGGATGTTCTGGACCCGGCACTGTTACGCCCGGGCCGCTTTGACCGTCAGGTTGTGGTGCCGTTACCGGATTTACGGGGGCGCGAGCAGATCCTGCGGGTGCATATGCGTAAAGTACCGCTGGGCTCTAAAGTCGAAGCCGCGATTATTGCCCGTGGTACTCCAGGATTCTCCGGAGCTGATTTGGCAAATCTGGTTAACGAAGCTGCGTTATTCGCCGCCCGCGGTAACAAGCGTCTGGTAGACATGGAAGACTTTGAAAAAGCCAAAGACAAGATCATGATGGGCGCGGAACGTAAATCCATGGTCATGAGTGAAGATGAGAAAAAACTTACCGCTTACCACGAAGCCGGTCATGCCATCGTCGGCAGGTTAGTGCCATCTCATGATCCCGTCTATAAGGTCTCAATTATTCCGCGTGGTCGCGCCCTTGGGGTCACCATGTTTTTGCCGGAAGAAGATCGTTACAGCTACAGCAAGGAACGTCTGGAAAGCCAGATTTCCAGCTTGTTCGGCGGGCGTATTGCCGAGGAGTTGGTGTTCGGTTCCAATGCCGTCACCACCGGTGCCTCGAATGACATTCAACGCACCACTGAGCTGGCGCGTAACATGGTAACCAAGTGGGGATTGTCGGAAAAACTGGGTCCCTTGACATATTCTGAAGATGAGGGTGAAGTCTTTCTGGGGCATTCCGTGGCACAGCGTAAGAATGTATCCGACGAAACCGCCCATATCATAGATGAAGAGGTGCGCGCGATTGTGGACCGTAACTACCAGCGTTCCCGGCGCATTCTTGAAGAGAATACGGGCATATTGCATGCCATGGCCGATGCCTTGATGCGGTTTGAAACTATCGACAGTCACCAGATTGATGACATTATGAATGGGCGTCCGCCACGTACCCCCGATGGCTGGACCGACACCGATATGCCGCGTGGCGGCGGTTCCGCAGACAAATCGGAAACGGTCAATAAAGGGTCCGGCGCCACGGAAACCGATGGTTCCATTGGTGGACCCGCGGGTCAGCACTAACTGCTCCTTACGTGGTGGTGGCAGATAGCGTATGGGACTGTAACGGCAAACCGCTTGAATTTTCGCGCCCATGCGTCATGGGAATCCTGAATATCACCCCCGATTCGTTTTCCGACGGGGGTTTTTTTATGTCGGCGGATAAGGCGCTGGCCCAGGCGCGACGCCTGGAGCGTGATGGCGCGGCGATTATTGACGTAGGCGGGGAATCAACCCGCCCCGGCGCCCAACCCGTCTCCCTTCAGGAAGAGCTGGACCGGGTGCTTCCGGTGATCGAAGTACTTACACGAGAAATCTCCATACCGGTTTCCATTGATACCAGTAAACCCCAGGTAATGTCAGCGGCGGTTCGCGCTGGCGCCAATATGGTCAATGATGTCTACGCCCTGCGCGAACCGCAAGCACCGGAAACCATCGCCAAACTGGGTGTACCGGTTTGTTTGATGCATATGCGGGGTGAGCCGCGCACCATGCAACAGCACCCCAGCTATGACGATGTGGTCAGTGATGTCAAAGAATTTCTGAGGGATCGAATTGCAGCGTGTGTCGGTGCCGGTTTTAATGTGTCCCGGATTATTGTTGATCCTGGATTTGGCTTCGGTAAGACTCCAACTCACAATCTGGAGTTGATCAATCGGTTGGCTGATTTTAGAGACCTGGCTTGTCCGGTACTGGTGGGGGTGTCACGCAAGTCGAGTATCGGCGCAATATTGGATCGACCGGTTGATCAACGCCTGGCCGGTAGTTTAGCGTTGACGGTTATGGCGTTGTTGCACGGGGCAGCAATAATTCGGGCGCATGATGTTGCGGCTACCGTTGATGTAATACGCATGGTGGAAGCTCTGGCCCAAGTACGCTAATGGCGCGTGCGGCAGCCGACTGGTAAAACCGGGACTACAAGGTGATAATCGCATGTTGATGGCGACCGATAGTGCCACATTAAGGCGTCACGTCTGGATAATGTCCAGGCATGGAGCTGTGAAATGATGGTTGTAACCATATTGTTAAGTTGAGAATTTTTTATGGAAAGAAAATATTTTGGTACGGATGGTATACGCGGGCGTGTCGGTACGCACCCAATTTCCCCGGAATTCGTTTTGAAACTCGGATGGGCGATTGGCAGGGTGTTGGCGCCTAACGGCGGAGGCAAAGTGATTATCGGGAAGGACACCCGAATTTCCGGCTATATGTTCGAATCAGCATTGCAAGCCGGCTTATCTGCGGCAGGCGTTGATATTGGATTACTTGGACCCATGCCGACGCCGGCGATCGCCTACCTTACCCGCACCTTGCATGCCAAAGCCGGCATCGTGATCAGTGCTTCACATAACCCGTATTACGACAATGGTGTTAAATTGTTTTCCAGTAAGGGCAAGAAGCTTTCCGATGAAATAGAACAGGCGATTGAAGCCAGTTTGTCGGAACCCATGTCGATCGTGGATTCGGCGAAACTCGGTAAAGCGCAACGCATTGGGGATGCCGGCGGGCGTTATATTGAATTTTGCAAGAGTACCGTATCTTCCCAGTTGGATCTCAAAGGTTTGACAATCGTTGTAGATGCCGCAAATGGCGCGACTTATCACGTGGCGCCGGATGTGTTTACGGAATTGGGTGCCCGCGTAATAAGCGTTGGTGTCGCCCCTGATGGTTTAAATATCAACGAACAATGCGGATCGACACATCCGGAATTGTTGCGGCAAGCGGTGATCAGCAAAGGCGCGGATCTGGGAATTGCTTTGGATGGAGATGGCGATCGCGTCATTATGGTGGACCATAAGGGTGAGATAGTCGACGGTGATGAACTGCTGTTCGTCATCGCCCAGGCAAGACAATTCCGGGCGCAATTGAAAGGTTCCGTTGTCGGTACCGTGATGAGTAACCTGGGACTTGAAGTAGCTTTGAAGTCACTGGACATCGGATTTGAGCGCACACCGGTGGGCGACCGTTATGTCATGGAAAAATTGGATCAAAATGGATGGAATGTGGGGGGGGAGTCCTCCGGGCATCTTATCTGCCTGGATCGAACCACAACCGGCGATGGCATCGTATCTGCGTTGCAGGTAATTGAATCCATGGTGGAAACCGGTAAGTCTCTTTATGAATTGAAATCGGGCATGACCAAATACCCCCAAACCCTGATCAATGTAAAAATGTCGAAAAAAGTCGACATCTCAGGGTGTGCGCCAATTACCGACGCGGTGCGTCTGGCGGAAAAGCAACTCGCCGGTTCCGGCCGCGTGTTATTACGAACCTCAGGAACCGAGCCTTTGGTGCGTGTGATGGTGGAAGGCAGGGATGCGACCCAGGTGCAGCAGGTGGCAATGGAAATCGCTGAAATCGTCGAACAAACACTCAAAACCAGGTAATACCTCCCATTCATTGATTTTTTTTCTTCATCTCTGTAAGCTTCGAGCCCGCCGTGAGAAAAACCGTTAGGGGAGAAACATGCGACAACCGTTGGTAGCTGGTAACTGGAAAATGAACGGGTCAAGGGACAGTATCAAGGCCCTGATGTCTGGAATTAATGCGGGCTTGAGTTCCAGTGACCGAGCTCAAGTCGTTGTTTGTCCGCCCTTTGTCTATCTTGATGCCGTTGCCGGCATGATCAAAGGCACCAAGATAGCCATAGGCGCTCAGAATGTGAGCCATGAATCCGCTGGTGCCTTTACCGGAGAAATATCAGTTTCCATGCTACAGGATTTCGGAGCCCGCTATGTTATCGTCGGCCATTCGGAACGGCGCGCTCTGTATGGGGAATCGGACGCAACAGTCGCCCATAAATTTACGGCCACACTGTTGGGGGGGATGGTGCCAATTCTCTGTGTGGGGGAATTGCTGGAGGAGCGCGAATCAGGCAAGACTGAGGAAGTGGTTGCGCGCCAGTTGGATGCTATAGTGACCCATGCCAGTATTAAGGGTTTCGAAGCTGCGGTGGTAGCTTATGAGCCGGTGTGGGCCATTGGCACCGGGAAAACCGCCACGCCGGAACAAGCGCAGGAAGTGCATGCGTTTATTCGTCAGCGTCTGGCAAAGCACAGTTCTACGATCGCCGAGAAAGTACAGATATTGTATGGCGGTAGCGTCAATGCCGGCAATGCCGAACAAATATTTTCAATGGCGGATGTTGATGGTGGTTTGGTGGGAGGGGCATCCCTGAAGGCCGCGGATTTTCTGGCGATTTGTCGAGCCGCTAATTAATAGTGCAATTTCGAGGGTTCTAAAATTTTATGGCTACAGCATTACTCATCATCCATGTATTGATCAGCATGGCGATCATCGGGTTAATTTTATTGCAGCACGGTAAAGGCGCCGATGCCGGTGCGGCTTTCGGCAGTGGCGCATCCGGTACGGTATTTGGTGCTCGTGGTTCGGGTTCGTTCCTGAGCCGCGCCACGGCAGTGTTGGCCACGCTGTTCTTTATCACCAGCTTGAGTCTCGCATATTTCGTGCACCAGGATACGGGACCCGCCAGTATCATGGAGCCTGCGGGAGTTGAAAAGGCTGCTGAGTCCGCGGCGCCTCAGGTATCAGAGGCCCCGCCGACAGTATCCACACCGGCAGCACCGAATGCGGCTGAAGATGTGCCGGTCGCGCCGCCGCAAGAGGAGCCACCCGCAGCTAATAAATGAATATAATTCAATAACGGGTTATTAGGAAGTCGTCGAAATAATTGCCGATGTGGTGAAATTGGTAGACACGCCGTCTTGAGGGGGCGGTGGCGCAAGCTGTGCCGGTTCGAGTCCGGCCATCGGCACCATCAAATGTTTGGAATGCTGGATATTTTTTAAAGTCAGGTCTGAGCTGCGGCGCTTGCCGTATTCCTCTATGCCCCTATAAGCGTCTGAATTGCAAGCAAAAGAAACGGACTTCAGCCTTGACAGGTTTGAGAAAACCATGATATTCAATGTCCCCCAAAACAAAAAAACAATAACCTTATATCAAGGTAGTATATGATGTCGTTATCACTTTGGGGATAACTGGGGAGGAAATAATTGATGTTGGAGAATTATTTACCCATCATGATCTTTATCATTATGGGCGTGGTGTTCGGTGTTGCCCCAATCGTTGTCGGCAAAGTACTGGCGGTCAATCGGCCGGACCAGGCAAAACTATCGCCCTATGAATGTGGCTTCGAAGCGTTCGAGGATTCGCGCATGAAATTTGATGTGCGTTTTTATCTCGTTGCAATTCTTTTTATCATCTTCGATCTTGAAATAGCTTTTCTGTTTCCCTGGGCTGTGGTGCTTCAGGACATTGGCATGTTCGGATTTCTGGCCATGGTGGTGTTCCTGGGTATCCTGGTGGTCGGTTTCATCTATGAGTGGAAAAGGGGAGCGCTGGAATGGGAGTAGGGGTGATGGAACTCGATGGTGTTACCCGGGACGCCGGCAGTTTGCCGCTGGGTTCAAGCCTGGATGGCATTCTTAACAAGAGTGTTGTAACTACGTCCGTAGATTGGCTTATCAACTGGGCACGCACCGGATCTCTGTGGCCCATGACTTTCGGGCTGGCTTGCTGCGCGGTGGAGATGATGCATGCTGGAGCATCGCGCTACGACCTCGACAGATTTGGTATTGTTTTTCGTCCGAGCCCACGGCAGTCCGATGTGATGATTGTGGCCGGTACTTTAGTAAACAAAATGGCACCGGCACTGCGCAGAGTTTATGACCAGATGTCGGAGCCCCGTTGGGTTATTTCCATGGGGTCCTGCGCAAATGGCGGGGGTTACTACCACTACTCTTATGCCGTGGTGCGTGGTTGTGATCGAATCGTGCCCGTGGATGTGTATGTGCCCGGTTGTCCGCCCACTGCCGAAGCATTGATTTATGGTCTCTTGCAATTACAAAATAAAATCAAACGAACCAATACTATCGCGCGCTGATCAGCAGCAGCAGTAGACAACGAAGAGCAGGCACGATGACAACAGCACAAGCCCTTGCAACGCGTGTGAAAGAAGTTTTTGGCGCGTTAATCAAAGACACTAGAGTGCAGCACGGTGAAGTTACATGCGACGTGGATGCAGCGAATCTCGTTAAAGTATGTAACCGGTTGCGTGATGAACCAGAGTTTGCGTTTCAAATATTGGTGGATCTGTGCGGTATTGATTATTCCGCCTATGGTGTTGCGGAATGGAATACCCAAGATGCCACCGGTAGCGGTTTTAGTCGGGGTGTGCAGCGCGCCGACGATGCCGCTTACCACGGTGCGGTAGCGCCGGAAAATCGATTCGCGGTGATTTATCACTTACTGTCCGTAGCAAACAACATGCGTTTGCGGTTACGAGCTTTCGCTCCGGGAGAGCCACCAAAAGTGGACTCGGTGATCGGCGTGTGGAGCTGTGCCAACTGGTATGAACGGGAAGCGTTCGATCTTTATGGCATATTGTTCGAGGGACATCCTGACTTGCGACGTATTCTGACCGATTATGGTTTTATCGGTAATCCCTTCAGAAAAGACTTCCCTCTCTTCGGTCATGTGGAAATGCGTTATGACGCGGTGAAAAAGCGCGTTGTCTATGAACCAGTAAAGATCGAACCCAGAGTGCTGGTGCCGAAGGTGATTCGAGAGGATCACCGTTATCTGAATAGCGGCGAGAATGCGGAGTAGTTATGGCGGAAATTCAGAATTATACGATCAACTTCGGTCCGCAACATCCAGCCGCGCACGGCGTGTTGCGACTGGTGCTGGAAATGGATGGTGAAGTAATAGAGCGGGCAGATCCGCATATCGGTCTGCTGCACCGCGGTACGGAAAAGCTGGCGGAATCCAAACCCTATAACCAAAACATCGGCTATATGGACCGGCTCGACTATGTGTCGATGATGTGCAATGAGCACGCATATGTGATGGTCATCGAAAAAATGCTGGGTGTCAGCGTGCCATTGCGTGCCCAGTACATTCGCACTATGTTCGACGAGATTACACGCATCCTGAATCACCTGTTGTGGATAGGCGCTCACGCTATCGACATCGGGGCAATGACAGTTTTTCTCTATGCGTTTCGCGAACGTGAAGATTTGATGGACGCTTATGAGGCGGTTTCCGGCGCGCGCATGCATGCTGGATATTATCGACCGGGTGGCGTGTATCGCGACCTGCCGGACAGCATGCCCAAGTACCAAACTTCCAAGTGGCACAATGCGAAGGAAGTGGCCCGTCTCAATGCCAACCGCCAAGGCGGACTGCTGGACTTTCTCGACGACTTTTGCAGCCGGTTCCCCAAGTATGTAGACGAATATGAAACCCTGCTTACCGATAACCGTATCTGGAAACAGCGTACCGTTGACATCGGCATTGTTACTCCGGAACGCGCCATGCAGATGGGCTTTACCGGCCCCATGTTACGTGGTTCCGGCGTCGAGTGGGACTTGCGTAAGAAACAGCCCTATGAAGTTTATGATCGCCTGGAATTCGATATTCCCGTGGGTATCAATGGCGACTGCTATGCCAGATACCTGGTACGTATCGAGGAAATGCGGCAGTCCAATCGCATCATCAAGCAATGTATCGATTGGCTGCGCGCCAATCCCGGACCGGTAATGCTGCCGGATCATAAGGTGACGCCGCCTTCACGTGAGCACATGAAGGGCGATATGGAATCATTGATTCATCATTTTAAATTGTTCACTGAGGGCTATACCGTGCCCGCCGGCGAAGCTTACAGCGCCGTGGAACATCCGAAAGGTGAGTTTGGCATATATCTCGTGTCCGATGGCGCGAACAAGCCTTATCGTCTGAAAATACGCGCGCCCGGGTTTGCACATCTGTCCAGCCTTGATGAAATGACGCGCGGACACATGCTGGCGGACGTGGTTGCGATCATCGGTACGCAGGATATCGTTTTTGGAGAAGTTGATCGATGAACGCACAGGTAAAAGAAATGAGTAAATTAGCATTGCTCACGGCGGCCGACCTCAAGGAAATCGATTCCGAGATTGCAAAATACCCGGAAGAACAGCGACAGTCCGCTGTAATGGCCGCGCTGCGCATAGTACAGGACAGCAATCAGGGTAGTTTGAATCAGGATCTGATGGACGCGGTAGCGGAATACCTGCGCATGCCTCCCATCGCGGTGTATGAGGTCGCAACGTTTTACTCCATGTATGAGCATAAACCCGTAGGCAAGCACAAGGTATGCGTATGTACCAACATCTCATGCATGCTGCGCGGTTCCGATGGCATCGTGTCGCACCTGAAGCAGCGTTTGGGCATCAGCTTTGGCGAAGTTACCGAGGATGGCAAGTTCAGCCTTAAGGAAGTGGAATGTTTAGGGGCGTGTTGTGGCGCGCCCATGTTTCAGATTGGCAAGCAATACTACGAGAATTTGACACCGGCGAAGGTGGATGAAATTCTCGATAACCTGGATTGATACCATGGCAAACGAAGTCTGTTTCAGCACCATTGACAAAAAAATACCCTGGTCCCTGCAAACCTATCGAGAGCAGGGCGGGTATGACGTCTGGCAGCGTGTGCTAAAGCAAAAAACAAAGCCGGATGAAATTATAGCCGAGGTAAAGGCTTCCAATTTACGGGGCCGGGGTGGTGCTGGCTTCCCCACGGGTCTGAAATGGAGCTTCATGCCACGCAGCGCGCCCGGGCAGAAGTTCGTGGTATGCAATTCAGATGAAGGTGAACCGGGCACGTGTAAAGACCGCGACATCTTACGTTTCAATCCGCACGCCATTATCGAAGGCATGGCAATCGCCGGTTATACCCTGGGTGCCACGCTTGGTTACAACTATATTCGCGGGGAATTCTGGGAGCCTTACGAAAGGTTCGAGGCGGCCCTGGCGGAAGCCAGAGCGGCGGGCTTATTGGGCAGGAATATTCTAGGCAGCGGCGTCGACTTCGAATTGCACTCACATCTCGGTGGCGGTGCCTATATCTGTGGTGAAGAAACCGCGTTATTGGAATCCATTGAGGGCAAAAAGGGTCAACCGCGATTCAAGCCCCCTTTTCCCGCCAGCTACGGGTTGTTTGGACGTCCGACAACAATCAACAATACGGAATCTTTCGCATCAATTCCCTATATCCTGCGCAATGGCGGGCCCTGGTTTGCGAAGCTGGGTAAGCCCAATAACGGTGGAACCAAGCTGTTCTCCGTTTCCGGCCACGTCAATAAGCCGGGAAATTTTGAGGTCGCCATGGGAACACCTTTCTCTGAACTGCTGGCGCTGGCGGGTGGCGTGCGGGACGGTCATAAATTGAAAGCGGTAATTCCCGGCGGTTCGTCAACGCCGGTGATGCCTGCCGATGTGATCATGGACTGCACCATGGACTATGACTCCCTGGCCAAAGCCGGTTCCATGCTGGGCGCGGGTTCGGTCATCGTAATGGATGATTCCACCTGCATGGTCAGGGCGCTGGCGCGCATGTCCCATTTTTATTACGAAGAATCATGCGGTCAATGCACGCCGTGCCGCGAGGGCACCGGCTGGTTGGCGCGGGTGATTCACCGTATCGAGCACGGCCACGGTAAGAACGAAGATCTGGATTTGCTGGACGATGTCGCCGACAAGATCCAGGGACGTACGATTTGTGGTCTTGGAGATGCTGCTGCCATGCCGGTAGCCAGCTTCATAAAACATTTCAGAGCAGAATTTCAGTATCATATCGATCACAAGAAATGCATGGTCGGTGGTGTATGACGCAAGAACAGCGCTAGGACGTTACGCAATGGTTACGATTGAAATCGACGGTATCGAACTGAAAGTCAACAACGGCTCCATGCTTATAGAAGCTGCCGATGAAGCGGGCATTCGCATCCCCCGTTTCTGCTATCACAAGAAACTATCCATCGCCGCAAACTGCCGTATGTGTCTGGTGGAGGTGGAAAAGGCCGCCAAGCCGTTGCCAGCGTGCGCGACACCGGTTACCGAAGGCATGAAGGTCCATACCCGGTCGCCCAAAGCGCTGGCGGCGCAGAAAAGCGTTATGGAATTTCTGCTGATCAATCATCCACTGGATTGCCCGATCTGTGACCAGGGCGGGGAATGCGAGTTGCAGGATGTGGCCATGGGTTACGGCGGCGACGTGTCGAAATATGCGGAAAAGAAACGAGTTGTACGTGAAAAAGATATCGGGCCGCTGATCGCTACCGACATGACACGGTGCATTCATTGCACACGTTGCGTGCGTTTTGGCGATGAAATTGCGGGACTGCGCGAGCTTGGCGCCACCGGCCGAGGTGAGCATATGGAAATTGGCACTTATATCAGCAAGGCCGTCAGCTCCGAAATGTCCGGCAATGTGATTGACGTGTGCCCGGTCGGCGCCTTGACTTCCAAGCCCTTTCGTTACTCCGCGCGTGCCTGGGAAATGCGTCAATATGAAAGTATCGCACCCCATGATTGTATCGGTTCGAATATCTATCTGCATACGCGTCGCGGCAGAGTGATGCGTGTCGTACCCAGGGAAAATGAAGCGGTAAACGAAACCTGGATTTCCGATCGCGATCGTTACAGTTATGAAGGCCTGTATAGTGCTGACCGGCTAACCGTGCCGATGATGAATGTTGACGGCGAATGGCGCGAAACAGAGTGGGATACCGCTCTGGAAGCCGCGGTCTCCGGATTGAAGGATGTTGTGGACCATTCCGGTGCGCCCCAGCTCGGGGCTTTGATCGGGCCTAGTACCACGCTTGAGGAAATGTATCAGGTGCAAAAGATACTGCGCGGTCTGGGCAGTGATAATATAGAGCATCGGTTACGCCAGCGTGACTTCTCGGATCAAGATGCGGCGCCAGCGTTTCCCTGGTTGGGGACCCCTCTGGCTGCGCTTGAAACAGCGAACGCGATTCTGCTGGTGGGTTCCGATATTCGCCGTGAACAACCTATTGCCGGTCACCGGGTGCGTAAGGCGCATGTCGCCGGTGCTGCGGTATTTGCCGTAAATCCGGTGGATTATGACTTCAACTTTGCCTTGGAGCATAAGTTAGTCGTCGATCCAAGGCGGATGACAAGCGCCCTCGCGGCCATCGCCCGGCACCTGGTAACAATTACCGGTGCCACCAATCCTGCTGGACTGGATAAATTGGTGCAATCTCCGGAATATGATACGGCAGCGCGTGCCATTGCCGAACGATTACGCCAGGCTGGACGCAGTACCCTATTGTTGGGCGCCAGCGCGATCAATCACCAGAATTTTGCCGCAATTCGCATGCTATCCGCGCTTATCGCGGAACTCAGTGGCAGCACGTTGGGATATTTGTCCGATGGCGCTAATGGCAGCGGTGCCTGGATCGCAGGCGCGGTGCCACATCGCGGGCCCGGCGCGCAAGCGGTACAGACAAGCGGGAAGAATCTGGCGCAAATGCAGGGCAGCGGCATGGCCGGGATGCTGTTGGTGAATTGTGAACCCGATCTGGATCTGGCCGAGCCGCAGTCGACGATGCAAATGCTTAAAAAGGCGGAATTTGTCGTCGCACTCTCCAGTTACAAGTCTCCAGCATTGCTGAACAGCGCCAGCGTGTTGCTGCCGATTACGCCATTCAGTGAAATGCCGGGCACCTTTGTCAATGCGGAAGGGCGCTGGCAGAGTTTCGAGCCCGCGGTCGCGCCGATGGGAGAAGCTCGACCAGGCTGGAAGATTTTACGTGTCATGGGTAATTTGTTCGATCTCAGTGGTTTCGACTATATGTCGGCCGTGGAAATCCGTGACGAGTTGCAGAAGCTTGTCGGTGACGTCGCCAAGGATAATTCTCTCGCCTGGCGTGCGCCGGAAGCCGGGCAGATAGACGGCGGCACGTTAGTGTCCATCAGCGATATACCCATTTATTCAGTCGATGCCCTGGTGCGGCGCGCGCCTGCTTTGCAGAAGGCGCAGAAGTTGTTGGGACCGGGATTCCGCATCAGCGCGGCCCTGGCGCGTAAAATTGGTCTCAAGGACAGCCAGGAAGTGAAAGTAAAACAGGGTGACAGGGAAGCGCGCATCGCGGTGGAAATTGATGACCGGGTGCCGGAGAGTTGTGTATGGATACACGCGGATATATCAGATGCCAGTAAGCTGGGCGCAGGTTATGCGCCGATCGTACTGGAAAAAGCCTAATAAGAACGAGACGGGTTTATGTTAGAAGCAGCCTTGGCAGTCTGGGACAGTATCCCGGTAATGATTCAAACGGTGACCGTGCTGGTAATTGAGGTCGTGGCGTTGGTGATCCCTATCATGTTGAGTGTCGCCTACTTAACATTGGCGGAACGCAAGGTGATCGGTTATGCGCAGGTGCGCATCGGTCCCAACCGCGTGGGACCGTATGGCCTTGGGCAGCCGATCGCCGATGGCCTCAAGCTGGTCATGAAGGAGATAATTCTACCCACCAAAGCCAACAAGTTTTTGTTCGTGTTGGCGCCGATCCTCTCGTTAGGACCGGCATTGGCGGCGTGGGCCGTGGTGCCGCTTTATGATGGTATCGCAGTAGCCAATATCGACGCAGGTCTGCTTTACATCCTGGCGATGACTTCTGTGGGCGTGTATGGCGTGATCATTGCGGGCTGGGCCTCGAATTCCAAATACGCCTTTCTTGGTGCGCTGCGTTCCGCGGCACAAATCGTCTCCTATGAGATCGCGATGGGTTTCGCGCTAGTGGGTGTGTTACTCGCGGCCGGCAGTCTGAACCTGCAGACAATCGTCAATGCGCAAAATGGCGGCGTACTCCATTGGTACTTTTTGCCGTTGTTACCGTTGTTCATGGTTTATTTTATTTCGGGTGTTGCGGAGACAAATCGCGCTCCGTTTGATGTCGCGGAAGGCGAGTCCGAGATTGTTGCCGGATTCCATGTGGAGTATTCCGGTATCGCTTTCGGCGTCTTCTTCCTTGCTGAATACGCCAATATGATCCTGATTTCTGTGCTGACTGCAGTGTTGTTTTGCGGTGGTTGGTTGTCGCCGCTTCAGGGCGTAGTGCCGGACACGGTGTTCGATATTCCCGTGCTTGGTCATTTACTGGGGCATGGCCCGCATTGGTTGTTGGCGAAAACATCTTTTTTTCTGTTCCTATTTTTGTGGTTCCGGGCGACTTTTCCCCGCTATCGCTATGATCAGATTATGCGTCTCGGATGGAAGGTCTTCATTCCGATCACAATCGTCTGGCTGTTGGTGGTGGGGTTGATGGTGGTGACAGGATTTGGTCCGTGGTGGTAACGCTGACAGGAAGACGCACATGAATACAGTGACCAATTATTTTAAAAGTTTGTTGTTGATCGAGTTGTTCAAAGGGCTGGCGCTTACCGGCAAGTATATTTTCGCCAAGAAGATTACCGTGCAGTACCCCGATGAAAAGACTCCCTATTCGCCGCGGTTTCGCGGCCTGCACGCGTTGCGCCGTTATCCAAATGGTGAAGAGCGCTGTATCGCCTGTAAATTATGTGAAGCGGTATGCCCGGCGCTGGCGATTACCATCGAGGCAGAGCCCCGCACGGATGGCAGTCGACGCACCACACGTTACGATATTGATCTTGCCAAATGTATATTTTGCGGATTCTGCGAGGAATCCTGCCCGGTAGACTCCATCGTTGAAACCAGGGTTTACGAGTATCACGCCGAGCAACGTGGTGATCTGTTGATGACCAAGGAGAAGCTGTTGGCGGTAGGGGATAAGTTTGAACAGCAAATTGCGGCGGATCGGGCTATGGACGCCCGGTTTCGCTAGTCAGTAGCAGCAACAACGGACGGCCGACATGGGTTCAGAACAAATTATTTTTTACATTTTCGCGGCGATACTGGTTTTTGCCGGCAGCATGGTGATTACGGTGCGCAATCCAATTTATGCGGCGCTGTTCCTGGTGCTCGCGTTCTTCACCAGCGCATGTTTGTGGTTGATGCTGGAAGCGGAATTCCTGGCGATTACTTTGGTGCTGGTCTACGTCGGCGCGGTAATGGTGTTGTTCTTGTTTGTGGTAATGATGCTGGATATCAATCTGGCTCCCCTGCAGGAAGGGTTTATAAAATATCTCCCGATTGGCGCGCTGGTGGCTTTACTGATCGTTCTGGAAATCGGCATGGTGGTCGGTCCGGAATTCGGGTTGGAGAAGATACCGGATCCGGCGGGGCATGCAGCGGATTACAGCAATACCAAGGAATTGGGCAAGGTTTTATACACGGTATATGTTTATCCT
>JAHECY010000148.1 GCA_024641505.1 Gammaproteobacteria bacterium
GCAGAGCGGTGCGTAATACGCACCCTACGACCCATCGGCTCATTATCCACGACGCACACCAACACCACGCACCGCCACGCCCACCGGCGTAGGATGCGTATTACGTACCGTGTTTTTTTACACACCGAACGCAGAGCGGTGCGTAATACGCACCCTACGACCCATCGGCTCATTATCCACGACGCACACCAACACCGCGCACCTTACGCCCAGCCATCGCGGATGTCGCGAATAGCGTCAATACGGGCCAGGCGTAACTTTTCCCCTAAGGCCGCGCCGGTCAAACCGGAGCGCACCAGGGTCGCGACACTCACCGCGGCCACCGCTTTATGTACCACCAACCAGCGCTCCTTCTGAGGAAAACCGTGCACCGCCCCCTCTCCGCGACCCAGAGCGTCGGCCTCGCAGGCCAGCAGCAACTGCTGAAAACGTTCCGGCCGGCGCAAAGCATCGATGCTTTCCAATGTTTCCAGGATTGTTGCCGGGCGCATTTCAGCGATACGGAAACACTGCAAATGATAGCGCGCAACCAACACCGCCAGTTCTCGATAGCTATTGGCCAAACGCAACCGGTCGCACATCTCATGCACCAGGGGAACGCCTCGATGCTCGTGCCCGTGATGCCGCGGCAACTCCTCCGGTGGCGTCTGCCCTTTGCCCAGATCATGCACCAACGCGGCGAACCGCACTTGCCGGTCCGCGCTCAAGCGCGCCGCCTCGGACAACACCATGAGGGTATGGATGCCAGCATCCACTTCCGGATGATAACTCGCAACCTGGGGCACGCCGAACAGGCGCGCCACTTCCGGAAATATTTTCTCCAATGCGCCGCATTCCCGCAACACCTCGAAGAAACGCTGAGGCGCGGCTTCACCCAGCGCTTTTTCCAGCTCCTGGCCAACCCGCTCCGGCACCAACGCATCCACTTCACCCTGCACCACCATCTGCCGCATCAGATCATTGGTTTCCGGGGCCACCGTAAATCCCTGCGGGCCGAAGCGCGCCGCGAAGCGTGCCACCCGCAGAATACGCACCGGATCTTCCACGAACGCCGCGGACACATGACGCAGAATGCCCCGCGCCAGGTCGCCACGCCCGCCATAAGGGTCCACAAGCTCACCCGCGGCGCCTTCCGCCATGGCATTGATGGTGAGATCACGACGCAGCAGATCCTGCTCCAGGGTCACGTCCGGGTCGGCATCGACCTCGAAACCTGTATAACCCGGGGCGGTCTTGCGCTCGGTACGCGCCAAGGCATATTCCTCATGACTACTGGGGTGCAAAAATACCGGGAACGCCTTGCCCACGCGTTTGTAACCAGCCTGTTCCATCTCTTGCACAGTGGCGCCCACCACGACCCAGTCCCGCTCATGCACCGGCAGGCCAAGCATCTTGTCGCGCACCGCACCGCCTACGAGAAATATTTTCATGATGCCAAGTTTACTCCCCCGTGCTAATGTTGGCCAATGACATGCAGACCATTCCCCGCCCTGCTGCTGGGTGCCAGCCTGGCGGCCGGTGGCTGCAGCTCCGTAGCATATTACTCCCAGTCCGTTGGTGGCCAGCTGGATCTTTGGTGGCACAGGCAGGCGATCACCGACATCCTGGCGGATGACGCGACCGCGCCAGAACTCAAGACCAAATTACAGGCAGCGCTGGCAATGCGCGATTTTGCCAGCCGCACCCTGAAACTGCCGGATAATGACAGCTACCGCGGCTACACCGATCTGCAGCGCAGCCATGTCGTATGGAATGTATTTGCCGCGCCGGAGTTTTCCCTCGACCTGAAAAAGTGGTGCTTCCCCTTTGCCGGCTGTGTCGGTTATAAGGGATACTTCGCCGAACAGGACGCCCTGGACTTTTCGCAGGAATTACGTACCACCCAGGGATTGGATGTATACGTAGGCGGTGTCGACGCTTACTCCACCCTCGGCTGGTTTGACGACCCCCTGCTGAATACCATCATCAATCGCCCGCCACAGCAACTTGCCGGACTGATTTTTCACGAACTGGCGCACCAGGAATTTTACGTAAAGGACGACACTGCGTTCAATGAATCTTTTGCCAGCACCGTGGAACTCGAAGGCGTGAAACTGTGGCTGGAACAATTCGGCGACGACCGGATGAAACTCGCTCACCAACGCTTCCAGCAACAGCGCCGGGATTTCCTTGAACTCATCAAGACCACACAAATGAGTCTGCGGGAAATCTATTTGCAAGCCACGCCTGACGCGGAAAAACGCGCGGCAAAAAGCGCGGCGCTCGACGCACTCAATGCCGGTTACGCACAACTCAAAGCACGCTGGCTGGGCTACGGCGGCTACGACAAATGGTTTCAGGGGGAAATCAACAACGCCAAACTCGGCTCGATCGCGGTGTATACGGATTGGGTGCCGGCATTTCAACAGTTACTCGCCAACAGGCACAATGATTTTACCGCGTTTTACCGGGCAGTACGCCAGCTGGGAGAGCTTGATAAAGAGGCCCGGCATGCGCAACTGCAGGCCTTGCTGCCAAGCGCGCAACCGTAGGGTGCGTATTACGCACCGTGGTCTTATGCCCGCCGAACGCAGCGTTTTTTACACACCAAACGCAGAGCGGTGCGTAATACGCACCCTACGACCTTACTGTCCACGACGCACACAAACATCACGCACCGGCATGCCCACCAGCGTAGGGTGCGTATTACGCACCGTGGTCTTATGCCCGCCGAACGCAGCGTTTTTTACACGCCAAACGCAGAGCGGTGCGTAATACGCACCCTACGACCTTACTGTCCACGACGCACACAAACATCACGCACCGGCATGCCCACCGGCGTAGGGTGCGTATTACGCACCGTGGTTCTTTACACGCCGAACGAAGAGCGGTATGGATTACCGGACGCAGCGGTTATTTATTGTCATCCGGAATAATAACCGGCATACGCTCCACCAGTGACTTGTGCTCGCCGTCGAGGCGCTGGTCAAAAATCGTGGTGTACGCCATGACCCGGCGCACATACTCACGGGTCTCCTTGAATGGAATCATTTCCACCCATAGATCCGCCGGATTCTCCGTTTCCGGCATCCACCGCTTCACCCGGTGCGGCCCGGCGTTGTAAGAGGCGGTGGCCAGTACCTGATGGCCATTATTGACTTCCAGCATACGCTTGAGATAGGCACTGCCGAGCCTGATATTCTTACCGGCATCGAGCAAGTCGTATTTGCTTTTGATCGAGGTATTGAGCATGCGCGCGGTCAATTTGGCGGTCGCCGGCATCAACTGCATCAATCCAAGTGCGCCGGCACTGGAGCGGGCATCGGTCATGAACGCACTTTCCTGGCGTACCACGCCATACACCCATGCGGGATCGATATCATTTTGTTGTGCGGATGCGTGCACCAAGTCCTGGTAGACCATTGGAAACCGCAGATCGAGATCGGTATCGTGCTCGGTGCGCGCCACGGTGAGAATCGCCCGGTCATGCCAACCCCAACGACTGGCCAGAATCGCCGCTAATTGCAGCTGGCGCTCGTTCAGGTTCTTGATAAACACGCCCCACTCACGCCGCGCATCGGGCACCATACCGACCTTATACAATTCATAGGCCCGCACCAATGCCGGATGCTCCACCAGCGTCTCCAGCTCGCGCTCGGTGAAATCGATGGAATCCGTTTTCAGGTCATAGGGCTGGCCCAATTGATCCGCCGACATGAAACCATAAAAATTTTTCTTGTTGGAAAGACCTGCAAACACCTGGCGCGCCTGATTCACCGTCAACGGATCGGTTTTGGCGATGCCGATTTCCTGCAGCGCACGTCCGCGCCAGTAGGTCCATTGGGAGGTGGTTGCCAAGTCTTCCGGCAAGGCGTTGATCCAGATTAAGACCTTTTGCCAATCCTTCTCCGCCAACGCGGCGCGAATACGCCATATATCGATATCCTCATCATGCGCGTCCACTTCCGAAAGCCATTGCAGGGCATTGGGGTGGCGCTGATACGCCGCCTTCAGGGCGATAGTACGTTCTACATCGGTGGCGACTTCCGGTGTGAAATTGTAGTGCTCACGCATTTCTTTCCAGGTTTCGTAGGCGGTGACCAGATCGATCCGGGCCAGACGCTTGACGCCATACGCGATAATTTCACGGCTTTTCTCCGAATCCTCGCTCAACAGGGCATTGCGCAGATATTTTTGCGGACGGGAATGCAAACTCAGCCATAATTCCAGCAGGTTCCGGTCCGCGCTGTTCAGGCTGCGTCCCAGATACTTGGCCAGACTGAGGTTACTTTCTTCCATGGCCAGACTGGCGCGCCGCCACACCCGTTCCGGCGTCAACCCCCCGTTCTTCTGCCACCAGCTGAATACCGTATCGCACTCCTTGGGCTGAGATTTACCCACGGTCCAGATCTCGCCGACATCTTCCAGCAAACCATCCTTGCGCCCGGTATTGAGGCGCGCCCTGAGATACAGGCACTCCAGAGATATGCTGTCCAGCGGTTCATAATACGCAAGATAGGTCTTCCAGTCGCCGCGCGCCGCCAGCAGGTACATCCAACTGGCCAATAAGCGGTTGCTGATCGGCACATCATGGTAAGTGTCGAGAAAGTCGAGAATGTCTTTTTTGCGCATACTGCGCAGCTGCCGACTGATATATTCGTATTCAAGATATCCATATAACGGATAATCCTTCAACTCCGCGCGCATCCGCTGATAGGTTTTGAATCGATTGTTTTTCAACGCCGCCAGCGCACGCTGGAAATCCGCCCGTTCCTGCGCCAATTCACTGCCGCTGTCCGCCAAAACCGGCGTCACAACACATCCCATGAGGAAAATGGCTGCCACCCCCATAAGAACAGGAACATTGAATATTTTGCAACGCACGTTAATATATCCTATCGTTATTTACTTATCAGTCTATCCCGATGCAATTTGAATCCAGAAATCCCGCGGACGGCACCTTACTGCAATTGGTTAACGGATGCGCCGACAGTGAACTTGAGAATCTGCTCCAGCGCACGCAACGCGCCTGCGCACCGTGGACCTCCATCAGGGGAACACAGCGCGCCGCAAAGCTGCAAGATTTAAAACAGGTTATCACATCACGGCGTGAGCATATTGCCAAGCTGATCACAATGGAAATGGGTAAACTCTGGCGGGAATCCTGCGCGGAAGTTGATAAATGCATTACCGCCTGCGACTACTACCAGGATAATTCTGAGGCATATCTAAAAAGCCAAGACATCGTCACCGATGCCGATCACAGTTTTGTAATGTATCAACCGCTGGGTACGGTCTTGGCAATCATGCCCTGGAATTTTCCTTTGTGGCAAGTCATGCGCTGCGCGCTACCGGCCATTACCGCGGGTAACACCTGCTTGCTGAAACACGCGGCCAATGTACCACAGCTGGCACTGGCGGTTGAAGAATTGTTCCGTGATGCCGGCTACCCGGACGGCGTATTCACCACCTTGATGATCACATCCGACCGAGTTGCTGATGTTATTCGCGACCCGCGTGTGCACGCGGTCAGCTTTACCGGCAGTGAAGCGGTCGGCAGGCAGGTCGCGGCGTGCGCCGGCGCCGCATTGAAAAAATGCGTGCTGGAATTGGGCGGCAGCGATCCGTTCGTGGTGCTGGAAGACGCCGATTTGTCCCAGGCGGTGCAGGTGGCCCTGACTTCCCGTTACCTCAATTGCGGTCAGAGCTGTATCGCCGCCAAGCGTTTCATCGTACTGGCGGCGGTCGCTGACGAATTCGTCACACGCTTTCATCATGCGATAACCGCTTTGCGTCCCGGCGATCCGATGCTGCCGGAAACCACGCTTGCGCCCATGGCCCGAGACGATTTACGGGAACATTTGCATAGCCAGGTGCAGGCAAGCGTCGGCCATGGCGCCGTGGCACTGGCCGGGGGTCATAAACTCGAGGGCAACGGCTATTTCTACGCCCCCACGCTGCTGGACCAGGTAACACCCGACAACCCGGCGGCCCAACAGGAAGTGTTCGGGCCGGCGGCCGTTGTGCTGCGCGTCCCTACTGAAGCCAATGCGTTGGCATTGGCCAACAACACACCCTACGGCCTGGGCGCCAGCGTGTGGACACGGGATACCGCCAAAGCCATGCATTGGGCGCAACACCTGCAATCCGGCATGACATTCATCAACGGCCTGGTCAAGAGCGATGCGCGTTTGCCTTTCGGCGGCATTAAAAACTCGGGCTACGGCCGCGAACTGGCGCACTACGGGCAACTGGAATTCGTGAACATCAAGACCGTCTGGCACCGACATTGAACAAATACCGCAACATGACTGAATCGGCACCGTCCATGAACTTCAGTACCAGTCGCCTGCCGCGCATCACGTTTGGCGCCGGCGCCATTCGTAAACTGCCCGCCCTCGCGCTGGAGCATGGACGCCAGGCGCTACTGGTGACGGGCGGTAACGCCATCAAACATCATCCGGCCTGGGAACCGTTGCTGACAGATCTGCGGCACGCGGGACTCGATTACACCTTGGTCAGCATTGCCACTGAACCCTCACCGGAACTGGTCGATGCGGCGGCGCGCCAGTATCGGCAGCAGGCCATCGATGTCGTTATCGGCATCGGCGGCGGCAGTGTTCTGGACGCTGCCAAAGCCATTGCCGGCCTGTTGCGCGTCGATCACAGCGTCATGGATTTTCTCGAAGGCGTTGGTCCGGAACTC
>JAHECY010000149.1 GCA_024641505.1 Gammaproteobacteria bacterium
AACACGCTCAAGGAGGCGGTATAAGTACCCGCCTGCTTGTAGACCCAAAATGGAGAAGAATCGATAAACGTGCCGCGGGTGCCATCACCGGTATCCCAGCTATACCACAGGCTGTTACCGTCAGGATCAGTCGACTTCACGCCATTGAACTGCATGCGCCGGTTCTTGTGGACTGCGTACGGACCACCGATATTTGCCACCGGTGGCCGATTGGGCGTAACCGTCGCCGTGGCGGCGATGGAATCCAGGCCACCATCATTGACCACCAGAGTCACCGTATACGGACCCGTTGTTGCGTAGGTATGGACCGTCGTGACACCGCTACCAACGGCACCATCGCCAAAATTCCAGCGATAGCTGAGCGTCGCACCCTCGGGATCGATGGAATCGGAGCCGATGAAAGTGACCGGTTGACCTGCAACCACATCGTAGCTTTGCTTGTCCAACACCGCCACCGGCGCCACATTGGGCAGAACCGTGCCATAGCCTCCTACCCAGACATCGTCAATATACCAGCCCTCGTGGAAATTAACGACAAAACTCGCCCGGAAATAGAACCGCAGGCGCACGATCTTGCCGTCATAATTGGAAATGTCGATGCTAAAGCGCCCGAATTTGCCCATGGTGTTCTGTCCCGCAATACCCAGCGTGGGCGCGAACAAATCATGCCAGGTGGCACCGTCATCATCGGTTATCTGCAGCTTGATTTCGTCAAATTCGGCGAAATAGTACGGCGCAATATCGATATCCGTAAAATTGGCGAATGAAACGAACGATTCAACGGAGTTCGTCAAATCAATCGGCACGGAAGTGATAGTGGCACCGCTTGAGCCGCCAGTGCCCAGATCATAGGTGAAGTCGCTTTCCGTACCATAGTAGAACGCGGTCGATGCACTGTTCGAGCGATGCGTGGACAAGTGCCAGAGTATGTTCGCAGGTGTATTGCCGTACAAGCCAGCGGCGCTCCAATTGCCGGATCCAGATTCCATATTATCGTTAAAAATAATTCCTATCGGACCTAAAGGCGGTGTTGTGGCGCTGACCATATTGGATATCGCGCTGGAATTACCGACGTTATCGACGACGCGCAATGCGAAATAGATCGTACTGGAGGACGGTAATTCTTTTACAGTGAAGGATTCAGCACTGCCCGACACCAGCGGCGCGCTCAAACCGCTTACCTGTTGCGCTTGTTCGAAATTCGAAGCGTTGATGGGCGTAGTCGACATACGCAGATCATAATATGCGGAAATCCCCAGGTTGCCATCGTCGCCACTGGCACTCCAGGACAGTGTCACGGATTTAGGTTTAACCTCAGTGGCCGCCAAACCCACCACCGCAGCAGGTGCCTGATTGTCCACTTCCAGTGCGTTAAATACGTTCAGACGCCGTCCCGAGACGGTTCGGCCGCTGAGCGCACCCACCGCGTCACCGGAATACATCAAGCGGTCCTTGACCTGTTGAAAGTTAATTCCAGGAAACTGCGCGTAGAGCAACGCCGCCGCCCCCGATACCATGGGCGCGGACGCGGAGGTACCACTGAATAATTCATAAGGCACAGGCCACGTCAGGCTTGTCGTAGTGTACACGCCATCTCCCGGCGCACCCATGTCCACCGACGCCGCGCCATAGTTGGAATAGAATGCCATGCCATCCATGGCATCGGTAGCCGCCACCGATATGATATTGTTGAATGCGTAATCGGCGGGAAAAACCGGGTGCAGATCGGTATTAAAAGCATCGTTGCCCGCCGAAGCCACCACCAGAATATTGGACAATCCGGCCGTGGCAATCGCATCGGCTACCACCTGAGTTCCTATTGAACTGCCGAAGCTGGTGTTGATAACGCTGGCGCCGTTGTCAATGGCGTAGAGAATGGCGGCGACGATCTCGACATCGCTGGCGCCACCACCGTTATCCGTAAAAATCTTCAGAGGCATGAGTTTGGTATTCCAACCAACCCCGCTGACACCAATAGCGTTATTGCCCACAGCGGCGATCAGTCCAGCCACTGCGGTGCCATGCATATCCCCCACCAGGGGTGGCGGCGTCGAGGGATTATTATCGCCGTTACCGAAGTCGTAACCGTGCATATCATCAACATAGCCGTTACTGTCATCATCGATGCCGTTGCCCGCGATTTCACCGGGGTTGGTCCAGATGTTGGCGCTCAAGTCCGGATGAGTGATGGCCACACCGGTATCAACCACGGCCACCACGACACTGCCGCTACCCACCTGCAAATCCCAGGCTTCGGGCGCATCGATGTCGGCGTCCGCCGTGCCACCGGTTTGCCCCGTGTTATTGAGCTGCCATTGCCTGGTAAAATCCGGATCATTCGGCAACCCATGTGGCATATAGTGTTGACTGAATTCCACCAATTCAATACTGGGATCATTCAGTAACGCATCTCGCACCGTTTCCGCCACCGCGCCGGGTTGCAACGTGACCACGCGCCAAGCGTCGATGGGCGTGGTTGCCTGGGTGGCAATGCGGGCGGGACGGGAAAAAGCCTTGATCGACGCCACGCCAGGCACCGACGGCGCAGCCTGTGGCTGGATGATTAACCCTGATTGGTACTTGATGAGCAAAACAGTGTCTGGCGGCGCACCATCCGCAGCCGCTACGCTGGCACTACTGAAAATAGAACTTAGAATTGCAGCGGCAATGTATGCCAATGAATTGCGCACGTGACAACGTGCGGTGCGAGCCTGCCTCATGAAAAGCTTCCCCCTCTTGTTATTCTCGACTTCCGTTGCGACCGTGTTCACTGCGGCTGCTACCTTACCCCAGCACCGCGGAGTACAACTACAGCCTTGCGCGCGCCTCCCGCATGGCGCTGCCCAACCCTTTCTTCTCACCGGCGCAGAGTTGTGGATTCTTTTTGCATTGCTCAGCGTACCGCGCATCCGATTGTTTTAGCGCTTCATCCTGGGTCGCACAGTCCTGAGGAAAGGCCGCGCAAAAATCCGCGCGGATGGCGCGTTGCTCCTTGATCAGAACCGCCGCCTGTTTTACGCAAGCGGCATAGTCCCCATCGCAGGATTCGTCCAGGGCCTTGAGCTTGTCTATCATTTTCTGGCCGTCAGTACGTTGTTTCCGACACTCATCAGCATTGGTCTTGCACCAGGTGTCATAGTTTTGCTGGTTCTGCTTGCGCGCCGCTTCCTGTGTCGCCTCTTGCTTCTTAAGCGCTTCGCGACGCTGGGCACATTGCGGATTTTTAGAACAACTTTCCTCATATTGGCGTTGCTGTTCCGCAACATCTTCCGGCGTCGGCGGCTGAAGCAGGGCTTTGAATCCCATGGCAACCAGTATGGATGTATTGGCGGCTTTTCGCCGTAGGATTTCCACCGGTGTCCCGTTGATCGCCACCATCGACAATTTGCCGGTGCTGGCGTCGCTGGCCGAGTTCGTGGGAATCCAGAATTCCACTTCGGAATCATTGAGCATGGCGACAACACGTTGTCCCGGCACCTGGATGCGACCGTCATGACTTTCCGCCTGAACCTGAGCGGATATGGATTTAATGGTAATCGTCGGATCGGAAGGTAATTGTTGTTTCAGCCACTGTAAATAAAGTGATTGAGATTCCTTGCGGTTGGCCCAATGTTGAATGATCTTGTTGACGCACGATTGATCGCGTAACACTGCTGCTTGTCCGCTGCTATCACACAGGCGCCATAACAAGGAAAACTCGTCAATGTCGTTCAGCCCGAAATAAGTGTGCAAGTCATCGACGCTTGGCTGGCCATGGCTGTCTAACACTTTCTTGACAAACTCGGAAATAACCGGAGGAACTTCCTGAGAGGCCTCAGGCACCGTTGGCGTTGAAGCTTTATGATCTTCGCACCCCGAGGCAAACAATACCACTAACAAGCCCAAACCAAAGAACGAAAACCGACGCATCATCACCACCAACATCCTTAGTAAAATCCCACCGACAGAAAACCATGAAAAAAACGCATTCTCTGCAAATACTGCAATCTCATCGCTTTACAATAGTCGAAACTACGGACTACTGTCGACCATTGTTATATACATTTTAATATTTCTAGTTCACGCCATAATCCGGACACCCTTGGATACGGCGTTGCTGATACCTTCCTCTAGCAAAGCTTCAAAATCGCTGGAGATGATTCCATACATGGCGACATGAGCCAACACGATCAGCTCCAATTCCTGTAACCCTGTAAAACGCATATACACCGGAATGAACGGATACCTGGCCACGGGAAATAATTTGCACAATGAAAACGGAAGTACTTTGGTCAAATCCTTGAACTGCACGCCACGATTGGTTTCGTGAACCAATCCGAACGTTACATCCACGATCCCGGTATTCACGCCCTCGGTCAGCACTGGCTCATTTAAATTATTTTTGTCCACGGAAAACGCCAATTTCCAAGGGCCGAGAAAGGCCTTGGCAAAAACAGGACTTGTGGGGATCGATAGACTTTTGTCCAGCTCAAAGCCATAGGGTTGCAGTGCCTCGCTCATTACTCGTTTATAGACGATAAGACGGTTCTTGATTTCACCTTCCGCATAGTCTTTGTAACAACCGAGGCAATGACGCTGCATCTCATCATTTCGTTCCCTTTGTACTTGGGATATTACGTTGCCCCGCAGTTCAGTGTAGCGAGTTTCTTCGAACGACATCATCCGCTTTACACGCTTGTTGTAGGCGGGAAAATGCAGATCAAGGAAATCACCCGTTTCACGATTTTTAATGATGGATGCCTGTTGTAAATTCCTCCAGAATTCCGAGGCATAGCTATACCTTCCCAGATGCTCCAGGCATAGCTCTGTCTCGAAACGCTCCAGCTCCGCTACTTCCTCGGCGGTCGCTAAAAATTCCTCGGTACTATTCAATACTGGCAGAAACGATGTCCATCCACGATTCAGAAGTTTCTGCCCGCGACTGAAATAGCCGTCACCAAGCCGCTGCAACGGCTTGGTGACTTCCGAGAAAAGCGTTCGTTTATCCATATCTATGGGAACACAAATATCCAAGATGGCGGTGGCACAAAATAGGCACCATTGCTGCCTTTCTGTGCCTCCAGGGCCTGTCTGATCTGGCTTTCGAGCTTCTCCCGTGCCGAACGCACTAAATCAGCCTTGTAAAACACCAGCCCGGTGTCTTGCCCGTTGGCATTGGGATCGGCGTACAATGTTATCTCGTAGTCGTTCCCCCAGAAAGTCATTACACCGGGAAGCGTTACAAAATCCTTGCCGCCCAACGCATCCTTGCTATTGCCAACTCGCCAATAACTATACGGATCATCTTCGTTGGCGTTTTTGACATAACTGGCGCATTGCGCCAAACCCGCCGTATATTTATAGCCCTCGCTCCAGGAATAGGGCTTCAGTTCCCATAGCGTTTTACGGGATTCATCTAGCATATCGGCTCGGAGTTCACCACCCCCAGGACCGATTCCAAACGTTCCCTTCAAGGATGTATTGCCGAGCAAACCTTGGGTTTCCGCCCACCCCTTTACATACGAATGCACTGCGGTGCCGAACAACCACGGTGAAGGATTCGTATTATCGGATTCAACCACCATGCCCAATGGATCTGAAAAGTTCGTCGGGTTGACGAGTCCATAGATATAGGAATTCAACCCCCCCATCAAACCAATCGGATCGCTGGAAATATACCGTCCGGTCTGCGGATCGTAGGTACGCTGGTTATTGTAGTGCAGCCCGCTTTCCGCGTCGTAGTACTGGCCCGGGAAGCGCAGGTTGAAACGCACCGGCTGGCCGTTGCCGTCCGGATCTTCTTCCACCGTCGCCGCGCCGTAGGGCGTGTAGGTCGCCCGCCACACCACCGTGCCCGCCGCATCCGTCAAACTCAACGGCGTGCCAAGATGATCACCGTGCACGTACACCAGCGTCGCCACCACCACCTGCCCCTGACGCGGGCCCACCAGCTTACCCAGCATGTTCTTGAACATCGCGTAGTCGGCCAGGTTCACGCTGCCGTTACCGTCAAAGTCGGCATCGGCATTGGTCGTGCCCAGCGCCTGGCGAAACATCTGGTAATCCGCCAGGTTCACCGCCCCGTTGTTGTCCAGGTCGGCATCGCACACCGTGCCGTAGCCGTCCCCGTTGCTGTCGCGCTGATCCGCATTGGCCGTCAGCAGGCAGTTGTCGGCGCTGTCCACCACGCCATCGTCGTCCTGGTCATTACGCAGCACCGCCACCGGCGCGCCGTTGAAGTACACGTACTCGGTCAGCACCGTGCCCGCGGCATCCGTTTCCGCCACCAGTTCATTGCCCGCGCCGTACACATAGCGTACTTCCCGGCCGTTGCTCAGGTATTTAGCCACCCGCTGGCCTTGCTCGTTGGTGTCGTAGCTGGCCGCGCCGTTGTCCAGGGTGACAAAGCGCCCGCGGTCGTCATAACCATAGGTATGCACGCCATCGCCGGTGACATTGCCCGCCGGGTCGTAGCTGTAGCTGCGCGCCTGCGGGCCCGCCACGCTCTGCAGCATGTTACTGACCGGATCGATCACGCTGCCATAAGTCTGACCACCCACCGTCTGGCTGGTACGGTTGCCCGTGCCGTCATAGTCATAGCTCTCGTCACCCGGCAATCCCTGGTAGGTCTTCAGGCGATACAGCGCGTCGTAACCATAGGTCTTGTTGTTGACC
>JAHECY010000052.1 GCA_024641505.1 Gammaproteobacteria bacterium
GACTTACCCGGGGGAAGGTGTCGACCTTGGTGGGCACCGTCATCACCGGTTGCCACACGGTTAGGGTAGCGTTGCTTTCCAGACGCGCCGGGTCCACTACCGGCGCGCCGACGCCGTCGATATAGGACAGGGTGGCGGTGTTGGTCAGGGTGGTGCTCGGTGCTTGCGCCAGCGTATTGGTGAGTACTTGCGCGCGGTACACGATCACCAAACTATCGGTGGTGGCATCACCCAGGGGATCGTTAGTGACATCGCCCAGGGTAAAGGTCAAGGTACCGGTCTGGCTGGCGGTGGGCAGTGCCGCCGCGGTAATGGTGCCGTAACTGAAGTTGGAACCGGCACCGATGCCAGGCGGTGTGTAGTCCGCCACCGCATCGCCATTGATGCTGACAACATCGACGAACGCCATGCCCGTGGGCAACGCGTCACTCACCGCCACGCTGCGCGTGGTGCCTTCCTGCAGGTTCAAGGACAGCTGATAAGTCACGATATCGCCAACCCGCACCGTGGCGTCGTTCACCGGCGCGAAGGTATCGGCAATCACGGTTTTCACCAGAGTATTGGTGTCAGCGACCGTGGTATTGGCCACCGCGGGTCCGGCGCAATAGTCATCAGGGACAACGATAACGGGACAACCGGCGCCATCACGCTCATAGCTGCTGACTCCATTTAAAGAGGTCCAATCGATATACACGCTGTTGTTAAACGCATCGCCGACTTCGACGATCGCCTGCAACTGTGCCTGATACACCAGCACCAGGGTACTGCCCGCCGGCACGTCCAGGGTTTCATCGCCATTGTTGCGACCCCAGATCAAGGGTCCGCCAGGCGCTCCGGCCGGCGCCGCGACAAATCCCACTACGGCAACCGTGTCGATGGCCGCGGTTGGGGTAAACCCGCCGTACAAACCCAATTCCGGCGGCAAGGTGTCGACGATGTTGACGTCGTAGGCCGTGGCATTACCGGTGTTATTAATCGTTATGGTGTATTCCAGGATCGCGCCGCCGGCGACGGGGGTTGCCGGGTTGACGCTCTTTGCCACGGTAAGCAGTGGTTCGGTGGCGGTAATCAGTGCCGTAGTGGCATTCAGGGTTTCCAGTGCCGCAGTTTCACCGTTGTTATAGGTGACGTCCACGGAATTTTGCAGCGTATCGCCGACATCGGTTGTCAGATCGTTATTGAGACGCGCGTAATAATCGATAATGATCACCGGATTGACCGCGGTCACGGTGGTATCGTCTTCGGTGGCGGTGACCACGGTACCGACATTCCACACCGCGGTACCCGACGCACCATCGGCGGCGAACGCGTTGAACACCGCTTCAGCGGGGGCCGCACCGTTGATGGTGGCGATATCCTGGAAGGTGTAAGTGACATCGAAGTCGAGGTTGTTCGATAACACATAGCTTTGAGTACCGCTGCTCAAGGTATCGGTCACGATGAGGTTATTGGTGGTACCTTCAGGCAGATTAATGGTGACTTGAAAATGCTTGTGAGCGCCGATTTCCGGGGCCAACACCGGATTGAGATCTGTTTTGGTCATGATCAGCGGCGGCACCGTGGCGAAAGTAGTAGCCGTGGCCTCATAGTCATTGATCGGATCAGTAGCGTTGGGCAGCGCGCCGATACGCATACCGGTGGCGCTGCCATTGGCGTCGATACTACCGGTTCCGTTGTTGTTCAAAGCGGTGTTCTGACTCGGCAGTGACGTCCAGTCGGCCTGAATGGTATTATTCAATACTTCCAAGGGCTGAGCCGCGGTGTCGACACTGATGTCGAAAGTAAAGGTATAGGTGGTGGAAGGCGCCAGGGAGTTCCAGATGAACACCGGGCGATTGGCGCCAAATGTCGTGGTATCAATAGTATCCGGAGGATTCGCCCCCAATACGTTGCCGATATACGTGAGATCGGTGCCTGTCAAATCGTCGAGTATGCGCAGATTATAGGCGGTCGCGGTGGCATGGGTATTTTGCGCCGTTACCGTCACGGTAATGACATCACCGGCATCCGTAACCGCGGTCTCGTAACTCTTGGTCAAAACCACGGCGGGTTCCTGCACGACAAGATCATGCTGCCCGTAGTTCAACCAGATATCGGCAAGTGCATCGTTCTGGTAGTGCAGATAAGTGACTGTTGCGGGATCGCCGTTACTGATGGTGTTACCGTTATTGACGCCGGCGGTATTGTCCACACGCGCGATGAAATTGACGTCAAAGTCGAATCGCGCCGTAGAATCGGGCGCAGTCGTCAGTTCCTGACTCCCGAAATACCAATAAACGAGACCACCCGCGCAGGTGGGTGTCACTTGGCCGCCGGGAAAAAATCCGGCGGCGCTGTAGGGCAGCGCATCCAGATCCACTATCGGTGCTTCGATACAGGTAAGGCCTGTAGGCAGCTCATCCCGAATATAGAAATCGCGCAAATTAGCGACGGGAATGCTGGCACGCAACTGGTACTGAATTTCCTCGCCGATGGCTACCGGCTGCGGTTGCCCACCGGTCAGGACGCTGTTGGACAGAGCGAGAATGGTTTTCGCATAGGTCAGCAGCGGTAACATTTGCACCGTCGCCGAGGCGCTGGCGCTGGTGTAAACACGCGCCCCACCCAAAGTGCTGTTGGCGCTGAGCACCACGGTCTGGTTGCCGGAAGCACCATTCAAACTGTCATAGGTGGCGGATACCGTGTTCACCAAAGTCTGCAACGGCGCGACACTGTCATCCGGGTCAACGCGATAGTAGAAAATCACGCTGGCTCCGGGATTGATCTTCAATAAGGCGTTACTGTGGGTATGTGAATAAGTGATTACCGGAACCACGGCATTCTGCACATTATTGTCGTTGATGCTGCCTTCGTCAGGATCGTTACCGCCATAAATCGGGTCATCGATCAGGCCATCACCATCATTGTCCAGTCCATCATTTTCAAACGGGATGACATAGACCATGTCACTGGCATCCAGGGTATCCGTTGACGTAATATTGTAAGCCGGAGCGCGCACCACGCCGGCGGCGCTGGCCTGATTGGTCAAAGTAATACGATAGATATAGGAGTCCTGGGTATCACCGTCGTTAGCCAGCGTGACCCAATTACTACAACCGGTGCCGGCACCGTAGAGTGTTTCATTACATACTTCCTTGACAACGGTGATATTGGGCTCCGTCACCGTGAGATCGACACGGCGCGCCGCTTCGTTCGGATAACCCACGGTAAGCGGTCCCAGATTGTACACTTCGATGGCACCGGTATTCAGATTGCTGAAGGTGGCGTCGAAGGTCGAATTCAGGATATTAAAGCTGTCCGCCGCATGCACATTGGGCACCGCGGAACTGTCAACAGGCTTATTCAGAACGCGTGTCGTGGTATTAACCACAAACCACTCGTCCGCCACCTCAATGCGATCGGCATCCAGAATATTGAAGCGCCAGTCGAACCACGTCTCGTCCAGGGCCGACAACCCGCCCGGACTCAACACCATATCCCCGGCCGCGACGATCAGTGGCGTCGATGTTAGATAAGGGTCGGTACTGGATATATAGGCCTGGCCATTGGGAATCTGATCCGTAACATCGATGTTCTGCACCGCAATATAAGCGAATCCGGGGGTCGCGAACCCGAACCAGCCACCGGTTTCGATATGGAAGGTGCATTCCTCGCCGATTTGCACCAATTCGTTACCGCCGGCATCATAGGTCGCCGGTAGATTTTCACTGCATGCGCCCAGTTGATTCTTGAGCAGGTTAAAACCAATGACCCGCGCCCAGGCGGCGTCCAGTGTATAGTTGTTGGCACGGTCGGTCAGGGTATCTGTACGGACGATGGGTGCCGGAAACCACAAGGGGGTGCCGTCACTCAGGTGAATTTCCCCGAGCACATCTGCACGGAATGTGAGATCGTCAATAGCCAGCCTGACCGCGTCGGTTGTTTTGATGACGTCAAAGTTGTATGTGACGGTTTGTCCCGGCGCGATAGTGGCCGGGCTGGTACATCGGTAAACGGTGGCCGTGGACGGAATCGGAATCGGATTACCGGGGACATTGATCCATAACTTCAATGGATCAGGTTGCGGTGGCGAACCCACCATGGCCGCCACACTGCATCCGGCGGGTGCGGCGACGATGTCCATGGTGGCACCAAAGGTGACATAGACGCCGTAGTCTGTGGCATCGTGCCCGCCGTTATTTGTTACCTGTACCGGCAGGGTCAGAATCTGCATTGGATCGTTGGTCAGTATGAATACTGTTCCACCAATGGCGATATCGAGATCCTCCGGATCGGCCGTGACATTATTGGCTCCGGGATTACCATTGCCATTGCCCAGCAAGGTAAGAGTCTGTACTCCCTGAGCGACGCAAAATGTTTCAAACTTGACCGTCAGCGTGTTGTTGAGAATGATCGCGGTGCCCGGGTCCGGATCGGTAAACTGACCCGCCATGGTGTTGGTTTCCGGTGTCACATCAAGGTTGGCGACACGATCGTAATAGTTGGAATTGATCAATACCACCTGATAGGTGATTACCAAAACGTCACCATGACGCATCATGTCGACCTGATCCGCATAGTTTGGATGCGTGGTGCTGCTCCACAGGTTAAATTCCGGTGCGTTATTTCCCAAATATGACACCGGATCCGCGGTGTTTATCGGAAAGGTACCCGGCGCCGGATTGGTCCAGGTGATACGGTCGACACGCCCGGCATAACCCCCTGCCCCGCCATAAGTCGAGGTCACTGCAATGGTCGGAGTATAGGTGGGGTCCAGCACATAGTCCGCGGGCAGTGTATCCTTCAAATCCGCCAGGGCATCGCTGAACTTTACGGTACCACCGCTGTTGTTAGTGATGGTAACAGTCATCAAGCCCCGGGTACCCATCGGCTGGGCGGTATTGATACCGGTAAGCTGCCGATTGACCTGCAACGCCGGGTACGCAGGGAGACCGGCGTCCATGTAGCGGGTCACCAGCGTACCGTTGGCAGTGGGCGCGACGCCGCCGCTGGCCGCCGCGGTGATGCCACCCGCCGGTGCCTGTTCCTCACAACCCCATTGCACGTCGTTGACGGTATTAACTTTTCTGGTCGCACAGGCACCTCCAGAAACAATCTTGCCGACCAGATAGATCGATGTATTACCACCGGCTGTGGCATCCACTTCGACTGAACTGCCCCAGGGATAGTTCTTCGTTCCGGACTGACTGAAGGGACTGATATAAACGAAATCGTTGATATTGTTGCTGGCGGCGACGCAGGGGGAACCGACCGGCAGTACACCGTTGTTGGTGGCTACGGCATCCGCGGAACCCGAGGTCGGGCAGGCGTAGTTTACCGACATATTACCGGCCGCCATAAGATCATCGAAACGCAAGTCCTGCAGATCCGCCGAACCCGTGTTACTGATGAGGATACGCCATACTATATCATCATTATCGTTCCCGAAAACGACTTGCGTGCGCGAACCATTTCTCTGTCCGGTATCATAATTCCAACCTCTCTTTTGAATGGTGAGCGTCGGTTCTCGCAACGGTAGGGTATCGTTATCGGTGTAGGGACCACCTATACCGGCACAGCTGGCATCGATGGAATTTGGCGTAAAATTAAGAGTCGTGGAATAATTGCGGCTGGCGCTCACCAAGGTTTCTGGAGTCGCTACCCGTCGCACCGCGAATCTGACGGTTAACGTACCCGCATTGTTGCCGGCGACCGGCGCCACATCGGGCAGGGTGAAGGTCAACACGGAGCCAGCCCCGGCAGGCGCAGCGCCAGCAAATGCGGGGCCGCCGTCTACGCGATAGGTGACCGGGCTGGGTGCTGTCGGTTCATAGACCAATCCGGGATTGCCGAGATTGACCACCACCTGCACATTGGTCATGTCCACCCGGATGGGATTGGACACCACGAATGTCACATAGCCGTAGCCGCACAGTTCGCAATAGGAATTGCTGGTGGTTGCACTGGCCGTTACATCGTTGGCGATATAGGGTGCCGGGCCGGCATCAAGCGTACAATCCGCGGCCAATAGGACTTGCCAAGGAAAAAAAAGTGCAAAGCATATCAGTACTGCAAAACTACGCAATTTTGATTTCCCTGTTATTATTCGCTCCTGCGTGTCACTGCCATTTACTGCTACTGCCATAAATACTTTTCTGCAAAGCTCCCATGCCTACTGCCCTCAGGACGCCGGCAGAAAATCAATCGGGTAAAGAATCGTAGTCGGTGGTACGCCTTCTTTGGCGCCAAAATTAAACTTCTGTACACGCTCCACAATCTGTTCCAGCAATTTCTTGTTATCCATATCCGTGGATTCAACCTTGCATTTCGACACGCTACCATCAGGCTCAATGGTCATGCGTAATACGATCTTGCCCTGCAATGTGGGATTAGACCGTAGCTCCCTGTTATAAATTCGATACAGAGCCGCCTTGTATTTGTCGAATACTATCTGTATTTCCTCGTCGGTTCGGGACGCGCCCGGGCCGTCACTCAATGCCCGGTCTTCCGCCGTAGCGGTGCCGATGGCGCTGTCGACACGCGAGAACGCCACCGCACCGATTTGATCACCGGTGCCCGCGACATTGCGACTCAGCGCTGAGCTTCGAATACCACCGCTGCCGCTGTTTGAGGTCAACAGCGACCGCTGGGTACTCTTGGCCGTGGAACTGGCGTTACTGAGGTTGGCGTTGGCTCCCAGTTTATCCAGCGACGCATCGTCCAGCAGATCCGCAAAATTGTTCTTGAAGGCCAGCACGCCCTTGGTCTTCACTTTCTCACGCGCCTTGTCACGATCTTCCTTGGTCGCCTCCTTCTTCTCTGCCGGCTTTTCCTCTTGCTTGGGCTGCTCCACCTTGGGCTTTGGTTTCTCCTTCTTTTTAATTAATTGAGCCAGACGTTCCGGAATTTCGACCACCGGAGGATGCTCGGGAATGGGAATCGTATAGATCGTCGTGATCCAGGCCAGCAACGAACAAAGTAAAAGCGTTAGAAAAAGTATCCGGCGAAATTTCTTTTCGTCCTTGCCCTGCGTCGTCCATGGCATAATCGCCACGCGATGCGGCAGTACCTTGAGCTCGCGCTCGACGACATACTCGTTCTTCGCCCGTTCTTCGCAATCTTTTAGATAGTCTATTTCCTCTTCAATTTGGGTGATCGCCGTCTTTGACTCGGCGATTTTATGCAGCACCTGCGCTCTGCGGTCCGTGACTTTCTTGATGCGGCGCTCAAAAAATCCGGTCTGGTCACGGAGCCTGTCAAGAGTCGCCGCAACTTGATCCTCGGCCACCAAACCCGTCCAGAACAAGTCCGCACCGCCTGCGGCGGCAAGCTTGTCAAGATTGTCGACCACCGCGGCGAGCGCTTCATAGCGACGCCGCTCATCAGCAACCGACGCCAGCTCCGCGTCCTCGGTCTGCAACTCCTTATTAAAATCGACAATCTGCGCCTGCACGCCCTCGATACGCGCAAAACAGCGCTCGATCTGCGTTTGCAGATCGTCATCCTTATGAGCCAATGCATTACTCATCGGCGTTGATCCCATCAAATAGCATCAGTGACGCAGCTAACGCCTTCGTGCATCCCAACCATATAATCTTCCGTTCCATGACAATTACTGTTTCGCCTTTTGGATAACCGCCATCGAAATCTTCTCGTAACCGGCAAAGGTACAACTTGACATTACCTTGCGCAGCACCTTAAAAGGCACCGACTTGTCCGAGAGAATGGTCACCTCTGCGCTATCAGCTATGGTCTTGGTACTGATACCGATTACATTGTCCTTGATCGAAGCCAACTTGTTGCTGATTTCAACAATCGCGTCCTGTTTAGACGCCGCGATTTCAGCGATGGTAGTTACCTTTTCGCCCTGTACCATAACACCATCATTGGCAACGACAATCACGGGAGTTTCCCGTGGCTTCATTTCCACCACGGAAGTTGGAAGCTTGATGTCCTTCGGCGGCTCCAGGGTTTCACTGCCGGAATTGACCAGCAGAAAGAATACCAGTATGGTAAACACGTCCATCAGAGACGTCAGGCTCATTCCCGGCATTTTCCGTTTGTGATTGCGCGCCATACGTTTCATGCGCCGGGTACTTTTCATGGTGCGTCCCCCAGCGACATATCGGGAAACAGCGCCACTTTCTCAACTTCTTCACTGCCGCCCTGTTTGATTTCCGCACTACGCACGGCATCCATCACCTGCACCATGAATTCGTATTCGATGTCGGGTTCCACCAGAATCGTGGCATCGGTCTTGTCAGGATAGTTATTTTTTACCTTCAGCAGATAGTCTGAAAGTTTTTGCACGTCATAGCCGCCATCCACATTAGGCAACCTGGCGATCACCCCTTGACCATTACCCAGCTCCAGCTTGTCCTTACGGACTATCACCTCAACAACAACCTGCGGCTTGTCCGATGCGTTGCCGGCGCCCGAGGGTATATGCAGCTCCATTATGGTGATGCGGGAAAACACAGCGGTTATCAGCAGAAACGGTACCAACACCACCATGAGATTGAGAAATGTGGTGATGTCCATTTCCGGTGGTTCGTTGCCCTTCTTCCTGTAGTGATGTCTGCCAGCCATATCTTCTATCTCTGATTACCCGGCATTGGGCGCCGATGTTTTTCGTTTGGCCATTTTGGTAATAATGCTTAATGTTTTAACCGATGCCATTTCCAGGCTGTCGACGATCTCGCTGGTTTTCGATACCAGAACCACGTAGGTTATGAGCAAGGGAATACCAACAATAAGGCCGAAGGCCGTGGTGTTCATTGCCACGGCAATACTTGCTGATAGTAAGTCGGCTTTCTCCGACGGATTGGCCTTGGCGACGGCGTTGAACGCCTCGATCAAACCCATGATGGTACCGAGCAGTCCCAGCAAGGTAGAAATGTTGGAAAACAATGCAACGTAGGGCGTGCGCTTTTCCAGTTGCGGAATAATTTCCATCATGGTTTCTTCCATGGCGATTTCAATATCATCCCGGCGGCGTACGGCGCCCTGCAACTCCAGGCCGGCGTTCAGCAAGTGCGCGATCGTGGAATTGTTGCCCTCGGTCATTTCCCGAGCAGCTTCGAAGTTACCTTCCGACAACACGGGATACAGCTTGTCCCACATGCTACGGTTGGCTTTACGCACCACCATGAGCTTGAGGTAACGCTCTATTGCTATCGCCATCCCAATCGCGAATACCAGCAGTATCGGGTGCATGAAGGTGCCCCCGAGCTGGTAAAAATTGATAATTGAGTCCATCAATTCCTCCTCATAAAAATGAACACTTTGTTATAGCTTTCACAGTGCGCTTACTCCGGTTCCGTCGCGCCATAGAATTCCAGCTCTCTTTCAAACACGTCTTTATCGACAGCTTGCAGTTTTTCATTGAGTAATTTTGATGACATATTAGTCTCATTACCCAGGTCAGAACTTTTCCATGGCACTATAAAGAGGGATTTTGGCGCTTCCTTGTTCCCCACTATAGATATACCTGAGAGCTCCTTAGCGGTCTCCTGAGCCGGATTTTTGACCTTGTCCTTAGCGATACCAACCACAGGCAATATCGCGAGCATCACAGCAAGACCTAATCCTTTAACAGTTTTTGACATAAGCATGTTCTCGAAACTTATACTGCCGCCGGCTACATGCGACTCTTCACATCTACCATCCAAATCTTTACTTTTTCGTCGTCTGGTAGGCCTTTTAAATATTCTTCATATTGTTGCAGAGCGCATGGGAGATCCTGTAAATAGATATCACATAGGATTCCGTAATTCTTGCGCGCCGGCAGAAAATCCGGATACAAGGCGATCAGCGCCTCATAAGTCTTGCGCGCGTCCTGATAACGTCCGGTTTTACGGTAAACCATCCCAAGCTCATTACTGGCCACTGGATGCAGACTGTTTACCTCCAGCGCTTTTTTCAGATTTTCTTCTGCTTTTTGGTATTCGTCGGTACGCGCATAGGCGATTCCCAGATTGATGTAGGGCGCGGAAAACTTGCTGGTTTTACCGACCACGCCTTTGAGCAAGCGTATCGCATCCACGTACTTCTCTTCGTTAAGCAGGACCACGGCTCGATTGAATTCGTCGCGTACTTCCGGGTTGACATTCCCTGCCTCCGAAATTTCAATCACGCCTTTAGGCAGACATTTCTTTGGCGCCACGTTACCCGCCGCCTGCCCACCGGTAGTTTGCGGCGGCGTCGCGGCTTCGGCGCTACATCCCTGCTGACCGGCATTGACCTGTATTTCCTTTTTTTCCCCGGTAGCAACGCAAGCGCTAACCAGCAACAACAGCACTGCCACAAATTGCCATCGCATTACCGAATAGCCAGACGCAGCTAAGGCCCTTACTTTTTCATATTGCACGATACACACTCCGCGATACTCTCCATCAAATAATTCCGGTGGCTGCTTCCTGACCATCAAGGCCTTTGTCCTGACCCATCGACACCGGTGTCGACGGGTGGCGCCCCGGTATCGTTCACGACGCTGTCTGTTGTCACACCTTCACCGGTCGATTCCACCACGCCCTTTGATGCGGCGCCGGAATCAACAGCAGCGGGTGAAGTCGCTACAGGGGCGGAGCGATCTCCAGCAATTGCAGGTGTGACCGAACCTTGGCTCCCATCGCCACCCTCCTGTTGATTTATGTCGTCTGTCGCAATCCCTTTGTGAAGGGTGTCGTTAACCTTTTGTGACGAGTATCGATAAAAATCCAGGATAGTCACAAATCCTGTAGTGGCATCTTCGCGTAAATAGCGGGGAGAAGCGTACATATACTTATCATGCTCAGTTATATAGGCAATACGTTCTTCCGGTTTTGCATAACGCGCCGGCAACAGTTTTGCGAGCTTTTCAATACTGCGATCGATCCAGGCGCTGTAAACACCGACCGTTAACAACTCCATGTTTTTTTCATGAACTGCGATTGCCTTTTCTTCGAATGGAAAGGCCTGGTCTTCCAGCATCAAGGTAAACTCTTCCAGTTCCACTTCGTCCAAACCGTCGGGTTTTTCCGATTCGAGCAAGGAACGGTTAAAGTTGTAATATATTTCCGCTATATAGAACGTCGATGCCGCCGTAGCATCCGCCACCTGATAATCCAGCAGCTTGGTATATTTGGCCACCAAGTCCTTCATGCTTGCTTGCTTCTTCACGAGACTTTTCTTGAACGGTTTCACGAGCTTTATCGCCGCAAATTCGTAAAATGACGGCTCCATAATGACCAGAGAAGCCTGCGCCGCCAGATAGCGGGTGCGATCGGTGCGATCTTTCCCGGCATTGGCATCACGGGCGATAATGAACTCCAATGTGCTGAGATAACGTTTGGTATCATTCAGCGACTTGTAAATCAGCGCCATCTTGTGATAGGTTTCTAAAGCGAACTCGAGAGGTTTCGGGAATTTGACCACGAAGCTCTGATACACGCGCAGCGAATTTGCGGTATCCTCGGCTTTTTCATACATTTCCGCCGCCGCCAGCATGGCTTCGCGCACCAGGTCTTCTTCCTTGGCATCCCCGGCAATCTTTTCGTACTCCCTGGCGGCCAGGGCCCATTTTTCCATTTCTTTATAGACAAAGGCGATTTTCTTGGTAACGTCCTGCTGTAGCTCATGTCCGGGGTAATCTCGACGGAAATTCAACAACACCACGGAAGCTTGCTCAAGATCCATGATTTGAATCAACACGGCTCCCGCGTCATATTCAGCGGTAGGCCTGATCTTAGAAGTGGGCGCCAGTTGCGCAATGCGCAAAAAGTGCCGAACTGCTTCACGATAGTCTTCCGCGACCTTGGCGATTTCACCTTGTTTATAGATTGACGCGGCCAGGTTATCAACCAACCCTTCGTGACTCTTGTCGTCCTTGGCAGTAAGTTTCAAAACTTCGATATAGCCAAGTTCAGCATCGTTATAGACCTCAGTTTCAAATGACGAGTGCGCCACCACCAACCAGGCGCCGCGTCTGATTTTTTCCTCGGCCTTGGGGTATTCGGCAATCAATCGACGACCGACCTTGATAGCGAGAGAAAAGTCCCGCATGATATAGAGATCGTCGACCGCCGCGCCTAAAACAATTGTCGCCTTTTCATGTTTTGGGAATGTATCGACAAGGCGTATGGACACGCGAATAACCTCGCGTTTGACGTCCTTTATCTTCGATGCTGGCGCCGATTTCAGGTGCTCACGGTAGGCATATACGGACGCATACGCCGCTTTCTCGGATTTTTCGTTAACCGGATAATCATATGCGCTGTGTTCGTATTCGATGGCAGCTAACTCAAAATCCTTGTTTTCCAGATACAAGTCAGCCAACTGGTAGTTGATTGCCGGAGTTTGGACATCCTTGGGAAACGATTTCAGGAACTCACGGTACCAGTGCGAAGCCTCCGCAAAATTTTCCGCCTTTTCCTTAACAAACTTTGGATTCTGGTAAAGCGAGTGATAGTGATTGGCCAAATCCGTTAAGTTGGTTTTTAGAAAACCCAACACCTCGGGAAATTCCGCTTGATTGAAGTAATGCCAGTATTCGGCCTCCAAACCGTAGGTCGAGGCAAACTTTTTCTTACCCTCGATAACCAGTCGTGGAAACCCGCCTTTGAAATAGATTTCAATTGCCCGCATACTGAAGTGGGGAGACTTCTTATGAAAAGGATTTGTGGTAATAAAGGCGTCATAGGTGCTGGCGGCATCACTGTAACGGCGCTTGCTATAGTAGAATTCAGCCAATTCTCGATAAACACCATCTTCATAGTCACGGGATCCGTGTTTAGCGAAATATTCCTTGATGGAATCCGATCCACCCAAATTTGAGAACCCCAAACTCACTACTCGAAATGTATCGCTGACGCGCTTTTTCTCGATATCATCGGTGGTTTGTTCAAAGTCATAGCCGATGGAGACTTTGTAATCGAGCAGCGCAAAGAACTGTACCAATGCCTCCTCATACAGCTCCTGCTTGTACAGCGACCACCCCTTCTTGAACAACCCACGCTCGTAATAAACCGAGCCGACGCCGAATTTCAAAACTTCTGTGTAGGCATCCTCGGCATCGAGGAATTTCTTGCGTGTGAAAAAGTATTCACCGCGCCGAAACTGTACTTCATCCGTATAGCGTGATGTTGGAAATTGCTGCACCAGTCGGTTCATCACTTGCATCGCTTCATCGACTTGCCCGGTTTCCTCATAGGCGCGCGATAGCTGGTAAAGCACTTGATCATTACGCTCATAATCCGGATACTTATCCAGCAGCTTTCGGTACAGCTTTATGGCCTGTTCAGCATTGCTGTTACTGAGGTCCGCGCCGGGCTCGCCGGGCGGCAAAGTGATTTCTCCCGCTTTTCCGGAAACCGGAATATTTTCCTGAGCCGTAGCGGATTTTTCGAATTTCTTATCCTCACCCGAGGCAGGCGGTATCGACTTATCGGCTTTAACCGGAGCATCCAAATTGATTGCGGATACCGCCTTTGTAGCCACATCTGGAACGTCTTTCAAGCTACCGTCGGTCGACAATCCATATTCACTTTCCACCTTGAGGTCCGCAAGGCGACGGATTGCCTCCGGCGTCATTTCCGACTCCGGTGTCTGCTCGAGGAATTTCTGGTAGCCTGCCATGGCTTTTTCCAGACCCCCGTCGATATCCGTATCGGTCAACTCTAATTCCACCGTTTCCAATTCGGCGATAGTACCCTCGTTACCGCCGGTCGTCGTGCACGCCGACAGCACTAACATCAGGCTGGCTAACGCTAGAATTAGATGATTCATTGGTGGGAAATTCGTAATTTGGTCCATTAGCCGGCCTACTTGGGCGCGCTTTCGGGCATTTCCGGCGCTGACGGCTGCACCGTCGGACCAACCGGCAACACACCCGGATTTCCCGGTGGTATGGACACTGCGGATGGCACGGTGGGCGCCGTTTCCGAAACTGCCGGTTGCGCGATCGTTTCCTGCTCCGGTTTGCCTGTTGCGGATGACGCCGCCGCCTCTTGTTTTAACTTTTCCTGCGCCGCCTTTTCCGCTTCGACCTTTTTGGCCTCCTCTTCCAGCTGCCGTTCCTGTTTGGCTTTGTTAGCCCGATCGTAGCTTTCCGCCATGGCGAACCGCGCCTTGACCTGATACTCCTCCAGGCGTTTACGCCGTTCCTCCAGCTCGTTGACCGCCAACACTTCTATCAGATGGCCCTGACGCGACAGCAGCACTTTCACTTTCCCCAGAGCGCCACGCATCTTCACTCGCAATCGTTGAATGTCGTTGTCGTAGCCCTTATAACTTTGCGTGGCTGCCTGCCGAGTTCGCACAAACGATCCGTATATTTCATTCAGACGCTTGACATGCCTGTCCAATTCCTGCAAATGCTCCGTGGCTTTGGTAAATCTCTCATGGTATTCGGTTTCGATATTCCAGTTAATGATCCCTTTAAGTCGTTGCAACCGATGCCACAGCGTACTGACATCCGGCCCTTGATCGTGCAATTGCTTTTCAAGAAAACCTATTTTTTGCAACGCCTGGCGCTCCTCCACGGTAATCAGAAGTTCCGTGCGGGGCGCCACCAGCATTTTCTTCAGGCGTTTATCCAGCTTGTCTCTTTGCTCCACCCGCAGCTTCATTTTCGAGTCCAGCGCCCGAAACTGGGATTCAATCGTCGGCAGCAAAGGTTCATAATAGGCACTGCGGATACTGATAATTTCATCATAAGCGTCCAGATAGTCTGTCCAGTGGGTCAGACGCTGTTCCATATCCGTCAAATCAAAATAGTTTTTCAGCGACTCCTGAAAATCGTGGGACGCCATCATTTGGGTCAAATAATAGGTTTCTGGCGCATCCGGCAGTTCGCGAAGATTGATCAGCCAGTTCTTGGTCGTTTTAATTTCATCGCGAATAATCGCCTTGAGGAACTTGCCTTCGCGGATACTGGCGACGGATGCGTCAAGACGACTGATCTCCTTGCTGTAAATATCCAATGCCTGACCGTAGAGCACCGCCGCTTTGCCGAAAATGTCCAGCTTGGCATAGGCATAGGGCACGCCCAACAACACCTCCTGCACCGACTTGTCGGTAATATTGCGCCTGGACAACTTGGTCCAGGGCACCAAAGCCCGATCAAATTTTCCCAGAGCCGCCAACGCCCAGCCCACCCCTAACAACGCCTTGTTGGAAAATGGTCCGGTCAAACGGACACGAAGTAGATATTGCTTTGCCTGCTCCGCCTGCCCCGCCTCCAGCAACCGAAAGCCCAATACCAGATTGGCCTTGTCACGCATTGCCAACACTTTCGGATTCAACGAAACAATTTTTCCAACTTTGTCCAGTTGCGCGATGCCCTCGGCTTCATTACCGTTCATAAACAACGCCGCCCCGAGGTTATAGCCGGCGTAGCCTTGCAGCTCTTCCGTACTTTCCAGTCCACGCAACAGACTGATGGCTTCCGGAAACTTGCTGTTTTCCATATAGATCTGGGCACGTAACAGCGGCTCCTCAAAATGCAACTTCTCAGGAACCTTACCCGTCACCTTCTCGATGCTTTCCAAAGCCATCAAGGGTTGTTGCTTCTGATAATAAATTTTTGCGAGACGGTAAATCGCCTCGTTGCGTACCGATGCCTCAACATTGCCCTCAATTACCGCTTTGATGGCACGGCTGGCCCGGTTGTGCATACGGAAATACAGTTCAAAGTCGCCGACCGAAAATTCGACGTTATCGATGTGATAGTAAAGGGAATTGAGATCAGGCTCGTCCAGGCCGTAGTACTGAGCCAGTTCCGTATCAAGCCTGGAAATAGCATCAAAATAATTTTCCTGGTAAGCATTAAACAACGCTTCGCCAAAATACAGATCCTTCAGTGCGCCGTTCCCCGTCGCTTTTTCTGCGGCGGCCAACACCGACATGGCAGGCACCAGGCTGCACGCCAGGATTACCACGACGCGGACAACTGCTTCACCCATCATCGCTTACCAGTCCTTGAAGCCTATACCCGAACCCGATAAACTGATCTCCACAAATTTGGGACCGACTCCTTTGGATACCGAGTGGGACGCCGTATCATGGAATTTACTGCCACCCTTTTTTCCGATAACAGTTACTTGCAAATTGTGATCGCCGGTGCGTACATTGCCGGTGAACACCCGTTGCACTCCTCCTTTCTGCAGAGCCTCCACTTCTTTGAAACTGTAGATATGGCTGGCCATTTCTTTGTCATCCAGCTTCAACTCGATGCCATCGGGCTCGAATCCGCTGTCCTTCGCCACCGACACAAAAAAGGACACCTGCGTATTTGAAGGAAACAACAGTTTTTCCTCCAACAGATTCAGCTCAGTGGAAATTCCCAGCACGTCCTTTTTGATATCCTGCACCTGCTCATCAAGCCCTTTGATTTGTTCCTTAGCAACCTCCTCGCCATTGACAACGGAGCAAGCCAGCAACAGGCAGAACATAGTGAACAGGTATTGAATTATTCTCATATCGAAACCATTCGAATCGTGTCATCCAGGGCTCTAGCGCCACACGACGCAAGCCCGCATCAGTTCTGCGTACTTGCCACCGGCGACACCAATGGCCTAACTATTTGATTTAGCGCATCACTCTTAAATATCGGCTGAAAACCTGTAGCCTTCAGTTGGAAAACGGTGGTTCGACCGTCACGTTAATGGGAAATCAACATTGAAACGCGGCATAACGCACAAAGCGGAAAGATAGCAGCAATTGTCTACGGAAAATGGTCAATATCTCGTGGCAAACACCAGCGCCCACACCCATCCCTAACCACTTTTGTTATATAGATATACTATTTTTTTTACAGGACACCCACCAGTTAGTTTTTAGCCAGCACCAGTTTTGTTGACAGGACACCTGTTTAATATAGCCAGCTATAGCCAGAGCTATAGCCAGGACACCCACGTTTTAACCACCCCTGGCCAGAGGGTTATAACCAGCACACCAGCCTATCACCAGGGCACCAATTACTTGTCTTATTTTTTGGAATCCACCAGGGTATAACCAGTGTGAAATTGGGAAAACCTGCGGCAACCCTGGGCACTCACCAACAACGGCAAACCAAAGGCACTTGGAACTTAGTTGGAAGTTAGGAAGTTAGGACACCCACCATTTTCCCCCACCATTTTCCAGTATTTTCAAACCCACTCAGAATTCCTTCCACGCAGTTTCAAAATTCGCTTTTCATGGCGATAATCGTTGAGATGAATCAGATATCAACAGCCCGTCGGTAATAACCACGATTGGAGACAGACACCGAATGAATCCCGCATCTCCCAGTGCAATTCGGTTTGAAAAAGTCCTACGTCACGTCCTGCGATACAATCCTGCACAGGCTTTCATTCCGACACACCAATGGCGGTTTTCCAGTTTACCGACGAAATCCTTGATCACTTCCTGTGCGCCCAACACACTGGGGAACTTCGTTTTGTAGTGCGTGACACTCCCCAGCCATTCTTTCGGGTTCAGTCCCAGTTTCGACACCAACGCAGGGAGATGATCGGGAATATGTCCGCGTTTACCGTCAGCGACTGCACGGCCCGTGGCATCCAAAAGATCAAAGTAGTGCATTGCGAGTATGGGTATACGAAACACTTTGTCCGGCGCGACATCGTCCAGAAAGCCAGCCAGGGGAAGCATCGCAGGAGCAACCCTCAGCGTGTCCTTCGATACTGCATTTTTACGTTTAGCTTTCTGACTTTCATATTTCAAGGGTTTGGATTTTCGTTCAAGATCAGCGGCACTCAGGGTGCGTGTCGCCAAATCGATCTGCTTCTTCTTTTGATTTTCCAGATAGTCGCGCAGCCGTTGCTGGATGGAGGTAAAGTCCGACGTTTCCGGTAAATCCGCAATACCAGCCCGGACGGGATTGAGGTCGACATACACCATGCAGGTGATTAGCGCCGCATCATCCAACAATGGTTGGCTTTTAAACCGCCCTTGCCAGAAGCGGCCGGTGACCTTATCTTCCCTGTTCGCGGCGCGGGCGATGTATTCGTTCAAGCTTTTTTCGAACCAACTGAGGCTCATCAAGCGGGAGCGCCATTCCTCAATGGTTTCGTAAATTTCCCGTTGCGGATCATCCGATGGGTCGTCTTCGTCGTCCAGCAGGTCGAGGATACGTTGTGTGCTGTGGATTCTTGCGTAGCGTTCGAGCACTTCGTCGCGGCTCCAGTGGCTCGCCGCTTCCGCGTCTACGCACACCACCAGATGATAGTGGTTGTCCAGGATGGCATAGGCGCATATCTTGATAGCAAAGGTGTCGGCCAGGTATTTCAATCGTTCCAGCAGCAATTGCTTGCGGTGGCTGAAATCCTTCTTCGTCAATTTATCATACCCGCACAGAAAACCGCGGCGGACACAACGGTTAATCAGATGATAGTACGGCGTGGCTTCGAGGCAGATCTGGTTCTTGCGGGCAAGCGTCATGGCATCCGTTCCCTCCTTGGTAACGAAGAAAAACTTCCTTGTGACGTCGAGGTCCGTTCGACGTTTTTTGAAATCTAATGCAATTACATTGACTTGTCAATTTTGGAAATTTGACCGGCGAGTGTCTTCGAGACTTACTTTTTCCTGTGGGTATCCTGCTCTCTGCCTCTGCGTTGCTGCTCTGCGTTGCTGCTCTCCGTGCTCTCCATTCCTGTGGGCGTCCTACTCTCTGTCCCTTCGCTTTCTTGGGTGTCCCGCTCTCTTCCGCCGCTCTCTTCCGCTCTCTTCTCCCGCTCTCTTCCCGGCGTTGGACAGGCCTGTCAGCAACAACAGGCAAAGTAAGATACGGGTCAGTAACATGGCGCCTACCGGCAAGCACTATCCATGCCAACCTCGCGGGAATAGTCGAGGCGGTCAAATAGTAGAACCGGGTTAACACGGCAACGGTAACCGACTTATCACAAAAATAAAGCTGCGATGGCAGGCTACGCACACACCTCTTGGCCACATAACTAAAGCAGGTCACGCCAGACTGGAAATAACTTGTCCGCATAGTCCGACTCAAGCCCAACGCCAAGCTTGTGATAAAATAGCCATTCACTACCAAGAAAACAGGGGTTTTAGCAAGGATCTTTTATTTTCTTCCGTCCGTTGTGTTGTTCAAATCCTGTTGTCTTCCCCTGAACCTGAGCATTGACCGGACAAGGAGATTCCTATGCAGGTATCGACTGAAATCAGCATTAACGCCAATAAAGCAGCAGTGTGGAAAGCGATCACGGATATAGAAAACAGCGCCAGGATGATTTCCAGCATCAACCGTGTCGAGGTCATCGACAAGCCGGCCGCCACCCTCGCCGGATTGAAATGGAAAGAGACCCGCACCCTGTTCGGCAAGGAGGCGACGGAAACGATGTGGGTCACGGAGTTGAAGGAACATGAGTACTACGCCACTCGGGCGGAAAACCACGGGTCGGTCTATATAACGAAACGTTCGCTGAACGAAAGCAACAACAGCACGCTGCTGACGACCACGTTCGAAGGCATGCCGCAGACAACGACGGCGAGGCTGCTTTCCTTTCTGATGTCACCGCTGATCAAAAGCTCGATCAGGAAGACCTTGGCGAAGGATCTGCAAGAAATAAAAAACTACATCGAAACGCAAGCCCGACATTAGCGCAAGTGCACATGCGCCGCGGTGCGTGCTGAAAACGCGCGCACCGCGGGATGTTGATCTTACGTGTCTTTATCGAACAGCTGACCGTTCAGGAGGATCGTGACTCCCTCGTGATAGTGCACGGTTACCTGGATTTGCTTTGAGGCCTTGGCGCGATTTCCGGCCATCACCTTCTACCAAGGCATACTCAAGATCTGAAAGTTCGCGTTACTTGATTTGGGCAATATACGAATCCAAGCGTTCGGACTTCATCGCCATTTTAGTCTTGAGCTTTTCCGCCACGACTTTGGCTTCATCAAGATTGGTGGCTTTTCCCGCCTGAATAACCCCCAGCATCCCCAGCATCACATGGAGATCACATTCATAAATATAGACACCTTCCTTATCCAAGGTGATAGTGAGGTCCTTATCGACCTGCCCCTTAAAACTGGATGCCCCTGCCGGCACCAGACGTGAAATCATATTGTGTCCCTTGGTTTTCGCAACGAAGGTAACGGTATCGCCGACACTGGCTTTAAGGAAGGCAGGCTCAAACACCATTATTTCCTTGTCCGCCCCCGTATCCAGCATTTCTATTTTGTAGTTCTGAGCTAATGCCGGGGCCGACGTGACAGCGGAAATAAAAAAAACAGCACCCGTTAGAAATCTATACATACAATCCTCCCCAAGTTGGCGTGATACTAAATATTTTATTCGGAATTCGGATGGTAGCATAATTCTCCGATTTCAATATTAATGAAATGAAGCTACCACTGTTTGGGGCTTGCGCCGCCGGAATGCGTAGGACGAACGGGCATATTAGGAAAGTCGAATATAACTGCACGCCAGCATGGCTAACAGCAAACTATGCGGGGCTGCGGCCATTAATGCGGATATATAACAGGACTAAATAGCATTTGACCGGTGTTAATCTCCCTATTGACAACTGTCGATCATCCGCGTGATTTCGACAAGGTTGGATTGTACCAACTTTCGCCACAGTGCCATTTCAAATAAGACGCAGGCTGTACCTCCTTTGGCGTCCGTAATCGACTGGCTATTTTCTATTCCTTCTTGGCTGAATCAAAACTTCCACTACTTCGTCGCCGGATACAACAACGGAAACCAGCGTTTTCACCGACCAAAAAGGGCTTCTCGTAAAAGCGTGTAACTGCCCTTTGGCAGTTCCTTCATAGCACTCATTTCCTCAACATGAATTCTCATGCGTTCGGACAATCTTCTTGGGTGACGGCCTCGTTCTGGATAGCCCTTTTCTTTGGCTCAGTTGAAAAATCCTCGACCAGAGCGCTATCAATTTCCCTTGGTGTCGTATCGCGCCCCTCAATCAGGTTTAAGTAGTAACAGTTCATGGAACGAACCAGATTCCCCACAGATTTGCTCACCACGGGGTTGAGCATTCCCGCAAAGCTGCTTGCCTTGGAGACCAGATCAACCGCAACATCATTCAAATCATCAGTCCCTTCAGACGCCAGAAGCGGTTCCATTAATCCGATGCTTTCCGTCACTTAACTGCCTATATTAATGCCACTAAATTTGCCACTACCAAATGCTAGTATTTATCATGTATAACATATGGTTAAATAATTCTAAGCGCTTTTCAAAACAATGAGTTTGCCACTATTTTTACCACTATTTAGTTGACAGGCTTTATGGATACCCGTAAAGCCTCCTAAACTTTGGATTGTTAAACTTAAACGCCGTTTGCCCTCGGCCTCACGGCCTCGGTCGTCGAACTCAAACCTAGAATGTGTCGGGAGTTCGAATCTCAAGGCCAACCAGCAAACAAAAAAAAGACCCGTAAAGGGTCTTTTTTTGTTTGGCGCGCCCGGAGGGAGAAATTTCGAACGATTTGTTTGAAACCCTCGAAGAATGGAACCGGCACCTTAAAGCGCACATACCGTGCTTATCGGGAGGCATCCTGATGAGCAAGACAATTCTAAACCCAATAAAATAAAAGGGTAATCTGGCTCCGTTTTCTCTTCGTCTGACATTCGAAGAGCGCGCCATCATCTTCCACGAGAAAGAAGGCAGGCGTCACGCTCACGCCGTCTGGTCAAGGATTGATACGGGAGAAATGAAGGCCATCAACCTGCCACACTATTAGATGAAACTTCAGGATGTCGTTAAAGAAATCTACCTGGAGCATGGCTGGGAATTGCCACAAGGCTTTGTGGACAGGCGGGAGCGTAGTCCTCTTAATTTCAGCCGAGATGAGTGGCAGCAAGCCAAACGAAGCAATCAAGACCCAAAAGTATTCAAAAAAATGTTCCAGGAATACTGGACATTTTCAGATTCTCGAACGGCATTTGCTCAAGCGCTTCAAGCAAAAGAAAAGATTGCGTCTCAGGCTATAAAAACGGTTCAGACGCACCAAGAGGTAACCGGAAATAAACAAACGCAACTCTCGGCGAAACTTGCCTTGGAGCGCAAACAATTAGTTGAACGGCAGCGCGAGGCGCGTCAGAACCTCTTGCAAGCACAAGAAGCGCGCTGGAATGCTGAAACACGTGCTCGGTCTGAGAGGCTGGCCAAGGGCCTACGCGGTATATGGCATCGCCTGACCGGTAAATATGGACGTGTGAAACGCCAGAACGAGATTGAGGCGTTACTGGCCTATCAGCGCGATCGTACAGAAAAAGACGAACTGATATTCCGGCACATTGGGGAGCGCCAGAATTTGCAACGCCAAAGTCTCCGACAGAAAACCCCTCATACAATGGAAATCTCACAACTACGGGAAGATATATCACACCATCGGGCTATAAGGCAGAGCAAGTCCTTGGATGTAAAAACAGAAATCGAAAAAGCTAAGAAGGAACAACTTAAAGACATAAGACACCAACAAACACATAAGCCTGATCATGATCCAGAGCCGGAAATTTGATCCTCTCCCAAAGGTGTCAAACTAGTCAATAATAACTTATATGTTATTATTTAATTGACTTTTTATAATATAAATACTATAAAAACAACAGAAGCCAATAACTTATAGGTTATTATATGAAGTCTAGTGAACGAACAACAGCCCGCAGACAGCTTGATAAAAGGCTGAATTTATTAAGAAATACCGACTCTCTTGCGCGCCCACCACGCGGATGGATCAAAGCTATTCGAGAATCTCTAGGCATGACGACGGCTCAGCTGGCCGAACGCATCGATGTCAGCCAACCGCGCGCGGTCGCCATCGAAAAAGCAGAAATAGGCGGCTCTATTACACTTGATAGCCTCGAACGAGCGGCGCATGCGTTAGATTGCCAACTGGTCTATGCGCTGGTTCCAAGAAAACCACTGGAAGAGCTGGTTGAAGAACGCGCTTTGCTACTTGCAAAGCAACGACTGGAATCCACACGCCACAGCATGACGCTTGAAGCGCAAAACGTTGAGAATAGCGACGAGCAGGAACAGCTAAAACACATGTCTCAAAGGCTGATGGAAAAAGCCGGAGCGGAATTATGGGAGGACAAGAATGATTGATCCTCTGGAAGAACAGGATGATGCGTCAACAGCTTTACCCCCTGAAGAACGGGAAGATTTAATCCCGTCATACATCACCCTGCGCTCTGAATTAAACGAAGCCGAACAGGCTAATATTCTGGAAGCAGAAGAATGGACTTTTTCGAGAAAGCGCGATGTTCTATCTGAACGTTTCCTACTTGTTTTGCACAAGAGAATGTTTGGTAACGTCTGGCGCTGGGCGGGGAAATACCGGCGCACGGAGCGAAACATTGGCGTTGATCCCTACCGCATTTCACAGGATTTACGCCTGCTTATAGATGATTGCCGCTACTGGATTGAGCACGGCGTCTACGCGACTGACGAAATCGGAGCGCGTTTCCACCACCGCTTGGTCTGGGTTCATCCATTTCCCAACGGTAATGGACGTCACGCCCGTATGGCAACTGATCTACTTCTTGTGATGCTTGGCCAGCCACGTTTTAGCTGGGGGCGCGTCAATCTCGTGAACGCCAGTGAAACGCGCAAAACCTATGTCGCTGCTCTCAGAGCGGCGGACAATCACGATATTAACCCGCTTCTGTCCTTTGTGCGCTCTTGAGGCCGCATTGCGGTGGCTTCACTGGATAATATTCAAGCCGAGCTTAGTACTTTGATTCCAGAAACTTCTAAGGCTCCGTTCATAAATAGATGTTTTTGCGTTTACTTATCTGTATTTCAAAAAGCTAGCAATAAGAAGTGGACCCCAAAGAAGACGGCATTCATTCGCAGCGACAGAAAACCAAGAACAGTACCGGTAAACGGCTAATCATTGAATGGACTGACGAACTAACAAGCCTAATCAATGAAATAAAGGCACTACCACCGCATAGAATTGGTGATGCCCACCTTTTTTATCACACGCCAGGGCAAACCCTACCACGACCCCAAACAATGCACTGTAATGCGTTTGATTCATTGTGGCAGCGATTCATGGATCGTGTGATGGTCTTAACAAAAGTGGCTGACCGCTTCCATGAACACGATTTACGCGCAAAGGTCGCCAGTGATTCGGATACTTTGGAAGAAGCCAGCAAACGTTTATCACATTCATCTACCGAAATAACGAACCGCGTATACCGAAGAAAGCCCGCAATAGAGCAGTCTTTACCAAGGACGACAGTAGAATGAACCGTTATTCATTGGGACAATCCACTATCTTTGTGACAAGACAACAAAAAAGCAGTTACCGCACTAACGATAACTGCTTATTTTGTTTTGCATAATGGCGCGCCCGGAGAGATTCGAACTCCCGACCGCCTGGTTCGTAGCCTCGCCTATGGACCTAACCTGTTGATTTTAATAGGCCTAAAGACGTCGCCCGTTGCCAAAATTGCAGGACAGAGCACAACTTTGCAGGACTGATGTCGGAAAAGTGTCGGAAATAACCCTGGCCCATGATCTCATGCGCTAATCGCGGTTGTGCACTAAAGTCTGTACGCAACAGAAAAAGCGAATATCCGCACGGCTCACTAAGCGAAAATCAGTCCCGCCCTATGAGCTTCATCACATCGCCCCTCCAGGCGCTGTCGGTCAGGGAGAGTGAAACAATGGCCGTTATAGTCCCCCCCCAGTGAGCCATGAAGCCGGTGGTAGCGCCATTTGAGAATGAGGCCGCCTCACGGGTGCAGGGCAAGCTGGGGGGCAAGACAAAGCGGCCCTATAAGCGGACATCGTATAGGTCAAATAATCTCTTGATACCATATAATATACTGATATTATTATGGTATGAATGATAACAAAACGGACATGGAAGCGGACGTTGAAGAGGTCGTTGACAGAGGTGAACAACCGTCATTGATGGAGCCACTGTTGATCTCGGAGAGTTCGAGGCATCGGGGAGTCCTTACCGATCTTGCGGTCGAGCTGGCGGCATATTCGGCGGGATTTCGCCGTAGTCTGCCGGAAGGTATTCTGACGGCCCTCGCTGATCTAGTCCGGGCGATGAACTGCTATTACAGTAACCTGATTGAAGGCCATGACACGCATCCAGTCGATATCGAGCGAGCGCTCAAAAACGACTATAGCGCCAATATGGAAAAGCGCAATCTGCAACTCGAAGCCAAGGCACATATTGCCGTCCAACAATGGATCGATGAGGGCGGCCTGCGTGGCCGGGCGGTGACCACTGAAGGGATTTGTGAAATTCACAGGCGCTTTGGTGAACTGTTGCCGGATGAACTGCTATGGATAGAAGACCCTGACACCGGCGAGCGCATACGGGTCATTCCCGGCCAGCTACGCAAGCGTGATGTCAAAGTTGGCCAGCATATACCGATTAGCCCCGGCGCAATGCCACGTTTTCTTGCGCGGTTCGAACGCATCTATAGCGGGCTTGGCAAGGCTGAAACGATTGTTGCAGCGGCGGCGGCGCATCACAGGCTGTTGTGGGTTCACCCCTTTCTCGATGGCAATGGGCGCGTGGCACGATTGATGTCCTATGCCGTGCTGTTGGAATCGCTGGATACCGGCGGTATCTGGTCGATTGCTCGTGGGCTGGCCCATAATGTGCGTGCTTACAAGAGCCATCTGGCGGACTGTGATTTATCGAGACGCAATGATCTGGATGGACGAGGAAATCTGAGCGAGGAAGGACTGGCGTCTTTTACGCGTTTCTTTCTGGAAACCTGTCTCGATCAAGTCAAATTTATGGAAGATCTGATACAACCGGAACGCTTGCGTAACCGCATCCTGCTCTGGACTGAAGAAGAAGTACGCGCCGGAGCACTCCCATCCAAGGCCGGCGCTATTCTCGAAGCAATCCTGTATCGGGGTGAGTTACCTCGCGGCGATGTTGCCGCCATTCTGGGTATCGGTGATCGCCA
>JAHECY010000053.1 GCA_024641505.1 Gammaproteobacteria bacterium
AAGTACTGTCGATTATCGCATATAAACGGGGAATGGCTTCTCTGGACTACTACCTCAATGAACTGCTTTCTCGCGGCCGAGCCTACTTTTCTCGAGAAGAGGCTTTAGACGCGCTTGGGCTGAGTGCAGAGGCCTTCATAGCCGCGGCCAACCGATTGACCAAAAAGCAGCGGTTGGCGTCCCCCCGTCGGGGTTTCTATCTCGTCCTGCGTCCCGAGGACAGGGTGGCCGGTGCGCCCGATCCGGTGCGCTGGATCGACCCCTTGATGAAATACCTCGAACTCGATTATCGCATTTCCTTGTTGCGGGCCGCCGCTTTCCATGGCGCCTCCCACCAGGCCGCCATGGTCTTTCAGGTGATCGTTCCCAAGCAGTTGCGAGGATTCGACATCGGTCGCCACCGGCTCCAGTTCATTTACCAAGCCCCGGTGGCATTTGCCAACACCAACCTGCCCGACTGGCTTGCGCAATTAAAGAGCGAGGCGGGATTCGCGAAGGTGGCTGGCGTGGAGCTGACCCTCCTGGATTGTGCCCGCTATTTCCACAAGGCGGCCGGCATCAACGGCGTGGCACAGATAGCAAAGGACATCGGCGCCAAAGCTGATCCACGCAAGCTGTCAAAGGCCGCCATGGCCTACGAGAACGCCGCGGTACGCCGGCTCGGATATCTGTTGGATCGCGCCGGCCATGCCCGCCAGGCTAACGCATTGGAACCGTTCGCGAGGAAGGCAAAATCCATGAAGCCCTTGGACCCGTCTGTTAAACCGTTGACCGAATCACTGGTGGAACTGCATGAAAAAGACGCCAAGTGGATGCTCGTGATCAATGAACCCGTAGAGATCGATTTTTGATCCCGGCCTCGTATATCCAGGAGTGGAGCAGCAAGGCGCCCTGGCCCGATTCGCGACAGGTTGAGCAGGACCTGATCATCTCGCGTGCCTTGTGTGATCTGTTCAACTCACCGGTGCTGGCGGGCAAGATCGCCTTTCGTGGCGGCACCGCCATTAACAAGCTGCTGTTCCGGCAATCCCTGCGCTACTAGGAAGACATCGACCTGGTGCAAACCCAGCCCGAGCCCATCGGTACCACGATCGATGCCGTGCGTGACGCGCTTGCATGGTTGGGTGACTGTCACCGACATCAGGCTGGGCACTCCATGCACCTGGTGTTCAAGTTTGCACCCGAAGCGAATCCAGAGACCGCACTCAAGTTGAAGGTCGAGATCAATACCCGTGAGCATGAAAGCCTATATGGCACCAAACAGTATCCCTTTGAGGTCGACAGCAGTTGGCACCAGGCGAAAACCGAGATCTCATCTTTCGAGCCGGGGGAACTGTTCGGGACAAAGCTGCGCGCCTTGTTGCAGCGGCGCAAGAACCGTGATCTGTTTGACTTACATGAAGGACTTAGGCGACTCTCGTTGGGTCCCGACAAGCTCATTACCTGCTTCGAGCATTACCTGGCACTGGAAGGTACGCCGATCACGCGTGCCAATGCCGAGCAGCGCATGCTGGAGAAGCTGCGTCGAAGCCTGACGGATGACATCGCGCCTTTGTTGCCTGTCGGCATCCGATTTGATGATGACGCCGCTATGGTCGCATTTAATCACGTCTGGCGAGAGCTGATTGTGCGGATCAAAGGTGAACCATGGAAACTGTCCGAGCAGGTGATCAATGAACTGCGTAACGGCAAGATGCCGAACTTGCTAAAATAGGTCGACGTTTTGCCACAGAATCACATGACGGCGCAGGGACAGTTTGAACGGTATGCAACCTCGGGTTGCTTCCGCATGTGCTCGATTCAATCAAGGACTTTTTGAACATGGTATTTTTAATGGTATCGACGCTATGACGAAATATAAGTGCGCGAAATTACTGACTTTATCAGGCCTATTTACAATCGAGTGGGAGTGGCAGGAAATTATAACATATTGAATTATAATGATAAAAACAATCCAATTGATAATATAACCTGCATCATCAATGGTATTTTTCATGGTATTTATTGCGCGTAGCAGGGCAGTAGACCTCAATACTATGAGAGGTGAACTGATGCGGTCAGGGTATTTAGTGGGTGTCGTTCAGCTGCCAGTCCTTTATCGAGGATGGCGTTATTTCGGGCTATAATCGCGCCATATTTTTCTATAATGTGGCGTGTATAAATGCTAGAATCACGCCATGAGATGGATATGGCAACAGCCCGACTGGCCTGATTTTCGCTATGACAGCCGTGCGCTCGATGATCGGGAACTTGAATTTCGCCTGAACTCAGAGCGCTTGGCGGGCAGCTTTGATGCACTTCCTGTGGCATCTAAAGAAGATGCCACTATCGATTTGATGCTTTCCGAGGCCATCAAAACCAGCGCGATTGAGGGCGAGGATCTGGACAGAGGTTCTGTCAGGTCTTCGCTACTCTCTTTGATTACATCGGATACGCTACCGGAGAACTCAGACCAGAAGTCAGCCGGTGCAGCTTCGCTGCTGGTGGACGTTCGCAAGAACTGGCAAACATCCCTGACGCATGACCTGCTAGGCAAGTGGCAATCCATGGCCGTCCCTGAACTGCGTTACACGTCAATTTTGCGAGGCGCATACCGCAACGATCCTTCGCCCATGCAAATAGTGAGCGGGCCTTACGGTCGGGAAAAGGTTCACTACGAAGCCCCGCCAGCAACTCAGGTGCATGATGAAATAACGGGATTCATCGACTGGTACAACAAGACCAATCCTTCGAAAGGTGATAAGACACTACCAGGGATAGCCCGAGCAGGTATTGCGCACCTCTGGTTCGAAGTGATTCATCCCTTCGATGATGGAAACGGGCGAGTTGGCAGGGCGATTGCTGACCACGCGCTTTCGCAGTCTCTCGGTTATCCGACGACTGCCTGTCTTGCCACGGCGATAGAGGCGGACAAGAAAACCTATTACCTGCAGCTGGAGATCGCGAGCCGTGGAAGCATGGACATTAACGCCTGGCTTGATTACTTTGCCGATAAGGTTATTAAGGCACAGGAAATTGCCAGGGAAGAAGTGGACTTTGTACTGGCCAAGACACGTTTCTACGAAACCTATGGTGACCAGTTGAATGACCGGCAGGCCAGGATGGTAGCGCGCGTATTCGCTGAAGGACGGAAGGGATTTGAGGGCGGAATAACAACCAGGAAATATGAAGCGATCACCAGATGCCCCAATCGAACGGCCAGCCGTGATCTTTCAGACCTGGTTGCCAAAGGCATTATCATTCCGTTACCAGGTGGTGGTAGAACTACGCGCTATGAGTTAACGACCGTTAATTCGGCGAGCAAGGTCTGATGAAGCAATGACTTTCTTCGGGAGTAGGGAATTTTCGATGTTGATCAGCAACTATTTCTGAACATGGTATATTTCATGGTATTACCAATTAGCAGGAAAATAAGCCATTGAATATAAAAGATAAAAATGGCTTATTTATAATCGAGTGGGAGTGATGCCGCATCCGGTGGTCGCCGGTAACTGAATGCATCAAGCTTCACATGAGCCCGCGCAAGCGCGGGCTTTTTTCGTTGTCGTCCGGCGGAACGTGGCGGACCCGGCGGCATTCAATAATGCCAAAATGTTCCTACCGTCCCGGGATTATCAGAAATAGACGGGGACATACAGGTCGCTGCGGTTTACCGAAGCGTTGCTGGGTCCTTATTAGTCAGTATCGCCCTGGACCTGTTCCTGCCGTAAAGTAGAAGGTATTCGGCGCTTAAGGCGATTTCACGGCACTGGTCCTGAACATGGAATTCATTCAAGGTACCGCCACAATACTCATCGGCATACTTCCATTGCTTCGTTCTTGAGAGGTTGGCGGTGTGGGTTGTTTTTCCCGTACAATATCATTGAATCTCAAGGCGAGACTCTAACCATGTCAACTCAAGCCCGCGTACTGCTCGAAGTAAGCAACAAAATCGCCTATGTATCACTGAACCGGCCCGAGAAACACAACGGCCTGGATCAGCAAATGTTTTTGGAGCTGGTACAAACCGCCAAAGCCATTCGCAAAAATCGCGATATACGTTGTGTCATCTTGAATGGTAATGGTCCATCCTTTTGCGCGGGTCTGGATTTTAGCGCGGTGTCTAAAACGCCTTCCATGGTTCTTCGGTTTTTTATCAAGCCGCCCTGGCGCAAAGAAAATATGTTCCAGCGGGTCGCCCATATCTGGCGCGATTTACCGATTCCGGTGATTGCGGTTATCCACGGGAATTGCTTCGGTGGTGGTATGCAAATCATATTGGCCTGTGATTACCGCATAGCGACGCCTGCAGCGAAGTTGTCCATAATGGAAATAAAGTGGGGGCTGATCCCGGATATGAGTGGCATGGTGACTCTTTCCCGACTTACTGGCGTAGATATCGCTCAGGAGCTTACGATGACAGGGCGTATCTTTAGCGGTTTGGAGGGAAAGGACTATGGTTTGATTAGTAAGGTCAGCGAGAACCCGCTTGCCGAAGCCGAGGCGTTAGCTGATGTTATTTGTGAAAAAAGTCCGGATGCCATAGCTGCTGTTAAATACCTTTATAAGAAAACCTGGAAAAAAGATACACGCAGTGCGCTATTCTGGGAACGCATAACTCAACTGCGACTATTGGGGCGCAACAACCAGCGCATCGCCATGAGCGCGGGTCTGGCCAAGGAAAAAAAACCGGAAGCCTTTATCAGTCGATCGAGCTTTAAATAAGGATATTTCAATATAGCCTGGCTCTCGACGAACGCCTGTGGACCCGCAGCGTTTGGACCGATGGCTGTGTCGCTGCATTAAACAGCGAAATAGAGGAGGTCGCGCACCTGGAGCGTAGCGGCTCGCCGATCGAATTTCGGAAAAAAGCCCCGCTCTATGGCGGGGCGGCAGTGATATCAATAAAGCGTCAATTGCGCTTAATATAGATAGGCGTAAGGCTGATAAATCAAGCGCGCTGACAACCGCTTACTGTAGGGCAATCCCTGGTAGTAACGCCAGCCGTCTTTGTCGGCGTCCGTGATTTGACCGTCGTGATTGAGATCCAGCGGTGCGTTACCGTAGAAATCCACTTTGGTCTGACCCACGAATCCCTGCCAGATATTGCGCACGTGTGTGTAGCCGGCCGCGGTCAATATATTGGCCGCCAGCACGCTGCGATGCCCGGTGCGGCACAGGGTATAGATCGGCGTGTTCAGATCCGGTACCGCGGCCATGACCGCGCTGACCAGCGTCGCATCGTCTTGAGCGATCTTGGCGCCACCACCGCTGCACGCACCGTCAGGAGCACGGGTTGCGCATTCCTGGTAGATGAAAGGATAGGGGATGTTATAGGCGCCTTTGGGATGGCCGGCCGCATACTCGGGGATGCTGCGTACATCGATAATTACCGGGTGCATGCCGTGCTCATCATCGCGTTCATCTTCGTGCGCGACAGCGCTTATATAGGCTGCGGCGGCACTGATCTCGGAATGATAATTACGGGGCAGGTCATATCGATTGGCCGGTAACTCGGTATCCGCGGCCAGCGCCTGTGCCACGCCCAGCAGGGGACCGAGTGTGATGCCTGCCAAACACGTAACGAACATTAAAGTGTTTTGTTTCATGAGCGACTTTCCTCCATAACTGCCGTTAGTTTGTTCCAGGATGTCGTGCGCCGGTGCGTATCTCGCGCATGCTCCTGGTGTCACCTCTCGTAGGGGAACCTGGGCAGTATGTGAGGCGGTGCTGACGCTGTCAATGAGCGGGTGACCGCTGGCGTTGTATTACTGTCGTCGGTATAACAACAGGTTTTATTGTTGATGAAAACGCTTCGCTATTCCATTGCAGACTTGGCGAGCCTGCGCGGGCCGATTCAAATTCGCTGCCGTGGAAAAAACATTCTTGCATCGGAAGCGCGAGTTTGAAAAGAGGTGGCTGGTGCGGAATCGTGATTTGCCGCTAGGTGTTGAGGCGAGGTGTAGTGCAGGCACGGGCGAAGAGATGCATACTACCGTCAACGGATGGCACCCTTGGTGGTGGGCAACAGAAGCATTTAGAGGAAACAGCGCTTTCGAAACACTATATAATCTGGAAGGTGCCGAAGAGAGATGCTGGCTACGTTAGTGTCACTGGGAATTTTAACATTGGAATTACGCATACTGTTGTCACTTATGGCCTTCGGAAGATCCATGCCGGGATCGGATCTTTGCCGGCGATTTTGCGTCGAGCTGGATCGGGGTTGGCGCGGTGTTGATTATGCGTGACATACATTTGGTTCAGGATGAAGGCTACATGGAACGTGCGTTGGAGCTGGCGCGTTGCGGGGATGCGGAGCAAGAGGTGCCGGTGGGCGCGTTGGTGGTATATCAGGACCGCATTATCGGCGAGGCCTGGAATCGGCCCGTCGCCAGTCACGATCCCACGGCACACGCGGAAATACTTGCCTTGCGGGCCGCGGGCCTGGCGTTGGGAAATTATCGTCTGACGGGAGTGACCTTGTACGTCACGTTGGAGCCTTGCGCCATGTGCCTTGGGGCCATGCTGCATGCGCGCATCGGCCGGCTGGTGTTTGGGGCCTCAGACCCGAAAACCGGCGCCGCGGGCGGGCGCTTTTCACTCCTGGAGACGCCGGTGTTCAACCGCCGGTTTGCGGTCACCGGCGGGGTGCTGGCCGCACGCTGTGGTGCTGTGTTAACAGCATTTTTTCAGCGGCGGCGCTGATCGTCACAGTGTGGGTAAATGCCCGGAGGCAAGCTCCGCGGCGGCATCGGCGGTCGTGACATTGGTGGGTGGGCGCGGTTCGATTTTCCCCATCAGGATTTTTCGATCTGACATCCACACCAGCAGATCATAGTAGGCACGGATACTCTGTACATAGCTTACCGCTTCATCACCGCGCGCGTAGCCATAGGGTACTTGCATATACCACTGTTTATCTCGCAGCAACGGCAGGCTATCCTTCACATAAGTCCAGAGATTGGGATTCAGGCCGCGCATGCGGGTGATGGCGCGCGCATCTTCCACGTGACCGATGCCGACGTTGTAAGAGGCGAGAGCGAACCAGGTGCGGTCCGGCTCCTGGATTTCCTCGGGCAGCATTTGCAGTAACTGGTTCAGGTAACGGCTGCCGCCATCGACGCTTCCCTGAGCGTCGGTACGGCTATCGACCCCCAGTTCCTGTGCGGTATTGCGGGTCAGCATCATCAGTCCGCGGACACCGGTGGCAGACCTGGCGTTGGGATCCCACAGCGACTCCTGGTACCCCATGGCGGCCAGCAACCGCCAATCGATGCCGGTTTCTTGACCGGCCTGTTCAAACATGGCCTGATAGCTGCCCAATCGGTCATCCACATGCGACATGAACAAGCGCCAGCGGGGATAATTAACATGCTCCGTATGGCCATAGTACCGCTCGATCAGACTATCCAGCTTACCGTTTTTGCGGATTTCAGCAAAAAAATCATAGGCGGCATTGTGTAGGCTGAAATCGAATGCGTAGGAAAATGCCCAGGCCAACGGTTGTGGGTCCGTTATGTCGAAGGCCACCCGTAGCTCAGGGAAGAATCGTTGCTTCAGAGCGACTTCATTGGAATCGGCAACCGTGTAATCAATGAGCTTGTCATTGACCAATGTCAGCAGGTCCTCGCTTTCCAGGTTCCGGTTTTCGTGCCAGGTAAGTTGCGGGTAAGACGCGCGCAAAAAACGTAAATTTTCCGCATGGCTGCTGTGCGCCATGACTTCCATCGTGTAGTCATGGATATCCATGAGTGATGCAGGGCGTTTGCCCGGGCTGCTGTAAATCAACTGCTGGGTGATGTATTGATAGACCGGACCAAAACGAACTTGTTGAATGCGTTCATCCGTGATGCTCAGGCCGGCCGCGGCGATGTCCACCTCATTGGCGTTGACCAGGTTAAAGATGTCCGCCATGCCGGAAACGATCACCGGTCGCAGTTTCACCCCCAGATAGTCCGCAAACATGCTTACCAGATCATACTCGAATCCCGCCGGTCCCGCGGCCCCTTCATAGTAGGCCGTGGGGCTGTTACGAGTCGCAACGATGAGTTCGCCACGTTCCTTGATCTGCTGCAGTTGATTCATCGGTTCGCTGCATGACACCAACAACAATACCGCCACCGTGATTAGCAATGGTCTCAAAACGCGTTCCTTCTGACGTAACAAGCTGATTATTTTACTTAATTCGGCACAGAAACGGGACAAATATCTTTTTATTATTAATTAAGTACTTATCGTGATATTGGCGCGTAAAACACACGCAATAAAGATGGGATATGGTGTCGCGGGTGTGAAATCATGGTGAGTTACGCCGGTGTTAGTCTGGGCAACCGTGCAAAGTCCGAATAGGTGTCTACAATTATGGAATCAAGGGATATTTTATTGCAGAAACGATAACAACGGGTGCAGATCCTGCGGGTTTAACCGCCGTTACTTTCAACGAAAATATGCAAATTTCTGGAGGATATTTGCGAATTATGGTCAATACGATTAAATTCTCGGATGGTTATTCCGAAAACCTAGGGAGTCTGTAGAGATAAATGGGCGTTACGGCCTCGGGCAATAAAATAGAACGACAAGTTTACTAATCCCTGTGAGTGTTATTGTTAAATGGCAGAGCGACAACTACGATCGTCAGATAAAATAGCGTTACTGCAAGACCAGTATCGCAGCCAGATTCCCTCGCGTATTGAAGAATTGAAACGGTTGTGGCACCAGTACTCCGAGTCTGGTGACCCGGATACCTTGCGCGAGCTGCGGCGTTCAGTGCACTCCCTTGCAGGTTCCTCCGGTACTTTCGGTGCGCCTCTGGTCAGCAGCCAGGCACGTTACCTGGAACGCGCCCTGCACACGGTGATGGTGGAGGGACGCGCCTTCAGCCTGGTCGAGCGGGAGTATGTCCTCGGCGCCTTGCAACGGTTGCATGAAGTAAGTCTGGTTGAGGCGAGTGCCGCCAAGCATGGTCATGCTGACATGGTGACCGCGGAATCATTAATGAATCGAAGAATATACGTCATTGATGATGACCCCGCATTATGTCTGATGCTGGCCTCGGAATTGGAGCAAAAGGGCTTCAGCGTCGAAATTTTTGAATCCGTTAATGATTTGCTGCTGCGTTACCAGCAGTGTCAGCCGGCGGCGATAATTATGGATCTGGCCTCTGGCGCCGACTTTTTCACGGCAGCGAACGGTCCCGCGGAGGCGCCGCTGGCAAATCAGGTGCTGGCACCGATAGTTGCCATGTCGGTCAGTTCCGATATCCAGGCCCGGCTGCATGCGGTGCGCCTGGGAGCGAAACGTTTTCTGATCAAACCGTTCGAACCCCAGCAGGCGGTACAGGCGGTTTTGGGCGTAGTCTGTCACGTCGTCGATGAACCGTACCGGGTGTTGATCGTTGATGATGACGAGGATCTTGCGGATTATTATCAGGCTTTGCTGAGCGGAGCCGGCATGCAGGTGCACGCTATCGCTGATCCGCTGTTATGCCTGGATACGCTGCGGGAATTTCGCCCGGAATTGGTGCTGATGGATGTCTATATGCCGGGATGCACCGGTCTGGAATTGGCCGCGGTGATCCGGCAGGATGACAACCATGCGACGTTGCCGATTATTTTTGTTTCCACGGAAGAGAAAATCGATCGGCAGATGACGGCACTCAATCTGGGAGGGGATGATTTCATCACCAAACCTGTATTGCCGGATCATTTACTGCAAGCGGTTACCGCGCGCCTCAAACGTAATCGCCGTATCAAGGAACTCAATGGTGAGCTCGCCAAAGCCTTCCGGTTGAGCAGTACCTTGCGCGACGCCATGGAGCGGCATGATCTGGTGAGTGTCACCGATGTCGAAGGCGTAATTACCTATGCCAACGATAATTTCTGCCAGGTAAGCGGTTATCGTCGTGAGGAGCTGGTTGGGCAAACGCACCGTATCGTTAATTCCGGCACGCATACCAGCGAGTATTTTGTGGATATGTGGGATACTATTTCCCAGGGCCGGATTTGGCACGGAACGCTGTGCAATCGCGCGAAGTCCGGTGCTCACTATTGGGTGGAGTCCACTATCGTACCGTTCCTGGACAGCAACGGCTTGCCCTATCAATACGTTTCAATTCGTACCGATGTCACTCGCTTGAAGAACGTGGAGGAGCATCTGCGCGAAAGTCGTCAGCGCTTGCATCTCAGTCAGGCTTTCGCCCATATGGGCACCTGGGATTTGAATACCGCGACCCGCGAGTTGTTCCTGGCGGAGAATGCGGCACCGATTTTTGGCATGGGGGCTCAGGCGCGACATATCGATTTCCAGGAGTTTTTGTCCCGGGTGCACCCCGAGGATGAAGCACTTATGAGCGCCACCATCAGGGCAAGCGTCGAGCGCGGGTGTGAATACAAAGTGGAGTACCGCTATACCTGGCCCGATGGCAGCGTGCACTGGATCGAGGGGCGCGGTGATGTAAACCGGTCAAGTGAGGACAACGGCGTACATCTGCTGGGCATTGTGCAGGATATCTCCGGGCGTAAGAGCCTGGAGCAGGACATCGAGCGACAAAAAACCTTGCTGAATCTGCTACGCAACGGCATGAATATGTTCATGACCGAGGAGCAGTTTTCCAATGTGGCCGAGTATTTGTTACAGGGTATGATGTTGCTGTTGGAAAGCACCGTCGGATTCGTGGGTGAAGTGAAGCTGGATGATCAGGGCAAGCCGTGGTTGTATCCCCATGCCTTGTTGCGGACCGACGAAAACGTCAAGCCCAATATCAAACCGCCGCTATCCCTTTTGCACCACGCGTCTGTGGTGTTGCCGGGACTGGCGCCGGTCTACGAACCGGTGCTGACATGTGGTCAGCAATGGTTTGACAACGAGATCCAGGGAATCGAATTCCAATGTCCGGAACATGGCGACAATATCAGCATACGCAATGCCATCACCTTGCCGATTTACTACGGCGATCGATTTGTCGGCATATTTGGCTTGATGAACGCCACTCACGGTTTCAACGCGGATATTGTCCAGTTCCTGATGCCTTTCGTTACCAGTTACGGAGTCTTGATCCACGCGTTTCAGGCACAATGCCAACAGCAAGATATGCGTCAAGAACTGGTGATATCCAGAGATCAAGCGGAGCGCGCGAATCGCATGAAATCCCGTTTTCTGTCCGCTGTCAGTCACGAACTGCGGACGCCGCTTAACGCGATATTGGGATTTGGTCAACTGTTGCAAGTGGAGGACGAACCGGCGTTGACCTGTGAACAACAGGAAAATGTGCTGGAAATTCTCAATGCGGGCCAACATTTGTTGCGCTTGGTCAACGATATTCTCGATCTCGCGAAGTTGGAAGCGGGTAAAATTACGCTGGAATGCGCTGATGTCGAGGTGGGTATGCTGGTCGAGACAACCATGGTGCTGATGCGGCCCATCGCAACACTGGCGCAAGTTACTCTGGAATACGATTTGCCCAAGTTCCACGGCAAGCGCGTTTGGGCTGACGCCATGCGCTTGAAACAGATATTGATCAATTTGATTGCCAACGCCATCAAGTACAATCGCATTGACGGACAGGTGGTGGTTGACTGTTGTGCGCGGGACGATGCGCATCTGGCCATTTCCATAATGGATACCGGCGTGGGTATCTCGCCTGAAAGCATTTCCCAGATGTTTGTCCCGTTCGGGCGCCTGGATGCGGAACAAAAAGGAATTCCCGGTACCGGTATTGGATTGGTGCTGTCCCGCGAATTGACGCATATGATGGGTGGTGAGCTGGAACTAAGTTCGCAACCAGGTGTGGGAACGACGCTGTGTCTGGTGCTCCCGACCAATTCGAGTGTACCTAAGATACCGCGCTAATGCCGCGCCGCGATCCCAAGGTTACGGGGCGCTGTCAGCAGATCTTGTTTGCGGTACTCCCCCCCTGATTGATGAACTCGTTGAAGATATTCGGCCAACGGTTTTACGTGATGGCCGGTTATTTGGCGACGGTGTGCGTCATTGCCAAGGGCAGGGTTTATTTCGCGCGTAGCGAGATTTGCCATCCCGTGATATCGTCTTTATGGCATTCGAAATACGTGGTTTCCCCCCAGGAAATGTCGATACTGTCGATTTCATCATTCTCCTTGATCCCGGCGCTGTTGCACAGTTCAAGGAATTGTTTCCAGGTGAGTTTATGTGCCTGTTGTGGATTATTCATGTCGCGGAACCTCCCGTTAATCATCCTGACCAATAACCCTATGATTAGTCGATTAATTGAAAATTATCGCATTAATTCCCAGACAAATAAACGGAGTAATATGCTCTGTTATGTTAACTCGTAGCGGTGGTAAGGATGCGCCGAGCGTCGCGCCAGGACCCCGGGGGATCGCTGACGTTTAGATATCTTTTTGATATTAATGGTAATTATCCCCGTGTTTCGGTTGGCTGCGGCGTGGACGGATAACCGGCGAGTACCGCCGTGCGTCCGGGCGAATGTTTATGGATGTGGGTAGGGGCGGTCAGTGGGACTCGGGTTCCCGTTTGAGGCCTGCTACACGCTGCAAGAAAGTCTGAATGATGGGCTCACAAAAGCGTGGTGCCCGGGGATCGAAGCGCTCAATCCAATGCCACTGCAAACGTTGCAGGCCGCGGATGTACTGCTCCAGCAGGTTCATGGCGCTATAGGGCAGCGGTTGCGGGAATCCCTGCACCCAGCGATTGAGCACCTGTTTATGATCAAAAACGCCGAGTACCGCGATGGCGGCGTAGCCGTGCTTGGTCTCCGGGTCCAGATAGGAATCGATGGACAGCAACCAACGGGGTTTGACGCGATCCCAGGCGACGTCGGGAAGGAATACGGGGATCTCCTGCAGGCATTGATGCCAGGCCGAGCTTTGTGAACTATGAGCTGTGATCGCATAATAAGCATGCACGGTCGCGACCGTAGGCTGGGTGGCCCAGGCGTTCCCTGCGAGCATGTTCAGCAGCAATAGCATCAGATTCCGGCCATAGCGAATACTGTTGCGGTGGCGCGTCAGCACCAACCAATTTCGGTCACCGTTTGCCATGCGCCATCATGGCGGCTTCGGGCAGTTGGCGCAAGCGCAGCATGCTGATAATGCCGATCACCGGGCCAATGGCCAGTATCCAGAGTACATATTGCCAACCGAACATGGTGCTGAGTTCAGGTATCACGCGGATAGTGACCAGGGTGAGCAGGAAGCCGAGACTGGTTTGCACGGTCAGCGCGGTTCCCACATAAAGTGGATCGGCCAATTCACTGACCGCGGCGCTGAATTGCGCGCTGTCGGCGATCACCGCAAAGCCCCAAATGACACATATTACCGTCAGAGTGACCGGTGAATCAAAGAAAAAACCGGCCACCAATGCGCAGCTACCGGACACGGCCATGCTCAAGGTCGTGATGGCCGTGCGGCCGAAACGGTCGGCGCCGGCGCCGGCGCACACGCAGCCAATGGCACCGACAGCGATCACCGTGAAACCAGCCCAGCGGGCGTCCAGAATCGATATGCCGGCATCTTGGTAGCTGTGCAGCAGCAATATTGGTATCCACGCCCACATCGCGTAGAGTTCCCACATATGGCCCAGATACCCCAGGTTGGCCAGGCGTGTCGGTTTATGATGCCAGGCGCGCGTAATATGACGCCAATTGAAAGACGCGTTCCGGGTGATGTAGGGACCCTCGCGAAACACCAGGATTATCAATAACGCGGCGCAATAAGCCAGCAGGGTGCTTTGGTGCAGGATAATATCCCATTGCGGCATGCCGCCGTCGCCAAGCATGGGTACGGCATTGAACAAATGTGGCGCCGCGGAACCAATGGTCAGCGCGCCGACCAGGATACCAATACCCAGGCCCAGATCTTTTTTGCACCACGTGGTTACCAGTTTCATGGCCGGGGGATAAACCCCAGCCAGTGTCATGCCACAACAGAAGCGCAAGGCGATGGCGGTTTCCGGTCCGGGATTGACGACCGCGATGATATCGTTGCTCAGTGCGCTGAGCGTGCAGGCAACCGCGAATAACAACCGGGCGGAATATCGGTCCGCGAGGTTCAGGCTCGCGCTGATCACAGCCCCGACCACGAAGCCAAGTTGCACGCTCATGGTCAGCCAGGATTCCTGACTGGGAGTGAGTCCCCATGCGAGTTTGAGTTGGGGAATCACCGCGGTGGTGGAGAACCACAAGCTCATGGCGAGCAGAATTGCCAGTGATAACACCGCGATGTGCAACCATTTGCGCAGGTCTTGCATGGATGTCTACTGCTCTGGCGACGGTGAGTCCGGAAACGGTTCCGGTTCGGCGATGGCGTAGCCCTGGACGAAATCAACGCCAATGTATTTGAGCTTTTCAATAATCTCCGGCGATTGCGCGAACTCTGCGATGGTTTTCAAACCCATGGCGTGCCCGATTTTATTGATGGCTTCGACCATGGAATAGTCCACCATGTCCCGATCAATCTCCCGGACAAAGTTACCGTCGATTTTCAGGTAATTTACGGTCAGATATTTGAGATAGGAAAAAGAACTCAAACCACTTCCGAAATCATCCAGCGCAAACTGAAATCCCATGTCGTGCAAGGTGTTCATTAAGCTGCTGGCGTGGCGCAGGTCGGCAATGGCCGCGGTTTCGGTGATTTCAAAGCACAAGCGTTGCGCATCAATGGCATATTTTTCCACGATGCCGATAATAAACTGCAGTATGCCTTTGTCTCCCAGGGATTGTCCTGAAAGATTGATGCTGAAGAGGCTTTTGCAATGTGACTGATCGTGTCGTGCAATCAGCGCCAGGGTGTTCTCGATAACCCATTTGTCGAGATCTCGCATAAGATGAAAACGTTCGGCCGTGGGGATGAACATATCCGGTTGAACGATGTTGCCGGTGCGGTCGCGCATGCGCAACAGCACCTCATACCGAGGACAAATCGGTGTTTCACGTAGCGGTTGAATTTCCTGGCGCCATAGCTCAAAGCGGTTTTCGCGCATAGCGTCCTGGATTTCCTGCAGCCAGTTGGTGCGTTGTCGATCCAATGATTCCTGGTCGGTGTCAGCGAGGAACACCTGTACCCGGTTGCGACCTTCGTCCTTGGCAGCGTAACAGGCGGCATCCACGGTGCTCAACAGTTGGGAAATGTCGTTGCTTGCGGCGGTGATGCTGGTGACGCCGATGCTGGCACCGATTTCGAATGCTTTGTTGTCCCAGGTAAAACGAAAGTCGTTTACTGTCGCGCGCACGTCTTCCGCCACCAATTGCCCTTTGTGCAATGGGCAGTTTTCCAGCAGCAGGCCGAATTCGTCGCCGCCAAGGCGGGCCAGAATGTCGCTGGTGCGGAATTTGTCCTGCAGTAGGGAAGTCAACTGACGCAACAGTTCGTCTCCGGCCACGTGCCCGCAGGTATCATTGACGATCTTGAAACGATCTAGGTCTATGTAGCAAAGCACATGGCAGGTATCGTTTTCCCGGGCGCTATTGATCGCGATTTGCAGACGTTTTTCGAATTCACCGCGATTCACAAGTCCGGTTAAAGTGTCATGGGTGGCGAGGTAGGACATTTCCTTGGCGATTTTGCGCGACGGTCCGACATCGCGCATGACGATGACCGCGCCGGCGATATCACCATGCAGTCTTAAAATCGGGGCGGCGGATATCTCTACAGGAATTTCCCTGCCTTGCGCCACCATCAGAATCTGGTCGCCATTGGATGTGTATTTATGGCCCTGTAGACAGCGGCGAATGATCTGCATGTCCGGTTCGCGGCTAGGCTCATCCACGATGCGCAGGAATTCGTCGGCCGGTTTTCCGATTACCTCACTGGCGGCGCAGGACAGCAGCTTTTCGGCGACCGAATTAAGGCTGGTGCAGATACCGTCGTTACCGGTGGTGATTACGGCGTCGCCGATGGAGTGAAGCGTGACTTCTGCGCGTTCCTTTTCTTCATATAGCGCTTGCTCCGCTTGTTTGCGCTGAGTGATGTCCCGCATGAAAACCTGGTACACGCTTTGTCCGGCGATCGTCAGGGTGGAGACATTCAGTTCCACCGGCAATTCGTGGTCCCGGTTGGCGCTGACCAGTGTTTCGAAGTGCAAATCGTTGCCATCATGGAAGGTGGCAAAGCGTTTCTGCCAGTCCTCGAGGCTGCCGCCGGTCGTGGTCATGTCATGAAAGTTCATGGCGGTCAGGCGGTCGGCATGGGTACGCAGCAATTGTTCGGCGGTACGGTTCGCCTCGATGATATTCAATTGCGGATCCAGCAGAAATATGGCCGCGGGTGCGTTTTCGACCAGGCGTTGAAATCGGTATTCGGATTGAATTCGCTGTTTGTGCAACATCTGGGTATGCACGGCAAGGGCTGCCACCCGGGCCAGTCCTTCCATTAATTGTTCATCACGCTTGCTGAAATTGAGTTGCTTGTGCTTGGCCATGGTAAGGATGACGCCAATCACCTGGTTGTCCACCTTCAACGGCGCGGCGATTCCCGAGCGTGCATCAAATATTTGTCGGATGCGCTGGCTGACACGCGGATCATTAACGACATCGGGGATTGCTACCGTTTGTCCTTCATGGAAAGCCAGTGTGGAAAGTGCTTGTTCCGTGAGGGGTAGGCTGAAATAGCCTTCAGGTTTGTATGGCCCGTAATCAGTGGCAACGCCCACCAGAGTGTTCTCGGTGGGGTCGTACAATTCGATGACGGAGGTGTCGCCGCCAATTGCTTCCATGCAAATTTTGATGACTGAGCGGAACACGTCTTCCAGAGTTGAAGTGCCGTAACCGCTCGCCAGGATCTGGTTGCTGACATCAAGCAATTTGCCCCGGATATTGTAATCATCAAGCAGGCCATGGTATTTGTCCGCCAGGATGTTGTCATCTATCTTGGCGTGTTTATCGTGGGCACGCGCGTCCGTGTCGGAATAAGTCAGGGCGTCAGCTGCGCCATTTCCGTTCAGTACAGCAATGCATCGTCGAAAAAAATCAGCTAAATTGCGCAACATTACACCCAAAATGTTGATATTTTTCCCGTTTCGGGTCAGGCTGGCAAACCGCAGACTGCTTGGGATGGCCGCTAATCAATGTTTATCGGCCAGGAACCGCGTGAGTCTTAGTTTTATCATGGGGTAATGATCGCGTTAATGCCGGTTAAATTATTGAACACGTTATTACTTGCTTTACCCATTGGTAAGAATTTCAGATATGTTCATACTTCACGGTTATATCGGCCGGGTGTAAACCCGAAGGTCACAGGTGCGGCTGCTCGCAGCGTTCAAGGGGGAATCATGAGCAATAACGGTTCGGGATTGTTATGGGGGCTGGTGCTGGCGCTGTTGCCGACATGTGGCATGGCGGCGCCGGAAATCGCGATCGATAACGACTATATGAAAATCTATCGAGTGCATGACAGCTTTGACAGCATTTATTCATTTCTCGAAGCATCCATTGGTGACCGCGGTATCAAGATAAACAACGTGTCGCACATCGGTAAAATGCTGGAGCGCACCGCGGAGGCTGTGGGAACGAACAAACACGTATACGCCAATGCCAATGCGCTGGAATTTTGCAGCGCGATCGTGTCCCGGGAAATGATGGAAGCGGATGTCCACAATATCGTGTTTTGTCCCTATATCATTTATGTCTACGAGCTGGCGTTGAAGCCTGGTGAAATCTATGTGGGGTACCGCAAGCCGGTGGGTCCCGCCGATGCGCCATCGCGGGCAAAGCTGTTGAAAGTAACGGAGTTGCTGGAAGGCATCATCAATGATGTGCTGCAGTAAATGCTCGGGTGTGGCTTCGGCACACGGTCGGTGATGCATCCGGGGATTCGGATCATCTGTCTGGTGGTGTTCGGCCTGCTCTTGAGTTTGGGTGGCGGCAAGGCCGTGTTACCCGGTGTGCTCATTGCGGTGGTGCTCTATCTTGGCCCGCGCCGACATTTGTTGGGGGGTGTATTCCCGATGCTGCGTCGAATGCGCTTTCTGTTTATTTCACTGGCGTTGATTTACCTATGGTTTACTCCTGGTGCGCCGTTGTTGCCGGTGTTGGGGCATTGGTCTCCCAGCGGCGCTGGAGCGCGGGAAGCGGGAGACCGCATTCTGGTGCTGTTATTGATCATTTTGATGGTGCATCTGCTGTTGCAAACCACCGGCAAGGAACAACTGATCGGTGGTATCTTGTGGTTGGCGACACCGCTGACATTTTTCGGATTGGCATCCACCCGTTTGGCGGTGCGGGTCACTCTGGTGTTGCATATGATGGAGGCGGTGTTGGCCCTCGGTACGCAAGCTGCCGCCACGACGGAGCAAGGCAAACACCTGGATTATCTCGCCCGGCGCATCGCGCTGCGCTATCAGGCGGCCCTGGAATATGCGGATCAACAATTACCGTTGACCTTGGACGTGCAGGACGCCGGGGTGCCGCCCATCGGGCAGTGGAGTTATCCCGTGATCCTGGCATGCGTGATTGTGGGGCTGCCAAGGTTGTGGTCTTGACGTAGAATTGGCCTTGGTTGGTGATCGGAGGGGGTCCATAGAAGGTTATGCGCGTTGCCTTGGGGCTGGAATATGACGGTAGCCGATATTGTGGCTGGCAATATCAGGATCATAGCCCATCGATCCAGGCCCGTCTGGAACAGGCTCTCGGTCATGTGGCCGACCATCCGGTTCGGGTTCATGCCGCGGGTCGTACCGACACCGGTGTGCACGCTCTGGGGCAGGTGGTGCATTTTGACACCAGCGCCCAGCGCAGTGAGCGGGGCTGGGTGTTCGGCACTAACAGTCACCTGCCTAAAGATATCGTAGTTACCTGGGCGTGCGCCGTAGCGGAAGATTTCCATGCCCGGTTCAGCGCCCAAACCCGTCGCTACCGTTATGTGATCTGCAATCGCGCGGTACGGCCCAGTGTGCTGGCGTGGCGCGTCGCCTGGGAATACCGGCCCCTGGATCTGGAGCGGATGCGCCGTGGTGCCGCGTTTCTGGTGGGAGAGCACGATTTTACCAGTTACCGGGCCGTGGCCTGCCAGGCCAAAAACCCGGTGCGGCACATTCATCACCTGGTACTGACGCGTAAAGATGAAATGCTGCTGATCGATGTTACCGCCAATGGATTCCTGCACCACATGGTGCGAAATATCGCCGGGACTCTGATGAGTATTGGTGCCGGGGTTCAGGAACCGGAATGGGCGCGCGCGATACTTGAGCATAAAGATCGTACCCAAGGTGGGGTTACGGCGCCGCCCCACGGCTTGTATTTCATGGCGGCAAGCTACCCGGCGCACTATAATGTGCCTTCACTGCGATCTACTCATATGGTTTGGTAATGCCGGATATGTTGTCAGTTTCATGTTAATTCGAGTAAAAATTTGCGGAATTACGCGCCCGGAAGACGGTATCATGGCCGCGGCGGCCGGCGCGGATGCCATTGGCTTGGTGTTTTATCCATCCAGTCCTCGTGGAATATCCATTGATCAGGCGCGGAAAATTGTCTATGCTCTGCCTCCTTTCATCACCACCGTCGGCCTGTTTGTGGAGCCGGAAGCCGCTTTCGTACGGCAGGTTTTGCAGGCAGTTCCTGTGGCCTGCCTGCAATTCCACGGTGACGAGTCCCCGGAGTTCTGCCGTCAGTTCGACCGGCCGTATATCAAAGCCTTGCGCATGTACCCCGGTCTGGTTGTGGGCGAGCGTATTCTGGCTTACCCGGAGGCTGCGGCCATCCTGCTGGATACTTATGTGGCGGGAGTCGCCGGTGGTACCGGTGCACGATTCGACTGGCAACGCGTGCCCCGGGACGCGGCCAAACCGATCATCCTCGCCGGTGGCTTGACGCCGGCCAATGTCGGCGAGGCGGTGGCGCAAGTACGGCCCTATGCGGTGGACGTCAGCGGGGGTGTGGAAGTGAGCAAAGGTATCAAGGACCCGATACGGGTCAAAGCATTTATTGAAGGAGCCAAAGGTGGCATCTGACCGCATTCCTGACCAGGATTGGCAGCATTATCAGCAACCGGATGCGCGTGGCCATTTTGGTCCCTATGGCGGGCGTTTTGTGGGCGAAACCCTGATGGCGCCATTATTGGAGCTGACGGCGGCATATGAACGTTATCGCAACGATCCACAGTTTCAACAGGAACTGGACCGGGATCTCGCCCACTACGTGGGGCGTCCTTCGCCCCTGTACTGCGCGGAGCGTTGGAGCCGTATCCTGGGCGGCGCCCGCATTTACTTAAAACGTGAGGATTTGAATCACACCGGCGCGCACAAGGTGAACAACACCGTGGGCCAGGCATTGCTGGCCAAGCGCATGGGGAAAACCCGCATCATCGCCGAGACCGGCGCCGGTCAGCACGGCGTCGCGTCCGCGACCGTCGCCGCCCGTCTGGGGCTGGAGTGCGTGGTTTACATGGGCGCCGAGGATATCCAGCGACAGATGATCAATGTCTATCGCATGCGCTTGCTGGGCGCCACCGTGGTGCCGGTCACCTCTGGTTCCCGTACCCTCAAGGACGCCCTGAATGAAGCAATGCGGGATTGGGTCACCAATGTGGACGACACCTTTTATATAATCGGTACCGTCGCCGGCCCGCATCCGTATCCCGCCATGGTGCGTGATTTCCAGGCGGTGATCGGCAGGGAAGTGAGAACCCAGATCATGGCGTTTGAGCAACGCCTGCCCGATGCCTTGGTGGCCTGTGTCGGTGGTGGTTCCAACGCCATGGGTTTGTTCTATCCGTTTATCGGCGATACCGAAGTGAAAATGTACGGTGTGGAAGCCGCGGGCCACGGTTTGGCCAGCGGTCAGCATGCCGCGCCGTTGTGCGCGGGCAAGCCCGGTGTATTGCATGGTAACCGAACTTATTTGATGGAAGACGACAACGGCCAGATCATCGAAACCCATTCGGTATCCGCCGGACTGGATTATCCCGGCGTGGGGCCGGAGCATGCCTGGCTCAAGGATACCGGACGCGTTAATTATGTCGCCATCAACGATGACGAAGCGCTGCAGGCATTCCATGATCTGACCCGTTTGGAAGGGATTATTCCGGCCTTGGAATCCAGTCACGCGCTTGCCTATGGCGCCAAGTTGGCGCGTCAGTTGGGTGCCGACCAATGCATTGTTATTAATCTGTCCGGCCGGGGAGACAAGGATATACACACAGTCGCGGCCCGGGAAGGGATCAAGATATGACGCGACTGGAAGCTCGATTTGCACAGCTGCGCGCTTCAGGGCGCAAAGCCCTGATCCCGTATGTGACCGCGGGTGATCCGCAAAAGGAAACGACCGTACCGTTGATGCATGCCATGGTCGCGGCGGGGGCGGATATCATCGAATTGGGGGTGCCGTTTTCCGATCCTATGGCCGATGGTCCGATGATTCAACGTGCCGCCGAACGGGCTCTGGCCCACGGTACCAGTATCCATGACGTGTTGGCGATGGTGCGCGAGTTTCGGCAACAGGACGGTGTTACGCCGGTAGTGCTCATGGGATACCTGAATCCGATCGAAGTCATGGGTTATGAGCGCTTTGCCCGGGCCGCGGCACAGGCTGGCGTTGACGGTGTGATCACCGTGGATTTGCCGCCGGAGGAAGCGGCAGATCTGCTGCGGGAATTCGCGCACCACCAGTTGGCACCGGTATTTCTCATCGCACCCACCACGCCTCCCGATCGGGTGCAGACTATTTGCGCCCAGGCGCGCGGATTTGTGTATTATGTCTCCATGAAGGGTGTCACCGGCGCCTCGCATCTGGATTATGCGTCGATTGCTGAGAAGATCCAGCTTATTCGGCGGTATACGGACCTGCCGGTGGGGGTCGGATTCGGGATCAAGGATGTCCAGACCGCTGCCGGGGCGGCAGCCAATGCCGATGCTGTGGTGGTGGGCAGCGCGGTGGTGCAGCGTGTTGAAGATAACAAAGACGACAGTGCGCGTATCCTCACCGCGGTCGCGGAGTTTCTGCGAACCTTGGCGCCGGCACTGAAAAACGTGAACTGATAACTGGGTAACCAATCGATAGAGTCGAAATCCAATGAGCTGGTGGAATAAATTTTTACCGACCAAGATTCGCACCGAAGGGGGCAGCAAGAAAGCAGTGCCTCATGGTTTATGGGCGAAATGTGATGCCTGTAATGCGGTGCTGTATCGTGCGGATCTGGAGCGGAACTTGTTAGTGTGTCCGAAATGTGATCACCATATGCGCGTGGGTGCGCGCATGCGCTTGGAGAGTTTCCTGGATCCGGAGCCTCGCATGGAAATCGGGGCCAACCTGGAGCCCGTGGATGCGCTCAAGTTCAAGGATCAGAAAAAATACAAGGACCGCATAGTCCAGGCGCAGAAAGCGACCGATGAAAAAGACGCATTGATCGTACTGATGGGGCAGGTGCTGGGGATTCCACTGGTGGCGGCGGCGTTCGAGTTTCGTTTTATGGGTGGCTCCATGGGTTCGGTGGTGGGGGAACGCTTCGTGCGCGCCGTCGATGCCTGCCTGGAACACCGGATTCCCCTGGTGTGTTTTTCCGCCAGCGGCGGGGCACGTATGCAGGAGGCGCTGTTTTCCCTGATGCAGATGGCTAAAACGAGTGCGGCACTGGCGCGTCTCAGTAAAGCCGGTCTGCCGTTCATTTCGGTGATGACGGATCCCACCATGGGTGGCGTGTCCGCCAGTCTGGCGATGCTGGGTGACATCAATCTGGCGGAACCCAAAGCATTGATCGGTTTTGCCGGTCCTCGGGTGATTCAACAGACGGTGCGCGAAGTATTGCCCGAAGGATTTCAACGCAGTGAATTTCTGGTGAGTCACGGCGCCGTGGACATTATCGTCGATCGCCGCGATATGCGCGAAAAAATCGCCAGTCTGCTTTCCATCTTGACGCGGCAAGCTGCACCCTGATCTTGCGTTCCATTGACCATGCGTGAGCGCACGCTGCAGCAATGGCTGGCCTGGCAGGAAACCCTGCATCCACAAACGATCGACCTGGGTCTGGCACGCGTGGCGGCGGTGCATCGGCAGTTGGGTGGCGGCAAACCGGCGCCGGTAGTGATCACCGTCGCCGGGACCAATGGCAAAGGTTCCAGTGTGATCTTGCTGGAAACCATCTTGCGTCAGGCTGGCTACCGCACCGGCGCCTATCTCTCCCCGCATTTGTTGTGTTATAACGAGCGCATCCGCGTCAACGGCGTTGCCGTTACCGATGCCGCGATATGTCAGGCATTCCAGCGTATCGATCAGGCCCGTGGTACGACTTCCTTGACCTATTTCGAGTTTGGAACTCTGGCAGCGTTGGAAATTTTTAATGCCCAGGCCCTGGATGTGGTGGTGCTCGAAGTCGGCTTGGGCGGACGGCTGGATGCCACGAATATTGTCGATGCCGATGTGGCGGTGATCACCAGCATCAGTCAGGATCATACCCAATGGCTGGGTTCGGAGCTGGCACAGATCGCCCGGGAAAAAGCCGGTATCATGCGTCACGGCCGACCGGCGGTATTTTGTGATATCCCGATGCCGGATGCGATTCGTGATCATGCCTCACGGCTGGGTGCACAGCTGTACGTCGCAGGGCGTGATTTTGTGGTCAATCCCGAGGCCGCAAGCTGGTCCTGGCGCGCCGGTAACCATAATCTTGACCACCTTCCCCTGCCGGCGCTGACAGGCGCCCATCAGCTCAAGAATGCCGCCGGCGCCCTGATGGTCCTGACCTTGTTGACTCCCCAATTACCGGTGGATGACGCGCATATTCGAGCCGGGTTGCGGGGGAGCGTGTTGCCCGGACGATTTCAACAAATCGCGGGAATCCCGCCGTTGTTTCTGGACGTTGCTCATAATGCGGGGGCTGCCGGAGAATTGGCAACAATGTTGCAGGCGTTACCCTATGCGGGAACCCGGCATGCGGTTGCGGGTTTCATGCATGACAAGGATATCCCGGCGATCCTGGACCGGTTACGGGGCACGATTTCGACCTGGTCTTTGTGCGAGCTGCCCGAGGCGCGGGGAGCGAAACATGACCAGCTCATGGCTGCAGCGGCTCAGGTTGGTCTGTCCGCGGTGACGTGTTACGCGACACCACCGCTGGCGCTGGCGGCGGCGCGCGCATGCGCCCCCGACGACGGGGTCATCGTGGTGTTTGGCTCCTTTGTCACCGTCGCGGAAATTATCACGCAGTTGAGCTAGTTTCCTTTCCGGGATGACACTATCGCCTGGCGCCAGTACGCGATGATGCCGAGGAAGACCATGGATGCCAATGGTGGTCGGTTGCGTCCGGTGGTGGCGCGCTGTCACCTGGAGCGTGCTGAGGCTATCAGACGCGATATCTAATGTACTCACCAGGCATGTTTGAGTGCTGCACGCACTCTGATTCTTGGCGGGAGTTATTTTTTTTGGCCGTACTGCGTTACCATACGATGAGATCACTGAGTTCAAGATATATATGATGCATAACGTGCTTACCCAACGACTGATCGGCGCCGCGGTGTTGGTTTCCCTGGCGGTTATTTTCCTGCCTGTGTTCCTCGGCGGTGATGGCGATATGGGAGGGCTGATCATGCGCACCAATGTGCCCCCGGAACCCCAGTATGACTTTATGGTGGAGCCCAAGGATGAGGTGGCCGCCCTGGTGAACGAGGTCGAGGCGCACACCAGTACGAAAATTGTGGAAGAGGATGTGGATGTGGACGCTGCCAAATCCGTGGCATCACCAGCAGACGCCAGCAAGTCGGCGGCGGCGGAGGGGCCGTCTGCCGCCCCCGTAGCTCCGCCTAATGCGTTGGATTCAGAGGATAAAGCAACAACCGGCGCGCGGGACCGCGGGCCAGCCTTGCAGCCGCGCAGCCTGACAGTTCCCGCCTGGGTGGTGCAAGTCGCAAGTATCTCCGATAAAAAACGCGCGTTGGCGTTGCGGGACGAATTGCGCCAACATAAATTCGTGGCCTATGTGGAGTCGGTAACCATAAAGAACACACTATCGTACCGGGTCCGAGTGGGTCCCGAAGCCAGCCGCGATCAGGCACGGGGTATTCAGAAAGAAATCAAGGAACGCATGCAACTGAATGCCATCGTGGTCAGGCATTGAAATTGGCTGTGCCGCCGATGGCGAGCGCTGACGTTCGGTAGCGATGGTTGGGCCCGGTTCCGTGCTGACCGCCGCCGGTGTTGGCAATTTTCCACAGCGATTTGCAGGAATGGTGAGCTGGCGGGAGTGAAAACATAGGATTAACTGTGGTATCGAGGGAAGATATCAACGGTAGTTGAGAGTTGTCTTGAGTATCTGCCGATAAGTCTTTGCTTTAATGTATAAAAATTTCTGCTAGTATTATTGGGCGACGGGCAAATTTATGGGCAGGTGACTTCGGGAGCAGGTATGCACGGGATGGATATACTGATCATGGCGATCATCGGCATATCCGCGGTGATCAGTCTGATTCGTGGGTTTGTTAAAGAAGCCTTGTCCTTGGCCGGTTGGATTGCCGCCATCTGGGTGTCCGCCAATTATGCCGCGGTGGTCGCGGACCTGCTGGCGGCGTATATCACCCCCCCCCAGTTACGATTTATCGCCGGTTTTGCCGTTCTTTTCGTTGCCAGTTTGTTTACCGCCGGGATGGTCAATTTCCTTATCGGTCAAGTGATTCGCAAGTCCGGTTTGAGCGGTACCGACCGCGCGGTGGGTATGCTGTTCGGTGTCGTGCGCGGTGGCGTGTTGGTGGGTGTACTGGTGCTGTTGGCCGGATTGACCACAATCCCGCAGGGGCCCTGGTGGCGGGATTCCCAGCTGATCAGCCACTTCGAGGATATGGCCCTCTGGATGCGGGGCGAGCTGCCACCGGAAGTGAGCAGCCGACTGGCTGTCAAATAGGGTCCACTTTTAGATATCAATATCAATAAATTCTTTATCCCTGCCCATTACCTATGGTGGTAAAATGGCGTTT
>JAHECY010000150.1 GCA_024641505.1 Gammaproteobacteria bacterium
ACCAGCACCAGGTCCTGGCGCACCACGGTGCCGCTGCCCATAGTGAGATGTCCCACTTCCGAGTTGCCCATTTGGCCATCGGGCAAACCTACCGCTCGACCGGACGCCTGCAGCAAAGTGTGGGAGTATGCCGAAAAATAATCGTCAAAATTCGGGGTACGAGCCAGGGCCACGGCATTATTCAAACGACTGGGATTGACTCCAAACCCATCGAGAATAATCAATACCACAGGGTGGCGTGGAACGGAATGCAAGTCACTCATGGTAAATTTTATAAACCTCCAACTTAGATACTATTGGACGCCTCATTAGTCAGCGTCCCGAAACTTGTTTACGACGTCGCTGTTGCTAACTGACAAATATCGCATCACCGACTTTTATGGCAAGCGCCTGGGCCGCGGAACCCTGATTGACGGCGCATTCCACCAGTCCATTGGCATTCCCATACCAGAAGGCGGTACCCACCGGCACTTCACCAAATGTACGCGCATGCCGCAGGCAGTGACCATGTATCTGGAACACCGTTGACTCCGTCACGCTGGCGGCGCGCACCCCGGTCATGACATTGCCAAAGTCATCGATATAGACGACTTGATACAACTCCTCGGGCCACGGTGCGACGGCGCCCTGCGCCTCCGGCATCCGTTCCCACTGCGGCGTTTCTCCGGTCGCCAATTGCGCCGCCACCGGTGCGAACAGGTCCCGACCATGAAAACTGGCGGACAGGCGCATCGGTTGCCAGGTGATGCGCCACAGCCCGCTAGCAACGGCGCGTTGCCGGATAACATTGAACAATCCGTTGTTCGGTCCCACAAACCAGCGACCATCGGCCTGCATTACTACCGGCTCGCGTAGCGCCGTACCGACGCCGGGATCAACCACGCACAGAAAAATACTACCCTCCGGAAACTCCGTAACATACGCGGCAAGCAAATAGGCCGCCAGTTGTGGCCGAAACGCCGGTGCCGTATGCAGCAGATCCAGCAACGTGACACCCGGGGCCCGCTGCACCAATACATTCTTTATCTGCCCCACATAGGGGCCATTATTACCAAAATCCGTATACAACACGATCATGGCTGATACCGTGTGGGATCGGCAAAATGCGCTTCCTCAAAACCCTGCCGACGATACCGGCAGGAGTCGCAACGACCACAAGCCCGCCCCTGGTCGTCGGCATTATAACAAGACACGGTCAGCGTGTAGTCCACTCCCAACGCGACACCGGCTTGCACGATCTGCGCTTTGCTCATCTGCATCAGGGGCGCATGAATCGTAAAGTACTTGCCCTCCACACCGGCGCGGGTGGCCAGGTTGGCAAGTTTTTCGAACTGTTCGATATACGCGGGCCGGCAGTCAGGGTATCCGGAATAATCCACAGCATTGACACCGATAAAGATATCCCGCGCCGCCAGCACTTCCGCCCAGGCCAGGGCCAGGGACAAAAACACGGTATTGCGTGCCGGCACATAGGTGACGGGAATACCCGCGCCGCCCTGCTCCGGTACGGCAATACTACGGTCCGTAAGCGCCGAGCCCCCGAAAGCATCGAGATTGATGCGCATCACCTGGTATTCGTCCGCGCCCAGAACCCGCGCCACCTCGGATGCAGCAGTCAACTCCGCCCGGTGGCGCTGACCATAGTCAAAATTCAACGCATGACAACGATACCCCTGGTGCCGCGCCATCGCCAGAACCGTTGCCGAATCCAGGCCGCCGGAGAGCAACACTACCGCGTGATTAGCCATGTTAATTCACCTTGCCACCGGTCGATATGCGTAGATACACCGGCGCGACGCCATTATACCATATTTAATCTGTGTCATATACCGTTCTGCGGACGCGTTTTCGAGGTTTTGCCAGCCAAATGCGCCATATCTGCCTTAGCGACCTGGTACATCACCCCAGAGATACTTATGCAGCTGGATTTGAAAGCGTACCGGCAAGCGGTCCTCCAATATCCATTGGGCCAGCTCGGCGGGAGCCAATTGCCCCTGAGCCGGCGAAAACAATACCGTACATCGCTGTGGGAGCTGATATTTCACCAGACAATCGCGCGCCCATCGGTAGTCTGCCGCGTCGGTGATCACGAATTTCACTTCATCTTGCGCCGCAAGACAAGCAATATTGCCGTAACGGTTCTTGTCCATTTCCCCGGAACCCGGCGTTTTCAGGTCCATCACGCGCTTCACCCGGGAATCCACGGCGCAGATATCCAGCGCGCCACTTGTTTCCAGGGATACCTGGTAGCCTTGATCGCACAACGCGCTGAGCAGCGCCAGGCACGCCGGCTGGGCCAGCGGCTCACCACCGGTAATCGTGACATAGCGTGTACCAAAGCCGGCAACTTGCTGTAACAGCGCGCTGACATCCTGCCATTGCCCCCCCTGAAATGCATAAGCGGTATCACAGTAACCACACCGCAATGGACATCCCGTGAGACGCACGAACACTGTCGGCAATCCGACCAAGCTGGATTCACCCTGCAAGGAATAGAATACTTCGGTGATACGCAACCGATCGGTTACCGATGTGACGTGCGAATTCATGATTTTTTCGCGGCCCTATGGCCGGGATTGCAGTTTGATCTGTTGCAGGCGTTTTTCGGCAATTTGCGCTTCCGGTGTATTGGGGTAACGCGCTTTCAGATTATTGAGAATCAGCTGCGCCTTGGTGCTATTACCCAACTCCTGCTGAATCAGGCCGGTTTTCAACAGTGCGTCAGTACCGCGTTTGCTGTCGGGGTAATCCGCAAGCAGCTTTTCAAACTCTTTCAAAGCGATATCGTAATGCTGCTGGATATAATTGGCGTCACCCAGCCAGTATTGCGCATTATCCGCATACTCGCTTTTGGGAAACTTGACGAGAAAAGCACGAAATTGGCTGATCGCGTCGTCGTATTTTCCCTGCCGTAGAATATTGAGCGCGTTTTGATAGGCGGAGCGCGCTTCACCATCGCCGGCCGAAGGTGGCGCGGTGTTGCCCGAAGCCGGGGGTGCGCTGGCACGAGCGGCACCGGCTTCCAGTGCCTGCAGGCGTCGATCGACATCCAGATACAGTTCCCGCTGCCGACGCTGCAGGTCATCCAGCGTATGCCTGGCTTCTTCCATCTGACCAAGCAATTGCGAAGTCTGCTCTTGCAGCGCTTCCAGGCGTTGATTCATATCGATCAGGGTCTGGTTTTCCAGCACCCGCTCCAGTTTCGATACCCGGTCCTCAAGTTTTGGTGCCGCCGTGCCCGACGATCGACCGGAAAGATCGATTACCGGCGCATCGGCAACAGCCAATCCCGTCAGCAAAAAGACCACAAGCCCGCCGCTATACGCGGCGAGCTTGATGAGGTTCTGGAAATTACTACGCCGCGGAATCATTAACGGCTGGTGTAGATAATTTCACCCCGACGATTCCGCGACCAGGCTTCTTCGTCATGACCCAAAGCGTTGGGTCGTTCTTCACCATAACTCACGGTGTTGATTTGACGGGAAGACGCTCCCTGCAGAGTCAGCATCTGTTGTACCGCGCTGGCGCGGCGCTCACCCAGGCCAATATTGTATTCACGGGTGCCGCGTTCGTCGCAATGCCCTTCGATGGTCACTTTGGCGCTGGGATTATTGGCCAGGTACTCGGCGTGAGCCGCGATGACTTCCCGGAATTCTTCCTTGATATTGTACTTGTCGAAATCAAAATAAATCGTACGTTGTGCCAACAGGCCTTCGTCGAGTCGGTCCACCTGACGTACCGGTGCTGATTCCACCGCCATGGGCGTCGGCGCCATATCCATTGGTTTTTCTTCCACTACAGGTTCCGGCGCGGCTTCTGTTTGTTCTTCCGGTGTTGCGCCACATCCTACAATTAAAAAAACAGGGATTGCCAGTGCCGCAGCCAATCTGATGAGTTTCATTTATGACTCCTTGATTATATTTCAATTATTAAAGTTATTTAGCGGCTACACAAAAAGCCATTATTTTAACCATTGGGATTTAAAATTCTGTCTACTTCTTCACAAAAGGCGACCATGCCGGCTCCCTGACACTGCCTTCATCTGAGGGAATTCGCTGTTTCACCCTTCCATCGGTGGAAACCGCCGATAAAACCTGCCTATCATTATAAGTCGTTGCGTAAATTATCATACTCCCATTCGGCGCGAAACTGGGAGATTCGTCTAAAGTTCCATCAGTTAGCACTTGGAAGTGGCGTGTCTCCATATCGAGCACGCCAATTTGGTATCCGGAACCACTGTTATTGACCATTGCCACCTTCCTGCCATCGGGTGAAATCACCGCCCGATCATTTTCCGCGCCGGCGAACGTGAGGCGCTCTGCACGACCACCCTTGAGGTCTTGACGATAGATCTGCGGGCGGCCACTGCGATCCGATGTGAATAAAAGATACTTTTTATCAGGAGACCAGATAGGATAAGTATCAATACCCGGGTCGCTAGTAATGCGCTTCAAGGCACGACTCCGCAAATCATATGTGTAAATATCGTAATTACTGCGATCGGTTTGCTTTATCCGGGAAATAACCAAGGCCAGGCTGGTCCCGTCAGGTGACCAGGACGGCGCACCGTTATGGCCGGGGTACTTGGCAATTTCCTGGCGCTTACCGGTGGCGACTTCCTGTATGTACACTGCCGATTCCCCGCGACTGCCACTTTCGAATGAAACATAGGCCAAATAACGACCATCCGGGGACCAACTGGGGGACAGTATTTCCCGTGCGGATTGTAACACTACCTGGGGATTATAACCGTCGGCGTCCGCCACATACAGCGAATACTTGGTGCTGTTATCCTTGCCGCGAATTAATGTGATGTAGGCGATACGGGTATTGGAGGCCCCCGGTTCGCCAGTCAGGGTTTCATAGATAATATCGCTGATCTGGTGCGCCACATAGCGCAGATCGTCCTGATTGGCGGGAATACTGTAACCCGCGAGCTGCGTCTGTTTATAGACATCGAACAACTGAAACTGAATGGCGTAAGCCGCCGGGCCAGTACGGCGCATCTTGCCGATCACCAGATAGTCAGCACCGAGGATGCGCCAATTCTGGTACTTGATATCCGTCGTTTGAGACGGCTGCGCCACCAGATCGCGCTCCGCAAAGGGTTTGAATCGCCCGCTACGTCCCAGATCAGCGGCGATGATGCTGGACATGATCACCGAAGGCGGCGTGTCCTGCCCTTCCAACGCAAATGGCACAACGGCGATAGGAAACGCGCCTTCCACCCCTTCGGTAATTTCTATTTGCAGTACCGCGTGTGCGCTCATGGGCAGCCAACTCACCAAGATCGACGACAATATAAGTAATCGTGAAAACATTTTAAACATTATTGACTTATTTCCGGCTTAAAGTTGAATTCGATATCACGCAATTTTGCGAAAACTTCCGCATCCTTGGATACCGGGAAAGGCGACGCCTTGCGTACCGCCGATTCTACCGAACGTTGGAACAAGGCTCCACCCTTACATTGCTTCACCGTCACGTCGATTACCTCACCCGTGGGGATAAGCTTCACCACCACCACACAGGAGGAGCCCGACTCAAAATTGGTGGGTTGCACCCAATTGTTGCTGACCTGGGCCTGAATCAGGCCGGTATATTTCTGGACTTCGCTCAACACCGCTTGACTCTGCTGCGCGGCAAGCGCCTTGGTTTCATTCGCCAACTCCTCGTCCATGCGCTTTTTGGCTTCCTGCAGGGCGCGCTCCTCTTCATCGGCTTTACGCTTGATTTCCAGTTCCGCGAGGCGTTTGGTTTCCGCTGCCTTCTTTTGCTGCAATTCCTTCAGTTGCTCCGCTTCCACTTCCTTTTGTTTCTGAATTTTTTCCGATTCCTCTTGCTGCTTTTTCTTCAACTCCACCAATCGCTGCTCTTCGTCCTTGCGCGATTGCTGCGCCTTCTTGGCATCCTCCTCCAGTTTGCGCTGACGGGCCTCTTCGGCACGACGCCGCTTCTCTTCGTCCTGCTTGATCTGCTTGAGTTCCTTCGCCACCTGCTTCTCGTCTACCACCACCGCCTGCACGATCTTCTCCGGCGCCGGCGTGGTAAATGTAGGCATGCCGCTCCATTCCAGACTCACCAGCAACAAGCCAACAAACCCAATATGGATCAACACGGCATAGACCAGATAACGGGTGGAGCGCTTTTTCAGTGGCGCTGAGGGTCTTTTCTGCATAATCCTACTTTTTCTTACGGCGTTGCGCCGGCGGGGATTCGGTAATCAACCCCACGCTGGGAGCTCCCGCCGATTGCAGCAAAGTCATGGCGAACACCACTTTGCCGTAGTTCACGTCACGATCTCCCTTCACCAGCACCGGCGTTTTGGGTTTGTTACGCAGCACCGCCGCAACCCGCGCCATTAAAATATTATCGGCCACGGGAGCGTCGGGATTATCGCCGATATTGAGGTAATACGCACCCTGCTTATCCACGGACACGATCAGGGGTTCGTCACTGTCCTTGGTCATGGGTTCCGCCGCCGCCTGGGGCAGATCCACGTTGACCCCTTGAGTCAACAGGGGCGCGGTCACCATAAAAATGATCAACAGTACCAACATAACGTCGATATAGGGGACGACATTAATCTCCGACATCTTTTTCTTTTTGAAGCGTTGGT
>JAHECY010000008.1 GCA_024641505.1 Gammaproteobacteria bacterium
CTCCAGAACATGAGGCAGTGTCACCACATCCACCATATCCGAAGCAATCGGTAACGCATCGGGCACCCCCCCGATACGCGCACCTGACATCAGAGTATTTTCCAGTTCCTGATCGTAATCATGATCCACGATCACGCAATGCGGCACTCGAGTACCTCCGAAGGAATTCCCCCAACCGGCTTTACCCACTTGTACCAAGTGGTATCCGAACAGGTTACAGATTACGGCATCCAGCTGCTGAAATTCTTCCGTCGCAAGAAATTTTCCTAACGGGGTGTCATACCAACGGCGCATGCGCTGGCGCGTCAACAATAGATTGCCACAAGGGTGATTTTGCCGATTTTTTCGCCACCCCATCCTTACCCGTACCATGTCAACACCGCTCCACGGTACTATTAGCCTGTGGTACAGGTTTTACTAAAGGTGAATTATGGTGCACGTTATCGGTCTCCCGGCATTTTCCGACAATTATATCTGGATGATACAGGATGCGGACAATCCGCGCGTTGTTCTTGTGGATCCTGGTGATGCCGCCCCCGCCCTGGCCGCACTGGCTCATCGCAATCTGGAGTTGGCGGCCATATTGATCACCCACCATCACGGCGACCATACCGGTGGCATAACCAAACTGCGTGGGCATTACCAGGTACCGGTGTACGGACCGGCACGTGAAGCCATTGCCCAGGTCACCCACCCGGTGGTCGACGGCGATATCCTCCATCTCGGGGAAGCAGGTCTGTCGTTCGAAGTGATGGACGTACCGGGACATACTCGCGGGCATGTGGCCTATTGGGGGCATGGCAGCTTATTCTGCGGTGATACGCTCTTTACTGCGGGGTGTGGTCGATTATTCGAAGGCACTCCCGAACAGATGTATGATTCCCTGCGTAAAATCAGTCGGTTGGATCCCGCCACCCGGGTCTACTGCGCCCATGAATACACCCAGGACAATATCCGTTTTGCCAAGGTTGTGGAACCCCTCAATGCAGCTCTCCTGGAACGGGAACGTAACACCGATGTTCGCCGTCAACGTGATGAACCCACGGTACCTTCCACGTTGGCCCTGGAACTGCAAACCAATCCGTTCCTGCGCTGTGAGGAATCAGTGGTGATCGCGGCCGCGCAAGCCTATGCTGGACACCCATTGAAGCCTGGTGCCGATGTCTTTGCCGTGGTCCGCCACTGGAAAGACACCTTGGATTAAATGGCACGAATAATACCGCAGTATATTTATCGTTATGACGAATGGTTTAGTAGGAATCTCTTAGGCTTCCCTGGAATTTTTGTGGTAAGATTTTGATCAATAATGACTTAATTTAAAGAAACGTGGACGCTGACCGATTTAGTTAATGCGTATATGTTTAACATAACAACTGGGATAGCTAACGACGTGGGTGGTAGCCGATGGCACGAGGTTTAACTATTTTTTCTTTAATAATTAGTAGTATAGCGGCTGCGGGGTGCAGCACTATCAATACCCCTTCAGCAAGCAGTAACCTAATTTTCGTTGATGACAACAGTCAGGCAGCGCATGTTGGCGATCAGCCGGCGCGACAGGATGCGGGCATTGTCGACTTGGCCGGTGCACCGGGCCGTAGTCATTTCGCACCATCCGAAAGCCCTGAAGCCATCTCCGGCGTCACACGGGTGTTTGATAGCCCTGAGCTGAACGCACCACCGATCGATGATTCCCTTGATGCACAAACCATCGTGTTGGAAGAACTTCCCCAGGATCAGATGGCACCGGACTATGAAGATCTTTGGGACCGCATCCGGCAGGGCTTTACCCTTAACCATGACAATACCAGTATCGCAGGGGACATCGCCTGGTTTGCGCGCAATCAAGCCTACCTGGACCGGGTCGCGGAACGTGCGCAACCTTATTTGCACTATATCGTGACGGAGGCGGAAAAACGCGATATGCCTCTGGAAATCGCACTGCTGCCTGTTGTAGAAAGCGCTTTTCAACCATTCGCTTATTCCCACGGTCGTGCGGCTGGCATCTGGCAATTCATCCCCGGCACCGGCCGCCTCTATGGCCTGAAACAAAACTGGTGGTACGATGGCCGCCGGGATATCTACGCTTCCACCCAAGCCGCCCTCAATTACCTAAAATCCCTGTATCGCGAATTTGGTGATTGGGAGTTGGCCCTGGCCTCCTACAATTCCGGCGCCGGTACCGTGAAACGTGCCATCCGCAAGAACCAACGCCGGGGTAAACCCACGGACTACTGGTCATTGGCGCTGCCCAAGGAAACCGAAGGCTATGTACCCAAACTCCTGGCCATTTCCGCCATTGTGTCAGACCCGGAGAAATACGGTATCGACCTGAAAACCATCCCAAACGCGCCCTACCTGACACGCGTGGACTTGGACGCACAGTTGGACTTGGCCTTGGCCGCGGAGCTGGCGGATTTGTCCGTGGAGGAGCTGTATACCCTCAACCCGGGTTTCAACCGTTGGGCCACCGACCCCAAAGGTTCCAGTTATCTGATGGTTCCCCTGGAAAAAGAACAACTGTTCCGGGAACAACTGGCCTCCCTGCCAGCGGAAAAAAGAATTCGCTGGGAACAGCATCGCATCGGCAAGGGTGAAACCATCATTCAGATCGCGGACCAATACAACACTACGGTGCAAGTCATCAAGGAAGTCAACAAACTGCGGGGTAACAGTATCCATGCCGGGCGCTACCTGATCATCCCGGTAGCCATGAAGGATACCTCCGAATACAGTCATACCGAGGATAAACGCCGCGCCAAAATCCAGAATACCGCCCGTGCCGGACGCAATAAGTCAGTACACATGGTCAGTAAAGGCGATACCTTCTGGGATATCGCGCGCACCTACGATGTCAATGTCGGCGCACTGGCAAAATGGAACGGCATGAGCCCCCGCGATCCGTTGAGCATCGGTCAAAAACTCGTGGTCTGGACCAAGGATGAGGGTGAGGCCGGCACCGGCAACAACGATAGCGACTCCCGGATAACCTCCATCGACATGAGCCGCCTGGCAGCTCCCCCGGAATCCGCCACCAAACGCTGGATCAACTATATCGTACGCCGGGGTGATTCACTGGCCAGGATTGCCGAGCGTTTCCGGGTGAGTATTTCACAAGTGAAAAGCTGGAATAAGGTGCTCAAATCACGCAAGTATCTGCAACCGGGACAACGTATCAAGCTGTACGTGGATGTGACCCGTCAGTCTTGATCTTCAGCAACGATAGCCGGCAAATAGCAATGGCGTGGTGACACGCCGTTGCTGCTTCTAAATCAGGCCGCGCTGCTGTTTTTTACCTGCGCATTCATCGCCACCAGTATCTTGGTGATGTCCCGCGACAGCGTTATGTAAGTAGTGCGAAACCGGGCTTCCGCTTTCTCGATCGCACCGCTATCCGCTTCTCGAATGATGTCCGCCGCGCATTGGTGAAATTCCGCATGAATATGTTTTAGCTGGTCGTAGGATGCAATGTTCTGATAGTTTTTGCCTTCGCCATAAATCCATTTTCCCAAGGTACACTGATCGTCCTTACATACCATATCCGGGTCCAGTTTTTCTTCGCTGGTACCATCCAGATGCTTGCGCAAGCGGATTTTCCAGTGGGTATGCGCCTCCAGTGCTTTAAAGAATACATTGTCTGCCATGGAACTCTCCCGTAGATTTACTCACAGTCACCACGGTCTTGTCATAGAGCGCAAAACCAGCGATTTCCCATTGTTAGCGGTCCCTTCATCTTAATCCTTTAATTTTATTACTGATTATAAACTATTGTAAATTCCATCAGTTATTTCCATTAACGTGCTGCTATACGGATGCGCGCAGGTGTGAGGTCTATCACTTCCGTTACTCAGGGATTTTCAACACTATAGGGGTTATCGACCGGGCAAATTCATCACGGCCCTGCTCCTATTGTTAAGCGGCAATGGCGTGCAGGATTTGCTCGCGACCCCAAGGTTTGGGCAAGATAGCGTGCGCATAACCGGCACTCAGGGCAAGTTCCAGCTGGCTGAGGCGGCACCGACCTGAGATGAGTATGCGCCGAATGGCGGGGAAGGTTTTTGCCATGTATTTTAATAATTGGTAACCGTCTGCAGGTCCCAGATACAAATCGACAATCGCGATATCGATTTGTACTTCTTTGTTTAACAACAAACGCAGCGCATCCAGGGGCATTGGCGCAAGCAACGGTGATAAACCTAAACCTTGCAACTCCTGACTCAATGCCTTGCGCGCCACCACCGAATCATCGACCACCAGGACTTTCGGCAGGTTACAGTGTTGCTGCTCCAGTCGGGACAGGACCAGATCCTGAAGCTGGTCCTCCACTGCCGCGTCTACGTCCGAAAACGCAATACCATAGCAATAGTCGCCATGTGTATTATCTTGCCGGCGCATTACGCGACCGGTTAAAGGCAGGGGCCGCGATCCCGGTAGCTCCAATACCAACCGATACATCATGCCTGGCATAAGCGGTAAACCGCCGGCAAGAACAGCGCCTCCCGCGCACAGATTTTCCACGCGATAAGCGCCAAGTATTTCGCCTCTACTAATGACATACGCGATCGCAGGGACTTCGACGCGTGGCGATTTACGTATTTTTGCTTGCCAATCTCGACCAGTCATCGTGATACCCCACCAATTCGAGTCATGCCAAATATTCAACTTTTATATTGATGTTATAATATCGTCCACCCATGCGACTCCTTGACTAATTATTAGCTGAAAACGTTATGTTACTGATCTTCCACGAATTCGATCTAGGAAAACACGAAGTATGCAGGTCGTACTGGGCAGGGAGCCCCAACCGTTATATCACCCGGATAACGACTCCAAAGGGTGAATGTATATTCTGATGGCTTGGATCCGCGTGGCGACAGCGAAGAAATCTACGGCACAGCCATTTTCCGGCGCTTCTCAAGAAAATAGCAGGGTTACCTGGGCCGTGATGCACTATCACCACGCGCTAGCTTGGTTAGTACAAAAAGCACCGCACTTTTTGCTTGTCGGAAAGATTCACAAACTCGGGATAGGTCCCCCGGCATTTATCCTGCGCCTGGGCGCAGCGCGGATGGAAATGGCAGCCCTGTGGAGGATTTGATGGCGATGGCAATTCGCCTTGCAAGTATACCACTTCGCGTCCCGATTTTTCATCGATGCTGGGCACCGCCGACAACAGCGCTCGAGTGTAGGGGTGTTTGGGATCATTCAAGACCTGCCGCACCTCACCCTGTTCAACGATACGTCCCAGATACATTACCGCGACTTCGTGGGCCAGATATTCGACGACGGAAATATTGTGGGTGATGAATAAATAGGAAATGCCCAATCGTTCCTGCAGTTTCTTCAACAGATTGAGAATTTGTGCCTGCACGGACACGTCCAGGGCGCTGGTCGGTTCGTCGCAAATAATCAGCTTGGGATCCACGGCCAGCGCCCGGGCGATACAGATACGCTGACGCTGGCCACCGGAAAACTCATGGGGATAACGATACTTGGATTCCGGTGATAAACCCACCTGGCGCAGCAATTCATCGACACGCCGCTCCCGTTCCTGGGCTGAACCTCCAAGATCCTGCGCTACCATACCCTCTTCGATAATACTGCGCACCAGCATACGGGGATTCATCGATGAAAACGGATCCTGAAAAATAATCTGCATGTCGCGGCGATGCTGGCGCAGAGTCTCACCCTTCAATTGCATCAGATCCAGGGCGCCGAATTGCACCGCGCCGGCGCTGGGCCGGATCAGTTGCAGCACGCCCTTGGCCACCGTGGTCTTGCCGCAACCAGACTCGCCCACCAGCGCTACGGTCTTACCCGGGGGGATAACCAGGCTGACCCCGTCCACTGCTTTCACGTGGCCTACCACGCGCTTGAACAAGCCACGGTGTATGGGAAAATGCACTGCCAAATCGTTAACGGTCAGAGCCTCGTCTACCTGACGGCGCGGTCTGAGATCGGCTAACTCCGCCTCGGCGGGTTTTGGCGTATTGCTCGTCAATGGGGCATCGCCAGCCAGTAAATGGCAACGGGCGCCGTGATCCTTGACCTCAACCCATGCCGGCACCTGTTCGGCGCATCGGGACCAGGCAAAGTCGCAGCGGGGTTCGAAACGGCAACCGCTGAATTCCTGGGCCAGTGAAGGTACCGACCCCCGCATCACCGCCAGTTGTTGCTCTCGTTTGTTCATGTCCGGCAAGGATTCAAACAATTTTCTGGAATACGGATGCTTGGGTTCCTTGAAGAATTCATCACGACTGGCTTGCTCCACGATCTGCCCGGCATACATCACCGCCACCCGGTCAGCCATGCCGGACACTACACCCAAGTCATGGGTAATCAGCAGCACGGACATGCCGGAGTCCTGTTGTAGTTTCTTCAGCAAATCCAGCACCTGGGCCTGAATGGTCACATCCAAAGCGGTCGTAGGTTCATCGGCGATCAGCAACTCCGGTTCGCCCGCCAGCGCCATGGCGATCATCACCCGCTGCTTCATACCTCCGGAAAGCTGATGCGGATATTCCTGCATGCGCCGTTGCGGATCGGGTATACCCACCGCATCCAGCAACTCCACCACACGCCGGTCGGCTGCCGCGCCCTGCAGGTCCTTGTGCAGGGTCAGGCTTTCCCGGATCTGATTGCCAATGGTCATTACGGGATTGAGACTGGTCATCGGTTCCTGGAAGATCATGGCAATACGCCCGCCACGCACCTTGCGCATTGCCACTTCGGGCAACGCCAGCAGGTCTTGCCCCCGCAGCAATACACTGCCCCCCTCAATGCGCCCCGCCGGCTGTGGCACCAGGCGCATGATCGACAGCGATGTCATGGATTTCCCGCAACCGGATTCGCCCAATAGTGCGAACGTTTCCCCCTGACGGATATCGAAACTGATATCGTCCACGGCACGTACCGTACTGGCACCGGAACCGAAGTAGGTTTTCAAGCCTTGTACGCGCAGCAAAGTATCGGTCATTACACGGTTCTCACTCAGTAAATCCAGGGACTAACTCCGAGCCCGCAGACGCGGATCGAAAGCATCACGTACGGCGTCGGAAAACAGATTCGCCGCCAATACCAGAATAAACATAAAAATAAATGCCGCCAGCAGCGACCACCACACCATGGGATCACGTGCCATTTCGAAACGGGCTTGATTGATCATATTGCCCCAACTGTTCATGGCCGGATCCACACCAATGCCCACGTAGGACAAAACCGCTTCCGCCAGCACCAGACCGCTGAAATCCAGCACGATAGCGATGAGCACGATATGCATCACATTGGGCAGAATATGCCGGGTGATAATGACCATATGACGCACGCCCATGGCGGTGGCGGCGGTGATATAGTCCATCTCCCGCAGTTTCAGGGACTCGCCGCGCAACATACGACACAAGCCGGTCCAACTGGTGATACCCAGGATCATGCACAGAAACAGCAGCTTCAGATCGTTGCGTTCCAAGGTGGTGTTAAAGGCATCCGCGTTGCGTTCCATGTAAACCTGCAGCAGTAACACCGCCGCGGCGATCAACAGAATGCCGGGAATGGAATTCAGGGTGGTGTAAACGTATTGGATTACATCGTCAATCCAGCCCCGGAAATAGCCGGCCATGATACCGAACAGAACGGCAAAGGGCAGCATGATCAAAGTAGTCAGCGTACCGATCACCAGACCGGTACGGATACTCTTCAGCGCCTGAAAATAAACATCCTGACCCACTTTGTCGGTGCCGAAAATATGGTACTTGGCGCCAAGCTGAACGGTGAGCGTCACGGCCAGGATCACCAAAAACACCGTGAGCATAATTTCCCGCCACGGCAGTTCCGTACGTCCGCCCGCTACTGCCCGCACCTGATCCCGGACCATAGTTTTGTGTTTACCGGCCAGTACCAGAACTATCACATAGGCATGCACTGCCCAGATTACCAGCGCGGCCAACACGGCGATAACGACATTCACGGCGATGTCCCGAGCCGCGCCCTCCCCCTGCGTACCGAGATGCGCGCCGCCGAATTCCAGACGCGGAAAATCGCGCACCTGGGTGCCATCAGGCCGCTCGATGGTTTCTTTGGTATACGCGTGGGTCGCGAACGGTGCCGAATAAGTGCGTTCCACCCGGGAACTGATAGGTTGCAACAATACATCCAGAATCGTCAACACTTCGCCGGTATAGGTGGTGGCGGTGGACCGCTCCTGGTGCGCGGCCGGCGGGCGAAAATGTACGGAATCAAGCAAACCGATTGCGACATAGGCCAGCAAAATCACCACCGACATCATGCCCAGGCGACTGTGGCGCACACGCAACCATGGACTGCGCAAGTGCTCATGCTGGCTGGCATAGGCTGCAAACAGCATGGCAATGACCAGCAGCAGATAGATCAGGAGATCGGTCCATAAATATACCGGTTTCAAACCAGCCACCAGCATGATCAACAACAAACACAATGCCACCGCCAACAACGCCATGGCGGTATAAAGCACCGTTCGGTTATGACTCAAGAAACCATTGACTGTCATTGCAGGCGTATCCTCGGATCAACCAGCGTGTAGGAAATGTCCGTCAAGATGAGACCGATGATATACAACACCGACCCCAGGAACACCATGGAGCGCACGATGGCGAAATCCTGGGAGCCGATGGCATCGATGGTATAACTGCCCAGCCCCGGAATGCCGAAGAACGATTCGGTAATCAGGCTGCCGATGAACAGCAGGGGTATCGCCACCACCACGCCGGTGAGTATCGGGATCATGCCATTCTTTAACACATGCCGGAACAGCACCGTGGTTTCCCGCAATCCTTTGGCGCGGGCGGTACGCACGAAATCCTTGCCGATCTCCTCCAGAAAGATCGTGCGATACCAGCGGGAACTGCCGCCGACACCACCGACAATGCCGATCAACACCGGCAGCACCAGAAACTTGAAGGCGTGAACGCCATCGTCATAACCGGAAATCGGCACCAGATGTAACATCTTGCTGATGAGGTATTGACCGCCAATGATGTAAAACAATCCCGATACCGACATCAACATTACGCACAGTATCACCCCCCAGACATCGATATACGTCGCGCGAAAAAAAGCCATGAGCAACGCGAATGTTATATAGACCAGCAACCCCGTCAGAAACGTCGGAAGTGCGATGGCCAGGCTGGGCCACATACGCTGACTGATATCGAAGCCGATATCGCGGCCGTTATCAGCAACACCGAAATCAAACACGAACAACCTTACCGAGTTCTGAAAAAAAATGGTGTCAGTGACCTTGGACAGGCCCGGTTGGTCACCGTTGTACACCAGCGGTCGGTCATAGCCGTGATCCTGCTTCCATTTAACGATGGCCTCATCCGTGACCCGCTTCATGCCCAGGTGCATGCGCGCCATGTCATCCGGCGAATTAACGATAAAGAACAGCGCGAAGGTAATGAGATTCACGCCGATCAGAATCGGTATCGCGTAGAGTATGCGGCGAATAATATAGGCGATCATCGGGCGGCCATCCTTTCCCGGCGTCGGAACGCCTGCACTGCGGGCACGATACTAATGACAAAAATCACCAGCAGCAGAACAATCGGCCACAGCACGGGACGATTCCACTGCGCTCTCAGTTCTGCCCGCAACTCCGGGTCCACGCGCTTGTATTTGAGCGTATTGTTGGCAATCTGGTTGGGTTTGGCGTTGGTGTACCAACTGTGCAGCAACCCAAATGCTTTCGGATGCAAGCCCCACACCCAGGGGGCGTCCCTACGCACAATGGCCAACATGCGATCGATCATCGCCTGCCGTTCCGGCCCATTATCCATGTTTTTCATTTTCTCGAACAAAGCATCGAATTCCGGGCTGGCGTAGTTGCTGGCATTCTCACCCTTGAATTTCGCCTTGCCGTTGGGACCATAGAGCAAAAACAGAAAATTCTCCGGGTCCGGGTAATCGGCATTCCAGCCCCAGCGATAGATCTGGGCGCTGCCCTTGAGCATTTTCTCCTGGAAGCGGTTGTAGTCGGTATTACGGAACACCAGTTGCACTTCGAGCTTTTTGAATTGTTTGAGCATCCAATCAAGATAAGGCTTGGCGCCAGGTCCCGCCATCGGCGAGTCAAAATACAGGATTAACGGCTGTCCGGTTTCGGGATCAATACCGCCCTGGTACCCGGCTTCACTCAGCAAACGCTTGGCTTCTTCAATACCTCGGCGCTGCGGTTTGCCGCCGCGCCATTGATAAACATAGGGATTGATACCCGGCTCTCCTTCCCGGTAGCCGTAAATACCCGGCGGAATCGGCCCCTGGGCGGAAATGCCACGGCCATTGGTGAAGATGGTGATAAATTCTTCATAATCGATGGCGATGGCAATGGCCTGGCGTAACTTGCGCGCACGTTCGCTGTCACCGCCTACCACCTCATCGAGCATATTAAATCCCAGATAGGAAGTGGACGTCGCCACGCTGGTGACCAAACGGATATTTTGCCCGCGCATCTCATCGGTTAAGGCCGCTTCACCGTCGGCACCGATCTTTACCGCCTGGTCGAAACTGTCGGAACTGATGCCGGACGTATCGTAATAACCCTGCAAGAACTTGTTCCACAGCGGGATGCTTTCCTTGTCGAGCTTGTACACCGCTTTGTCGATAAAAGGCATCATTTTACCCGCATCCACCAGCAACCCCGCCGCCGCATCCTCGGGTTCGCCGGTGGTCGGATAGGTCTGGCCATGGAAATTAGGATTACGTTCCAGGATCATTTCCCGATTGGGATTGTTCACCGTGAGCATGAACGGCCCGGTTCCTACCGGATACCAATCCAAGGTCAGATTTTTCTCCTTCATGCCGGGCTGGGTGTAAAACTTGTCCGCTTCCGGCGGAATCGGGGCGAAAAACGGCATCGCCAGCCAATACAGCAGTTGCGGATATTTCCCATGAACCTTGATCTGGTAGGTATAGCGATCGACAATGCGCACGCCCTCGAAATCATAGTCATGAAGATTGAGATACGCCGGCTCACCCTGAACCGCCGCAAGTTTTTCATATTCCTGCGCAAGACGTTTGGCGTAGTCGTTTAATCCCACGATGTATTCACTCATCAACCCCAGGATCGGCGAATGCAGCTTCGGGTGCGCCAGACGCTTGATCTGATACACGTAGTCCCCCGCTTCCAGTTCGCGGGTACCGGTGCGCGGAAAATCCCGCAACTCAAAGGCATTCTCAATATCTTCAGCACTGAGGTGGTGATAAAGATAGTTGCCGGCCTCGTCGCGAGCAAACGCCGGATGTGGTTGGTATTGGATGCCTTTTTGAATCTTCACCGTATAAACGCTGAAGGCAATCTTGTCGATGGGGGTGTTGGTGGGCAGGGTGTGTCCCTGCTCATCAAGATATACCGGTACCGGCAGGGTTTCCGCGGCCAAGGGAATCAACGTATAGGGACGCTGCAGATAATGGTATTCCAGAGGGGGTTCGTAAATCTGGCCGGTGAATTCGATTTCGTTGGACGCATAAGACTGTGCGGGGTCCAGGTGATTGGGTCGCTCATCGAACGCGGAATACAGGATATTGGCTTCGGCCTCTGTCGTCGGATAGGGATTATTCCAGGCCTGTCGTTCGCAACCGGAAAGTCCGAGAACTGAAGCGTAGAACAAGGACAATAAAATTGTTGCTGTATTTTTCACCAAGTCCCTAAACTCTCCCACGGCCAAATTATTGACTAAATTGCCATTGTTTTCAGGAAACTGCAAACCCGATGCACTTATTTCCAGTATTATTCCAAATATCACAGCAAGAAATTTGCCACGAAAAGTCCGGGTCGCATAAAATAGCGCCTTTCCCCGTCCAGCGGGATTTGATAGCGAACAATTAAAACGAGGTGGGTTACATGGGATTTCTACAGGGCAAACGAGCACTGATCATCGGTCTGGCCAGCAATCGTTCCATCGCATGGGGTATCGCGCAGGCCATGCGCCGGGAAGGCGCCGAATTGGCGTTCACCTATCAGAATGACAAGCTCAAGGATCGGGTATTCAAAATGGCCGCGGAGCTGGGTTCCGACATCGCTTTCCCGTGTGATGTAGGCAGTGATCAGGAAATCACCGCGGTGTTCGAAGGTCTGGCGTCCCGTTGGGACGGCCTCGACGTCGTCATTCACTCCGTGGCCTTCGCGCCGCGGGAAGAATTGGAAGGCGATTTCGTCACCGCCACCACGCGTGAAGGTTTTCGCATGGCCCACGATATCAGCTCCTACAGTTTCCTGGCTATGGCCAAGGCGGCATTGCCCATGATGGAAGGCCGGAACGGTTCCCTGCTCACCTTGAGCTACCTGGGAGCGGAACGCGCCATCCCCAACTACAACGTGATGGGTCTGGCCAAGGCCAGCCTGGAAGCCAACGTACGTTATATGGCCCAAAGTCTCGGCGCCCGGGGTATCCGAGTCAACGCCGTGTCCGCCGGCCCGATCCGCACCCTCGCCGCTTCCGGCATCAAGAATTTTCGCAAGCTGCTGGATTTCGCCGAGAAGAACACGCCGTTGCGCCGCAATGTGACGATTGACGAGGTGGGCAACGTCGCCGCGTTTTTGTGTTCTGATCTGGCTTCCGGCATCACCGGCGAGATAACTTACGTGGACGCGGGTTTCAATTTCTCATCGATGAATTTGCCGGAGAATGAACCGGGAGCATGATTGCATAGCCGCTTGCGTACGGAATGCGTACACCACACTCTGGATTGCTGTAACAGGTGCGAAGCGGCGTAACAGTGTCCGCAGATGACGTACCGCATCTTCAAGGTGCGCCACAGATCATAGGCTCTTCGATTCGGATTTCCCACCAGGCCAGGTGCCGGTGGGACATGCCTCTATCGCTTGACGCGGAATACGCACCCTAGGTCCCGCGCATAAATAATTTATCGAGTTGTTCCATGGTCAGGGCAAACCAGGTGGGGCGGCCATGATTGCACTGGCCGCTACGCTCGGTGCTTTCAATATCGCGTAACAGGGCATTCATTTCCTCAATGCTGAGCCGGCGATTGGCGCGCACTGAACCGTGGCAGGCCATGGTGGCGAGGATGCCGTTGATTTCCTCGCGTATGCGGTTGCTGCCACCGTAGCTGATCAAATCCGCCAGCACATCGCGCACCAGGGTCGGCACATTGCTGGCGCGCAAAATGGTCGGCACCTGACGCACCACCAGAGTCTCACGACCGATGCGTTCCACGTTAAATCCCAGCTCGCTGAACACCGGCATATATTCCTCGGCGGCATTCGCCTCCCGGGCGCTGACTTGCAGTGTTTCCGGTACCAGCAGCGGCTGGCTCTTGATATCGTGACTATCGTAGGCGACTTTCATGCGTTCATAAGTGATACGCTCATGGGCGGCGTGCATATCCACTACCAGCAATCCCTGCTGGTTTTCCGCAAGAATATACACGCCATGCAACTGGGCCAGAGCATAACCCAGAGGTGGCAATAGCGGCGACGCGCCGTTCTCGGCCAAAGCCTGGGGCACCTCCCCCACCGGACCGACTTGCCCCAGTGCGGCATACATCGCCAATTGCTCCGCCACCGGCAGAGCAGAACCGCGCTGCGCCGGATATTGAAAATAACGTTGCTCGTGGATGGCAGGGCGTAGCGTACCCGCGGCGACCGCAGGCGGATATTGTGGAACCATCATTTCCCGAGCCGGGTCCGCTTGATCACCCGGACGCACGTCCGCCAGCGCATCACGGATGCTGCGATAGAGAAAGTCATGCACCAGGCGACTTTCCCGAAACCGTACTTCATGTTTAGTGGGATGAGCGTTCACGTCCACCAGCGCCGGGTCCAACCACAGGTACAATACGTAGGCGCTGTGACGGCCGTGATACAGCACGTCCTGATATGCCTGGCGTAGCGCGTGACTCACCAGTTTGTCGCGAATCATGCGTCCGTTAATATAGAAATACTGCATGTCCGGCTGACTGCGGGAGAACACCGGTAACGCGATCCAGCCGGTAACATGCAAGCCACCTGCTTCAAACTCGATGCGCCGGCAATGCTGTAGAAATTCATTGCCGCACAACAGAGCCACCCGTTGTTCCTGTTCCGCCAGCGTGGCGGCGGCCCGCAGGTGATGCACCGGCTTCTGATTATGGCGTAACGAGATCCCCGCATCGAAACGGCTCAAGGCGATACGCTTGACCACCTCTTCCAGATGTGAGAACTCGGTTTTATCGGTACGCAGAAATTTGCGTCGGGCAGGAGTGTTATAAAACAGGTCACGCACTTCCACGGTGGTCCCCGGCGGGTGGGCCGCCGGCTGAGGCACAGTTCCATCGATCCCAACATTACTGCTCACACACCACGCCTGTGATCCCTCCGCGCTATGGGAGGTCAGGGTCAGCCGCGACACGGAAGCGATGCTGGGCAAAGCCTCACCCCGAAACCCGAGCGTCGCTACTCGCTCCAGGTCCTCCAGTTCACTGATCTTGCTGGTGGCATGGCGACTCAACGCCAGCCCCAAATCCTCTTTGACGATACCGCAGCCATTGTCACGAATCCTGATCAGGCGCTTACCGCCCTCCTCCACATCCACCTCAATGTGGGTAGCACCGGCATCCAGACTGTTTTCCAATAATTCTTTCACAACGGACGACGGTCGTTCCACCACCTCCCCGGCGGCGATCTGGTTTGCCAGGCGCTCTGACAACTGATGAATACGGGTAGGTAATTTTGGCGTGATCATTATTTATACAGCCCGAAACATCTCTTGGGAGGACCGGGGAATTATACCGTTATTAGATGGAGCATCGTAGAGCTCATGGAATTGTACGATTAACGACCACGTCAGCTTCCTTATATATACCGACGGCAAATAGCTATCGTCGACCGAAACTCCTGGAATCCAAAAGCTCACCCGTCCGGTGAAGTCGTGGCCGGTGATCCAGAAATCTGGGGTTCCGGTGAGTTCGGTGGGTGGGTTTGGAGGGTGGGCTCGGTGGCTGTCCCAGTAATTCCAGTAATTGGTGTCCCAGTAATTTCGTAATTTCCAAGGCTTAATTCGCCGATGGATATCCAGAAATGCCGTGGGTGTCCCGGTATATGCCCCGGTATTTGCCTGAATTTGTGCCCGAATTTTTCTTATCCGTGCTCGTTCTGCATATGCGCCATCAATTTCTTTAACCAAACCAATTCGCGGCTTCCGAGATGTTGAAACTGGCAGCCAATTCCAGCGTCGGTTACTCTGACCACAGACACATAGAATCTCAGGCGCATGGTGCCTGCCGCGCGAAACACCAGACTGAATTCAGTTCCCCGTGTGGGTGAAGGTGCTGCGCACAATTGCAGGAAAATTCCTCCCAGCGACAGATCGCTGACGGGTATGCCGCAGTGTAGATGGCGATTAAACGATACATCGACACTCTGCCTGACGGCCGTTTGTCGTTCACTTTGTCGATTTTCCATAATTATGGCGTAACCTTCTTAAGGATAACGAATCATAGCGCATAAAGATCGTTTGCTTCCAATCGAAATTATTTGATAGTGATTTCTAACCCGCCAAGTTCCCTGTGTAATGAATGTGCAAGACACAGGACTGTGCTTCACCGTTAATATACACTTAAAGTAATGCTATTCGAGTTCAGAAGGATTTTGCACCTCAGCGGCATTCATTGTCCACGACACATACCGAAAACTATTGCTGAATAGTCGCCGATTTGGACCTCCCCGCGACAGTACTGTCGGTATCCATGGTCAGGTGCTCGATTACTGGAATGTCACGCTGCGACACGGTGTCGAGGGGCAGCCCATACAGCGTTTGAAACCGTAAACTGGTATAAAGAATCTTTTAACCGTACAAATTTGTAAATACCATGAAAATTTTCCGCTGCATTGCCTTATTAGTTCTACTGGCCAGCCACGCAGGCGCCTACGCCGGCAGCCCCCCGGCAGCCGCTGTCGCCAGTGCGCACCCTCTGGCCACCCAGGCCGGTCACGAAATCTTGCAAGCAGGCGGCAATGCGATTGATGCCGCAGTCGCGGTAAGTGCGGTATTAGCGGTGGTAGAGCCTGCCAGTTCCGGCATTGGTGGTGGCGGATTCTGGTTACTTTACCGGGCGTCTGACCAGTTCTACACCATGATTGACGGCCGGGAGACTGCACCTTCCCATGCCCATCGCGACATGTATTTGAATCCAGAGGGTGAGGTCGTACCGGGTCTTTCCATCGATGGCCCGCTGGCGGCGGGTATTCCCGGAGCAGCGGCGGCCTGGGTACTGCTGTCGGAAAAATACGGCAAACTTCCTTTGGCGCGAAGCCTGGCACCCGCTATTCGCTGGGCGCGCACCGGCTTTCCTGTGGACAAACACTATATTCTCAAGGCCGGATTTCGCTTCGTTGCGCTGCAAAACGACTTGGAAAGTGCCGAGATATTTCTCAAAGATGGCGACCTGCCACCTTTGGGATTTATATTAAAGCAAGCGGATCTGGCCAACACTCTTGAGATGCTGGCCAAACAAGGCCGTGCGGGTTTTTACGAAGGGACCGTGGCCCATCAATTAGTGACCGCTGTCAAAGAGGCGGGTGGCGTCTGGGAACTGGACGATCTGAAAAATTACCGGGTTCTGGAACGAACACCGGTGACAGGCAAGTACCGGGGCATGAAAATAGTTTCCGCCGCCCCACCGTCATCCGGTGGCATCGCCCTGGTTACCATGCTGAACTTGTTGCAGGAGTTTCCCTTGTCCAAAATGACACGGGTGCAACGCACGCACCACGTGGTGGAAGCCATGCGGCTGGCCTACCGTGACAGAGCGTTGTACCTGGGGGATCCGGATTTTATTCAGGTACCGGTACAACAACTGACCTCCCGCGCCCATGCCGATGACCTGCGTAAATTCATTAACGCCAAGAAAGCTGCACCCAGCGACTCGCTGACTGGCATCGATACCGCGCCCAAGGGGGAGAATACCACCCATTTTTCCATTCTCGATCGGGAGGGTAACCAGGTTGCTGCGACCCTCTCAATCAACTACCCCTTTGGCGCTGCCTTTGTACCACGGGGTACCGGGGTTCTGCTCAACGATGAGATGGACGACTTCTCGGCCAAGCCTGGGGTTCCCAATGCCTATGGATTAGTGGGCAACGAAGCCAACGCCATTACACCCGGTAAACGTCCACTATCCAGCATGTCACCCACCATGGTCGAAAACGAAAAAGGCCTGCTGATCATCGGCACCCCTGGTGGCAGTCGCATCATCTCAATGGTATTACTGGGTGTCCTTGAGTATGTCGCCGGAGGTTCTGCTGAAAGCATCGTTAGCCTACCGCGATATCACCACCAGTATTTACCCGATGTCATTCAATATGAAACCAACGGCCTGCAACCAGACGTCATCACAGCGCTTAAGAATATGGGGCATGAATTCAAGCCAGTGGGTCGGCACTATGGTGACATGCAGGTAGTGCTTTGGGACAAAAAGCTGAACCGGGTCACCGCGGCCAGCGACTCCCGGGGCGGCGGCCGCGCGCTGGTGAAATAATAATTTATGTTCTCGGACTCAGGCCATGTATAACAATCGATATATTGTATTACTTTCAGGAATAAGTTCACCTCGGGTTACGCGTGACACCTACAGCTTATAGGATCATTAAGTTTTTTACTGCCAGCAACGGGTTAGGCAAGTTGATTGTTCTGTTCTTAGAGAACACTCGGTTACCGCGCTTGACAAATCCAGGCGTGCTCTGGCAGTCTTCGCTCGCGTATAAAACGCAGTATATTTGGACGCAATTAAGTTCAGCAATCAATCGGCCTTATTCAGGAGTTTACATAGTGAAAGCAGTAACAATCGTTGGTCTCTTATCCGCGACTCTGGCGTTTACGCCGGTGGCATTTGCGACACCCGCAAACAATGCCTGCCCGGACGCCGCCAAAGCAGCAATGGACGCGAAATTTGGCGCCACCATCGACGGTGTCCTCACGAGTGACATCACGCAATGCCTGAGCATACGGGAAGAAATCAAAGTTGCCGTGAATGTAAGCGGCGCAGCTATTAATGGCAAGAACGGCATCAACCAGCAAATCAACAATGTTAAGAACATGGTTGACAACTATGAGCAGGTTTACGGCATTAGCCAAGGCGCAGGTGGTTACAATATTGCGGTCATCGTGCACGGCAGCGCCGGCAAGTTCCTGCTGGACAACACTGCATACGATAGTAAATATGCTGATGTTGGTGGTAATGGGCCTACGGTAGCCGCAGTAAATTACTTGTTGTCCAAAGGGGTGAAATTTTTCATGTGCCAGAACACCATGAAGAGCAACGGTTTCGTCACCGCCGATTTGATCCCCGGTGTGGCTGAAGTACCGGCCGGCGTCACCGCCGTGGCCGACTATGGTATGCGCCGTTGGGTGGTAATGACCCCGTAATCGCCGTATATTGTCGGTAAAATGAGCCCCGCCTGGTGCGGGGCTTTTTTATGTCCGAACCAAACCCCGACAGTAACACGCGCCGATTACGCGGATATTCTCACGAAATACTGCTGATATTCTCTCCTTTTTTTGCGCCAACGCCGGGTAAATCTCCCGGGCCAGCAGACAATCGCATTCTTGAGTTGATATACTGCCCCCTATGAGAAAGATGCTGTTAGTGGTGATCAGTTTTTATTTGTCCCTCAGTCCCGCCATGGTCACGGCGACACCGGGAGAAGTGCCCGTCGGCGGCATGCTGCGGGAAGCGCCCCTGTACGGGCTCACCGGTGATTTCCGCATGCTCTCGTCATTGCGCGGTATGCCGTTGATCATTAATGTCTGGGCCAGCTGGTGCGGACCGTGCCGCGCGGAAATGAGCTCCTTGCAACAACTGGCCAATCTCTACGGTGGTAAACATTTCAATCTCATCGGCATTTCCACCGATGATGATGCGAACGCGGCATATGCCTTCATTATGAAATCGGGCATCACTTTTGATAATTATCTGGATAAGCAGTTGATGATGGAGAACATGTTGGGAGCCAGTTCCATCCCGTTGACACTGCTGATCGATGCCAACGGTAAAGTATTGGACAAGGTCAGGGGATCCCGGCCCTGGGATAGTCCTGAATATATCGAAATGATCGGCAAGACTTTCGGCGTAACACTGCAACCCTCCGGTAATCAAAGCGCGAAAAATCCCTGACTGGCCGCAAACGCCATCCCTGGCATGTGCTATTTTTTAACGACAGTAGTAAAGAGGGTTAAGCAGGGAGACCCATGTTAAAGATGGTTATAGATAGAACACTTTTCAACCCCCACACATTTCCCCTACAAATTTCAGATATACTTTTCTTTGATGGATGCCCTGAATTTTTCTGGTGGGTATCCTAAATCTCCGCTAAATCTCCGGCTTAATCTCCGTAAGTCTTTTAATTTCCTTTTGTTCTTACGCACCTGGCAGTATTATTGCGCCGACAATGTCGTGCCAAAAATTGTTTAAATTTTCCGAGTGCGTGATAATTGTGTAACAAATGTCTTGGAATATCGTCAGAGTGATCTTAACCCAAATGACAGACAATCCCAGAGGATAGCAATCTATGAAACTGAATAAAACCACCGGTGTAGCACTGGCCGTCGCGGCTGCAAGCATGTTTACCCTGGCCCCCATCGTGGGTACCGCTTATGCTGATGAAGGCGCTAGCGTAAAGTGTTACGGCGTTAATAGCTGCAAAGGCAAGAATGATTGTAAAAGTGCTACAAACTCCTGCAAAGGCCAGAGCGCTTGTAAAGGCAAGGGCTTTCTGAAGATGTCTTCCGAGGAAAAGTGCACCGAGGCCGGCGGCAAATTGAAGCAAGAATCTGACAAAGAATCCTGAGTTAGCATGAGGTTCGGGATGTTGCCTGGCAACATCCCGTCATTTCTAGCCAGTATTGAGAATGTTGTAAAAGCGTTTACATCCCATGAAATATTCTATCAACTCACCACACGGACAGCGCACGTTTCTCGGTTACGGCTTAGGATTACGCAAGGAGTATTACGAAGCGGTTCTCCAGCAACATCCGGCGGTAGATTGGTTTGAAATAATTTCCGAGAATTACATGGTGCGCGGCGGCAAGCCGCTATATTACCTTGATGCGGTACGTGAACGCTATCCGTTGGTCATGCATGGCGTGTCCCTGTCCATCGGTGGCACCGATCCCCTGAATTTTGATTATTTGCGCGACTTGCAGGCTTTGATTACACGAACACAACCCTGCTGGGTGTCCGATCACTTGTGCTGGACCGGACAGGGTGGGCACAATCTCCATGATCTGATGCCGCTCCCTTATACCGATGAAGCCATCCAACATGTGGCCAACCGTGTAAAAACCGTGCAGGAGTTTCTGGGACAGCGAATTCTCCTGGAAAACGTCTCCAGTTATGTTTCTTACCAGCACTCCCAAATGAATGAATGGGAGTTTTATCGGGCCGTGGTCGAAGAGGCCGATTGTCTGATGTTGTTGGATATCAACAATATTTATGTCAGCAGCCGTAATCACGATTTCAATCCGCTGGACTACCTTAACGGCATCCCGGTAGAACGTGTGCAACAGTTTCACCTGGCGGGACATGAGGATCACATCGACTACGTGATTGATACCCACGACCACCCTGTCGTGGATCCGGTTTGGGAACTTTATGCCGCGGCATTGGCGCGGTTTGGCGCGGTATCGACCATGATCGAACGTGACGACCGTATGCCGCCCTTTGAGGAACTATTAGCGGAGCTACAGCAGGCCCGCGACATTGGCGCCAGCGTGCTGGGTCAGTCAGCAACGCGCAATGTGGCGAACATGCCATGAGGGCGGCACCACCCCTCACTCTGGCGCAAATGCAACAAGCATTCAAACGCCATTTGATGCAGCGCGACCCGGCCATCGTCAGCCATATCACCAGTGACGACAAACTTGGCGCAGCGACACGTCTGGCCATCTACAGCCACGCTTATTATGCACGCCTGGAAGAGGCCTTAGCCCAGGACTATGAGGCCGTGCATACCTTATTGGGGGACGAGGCATTCAGTGAGTTGTGTGTCCGGTATACTAACCACCACCCTTCGGAATTCCCTTCACTGCGCTGGTTCGGTCAATACATGAGTGAGTTTCTAGGCACCGAGGAACCCTATTGCCGCCATCCCTACATCGCCGAACTGGCCCACTTCGAATGGACCTTGGTTATGGCATTTGACGCCGCCGACGCCGCCGTCGCCAGCAATGAGGACTTAGCCAAGGTAGCGCCGGAACACTGGCCGCAATTAACGTTAACCTTGCATCCTTCGGTGCACACGCTGCCCTTCCGGTGGAATATCCTGCCCCTGTGGCGGGCAGCAACAGAAGACGGAAATTTTCCGGACATCCAGCCATTGCCCGCCGAACAACATTGCCTGATCTGGCGCCATGACCTGGTAACCCGCTTTCGCACCCTATCCACTGAGGAATTAACGTTCCTGCAGGGCGTAGTCGCAGGGGAGAATTTTTCGCAGCTCTGCGAGCGCTTAGCCGATGCCAGTCTCGCCTCGGATCAAGTACCACTCATGGCGGCAAGTATCATGAAAACTTGGATAAACCAAGGTATGGTTACCCAATTTGGAATATAGCTGAGACACTTACCAAACACCAATGGCGAACAAACAACCTCCCCCCTAATCAGCACATGACAGCATGTGGCGCATATTTTGATGGCAATTGCGTCGCCGAGCACTCAATTTCGATCGGCCAGCCATTGCTTGCGATCACCGTTTAAAACGCACAGTGCATATTGCGGTAAACCAAATGATGGTAAGGGGTGGTTTCTGGGAAAATCTATTTTTTAGGAGCGTCATGGTTCGTCTCCTTCCCTGGTAACGATTTATATGTTCATTTTTTATTTGTCGAGATCCGTTCGACTAATATTCTTTGAATCTAACCGGTAAGAATGGCAATGTCATATTCATGCGAGCGTCCCTATTATTTTTTAATCGGACACCAGAATCCAGCAGCTTCATATCCACTAGATTCTGGTGAACGCTGTAAACCCCGCTACCTTACTGCATTTTACCAAATTTATTCTTGTTATTGTGTTGCCTTAGATATCAGGTATTAGTACACACCCAACGACCATTTCTAATGGCACAAACAGGATTCTTGCGATAGACCAAAACTTGTTGAGCCCATTGCACTTTCTCACCAACCAATGAAAGTGAACCATCATCTGAACAGCTTTTGCCTTGACTCCATTTCAAAGGTTCACCATGAGCATCATAAGGATCTATGTCACCATTCTCCCGAATCTTGAGTACTAGCTTAACAGGATTCCTGCTCGCAGCATTTCCCTCGCCCATGTGTTCTTCATGTTGATGTTTACCTTCATGACCAATACTCATAACACCTCCTCCTCCAGACAGTTAGAACAGCACCAATTGGTTTTAAGACCGCAATTGCAAACACATGGCCAATATTACACAATATTGCGCTGCAAACGTTTAAGTATTACTAGAAAGAAAGTGTAATATTCACACTATATTGTCTTTCAGGCATTAAATGGGGATTTCCTGGATCGGTATCCTGGAATTTGAACTCTGCTCCAGTTAAATTGCCAAAAACCAAGTTAAGAAATCCCCGACGACGAGAGAAGCGATACCCTAGCGAGGCATCGAATACATTAAACGAATCACTACCTCTCCGAATAGCTATACCATTCTCTGAAGTGTCGTCATAAACTGTAAATTCACCTTTCTGAGCAACCGCCGTAACCTTAACTCCTGCTGTAAATCCAGATGAATCAAGAAAGTTAAACTCCAGAGGCACACGCTTCGTGTCGAGCAGCATAAACTGTTCACTGCCAGTCAATCCTCTATCGGTATCATCACGACGAATTAGTTCGGCTTCATAACGTAAACTTGCACTCACGTTTGAAGCAATGATCCAAAAAATGTCGCCTAATAATCTGTTTTCATGAGACCCGACAACTGTCAGTTCCGAAGCACCGGTAGTGGAATTCAAATACCATAAATTATTATCAATATTACGTCTGGCCATTGAAATCCCATAAAAGAAATCAACCCCCGCCCTTGCATCCAACGCCACACCCGCCAAAGTGTAATCTGAACCCACAGAATCGATTTGCATCTGATTGAAACCAGCCAACGAAGTCGGTTCAAGTTTAGGCACTACATTGTCCGGAGACATCATTGGACCCTGCATATTTTTCAGGTAAACCGCCCTCAAACGCATATTCTTGTCTATATCATAAGAGACTCCAAATTTTGGATTGGATTGCGACTTATCCTCATCATCCAAAGCGCTATCTAACTCACTATAGTTCATGCCCAACACAAAGGTAAATGGATGCAAAATAATATTTCCATAAAGATAGATACTGCGATATTTTGTATCCCACCGGCTCTTGAATACTCCTTCAGGAAAATAATCGGTTGCGTCTTCGTTAAATACTTCCCTGAACCCACCCACTTCATACGAAAAATTCCGCAGAGGTTTGCCTATCAATTCTACTTCCACACTATTTACATCGACAGCCGTATCATAACTCCAGAAATCAACACTCTGAATTGTTCTTTCCTTCTTAGCTTTACGAATCAACGATCCCAATATATAGGTATTTTCATTGATTCGATAATTCAATCCACCACTAAGTGAGCTTATTTTCTCATGCTCATTCAAGTCTGGATTGATATTTTCAAAAAATGTTAGGACACGATCCCCTTTGGTTCGCTTTTTTTCCTGGAAACTTGCAGTAATCCCCATATCTTTATTTACATCACTTTGAAAATCTATATTGAATAGATCCACTTCAAGGTCATTATTTTCACGAAACCCCTTAGTCTCATATTTATATTGACTTGCTGTGATGCTATGGGAATTATCAACTCTAGAAATCAGTATTTCATCTCCCAAAGTTTCATTGGTACCCGCAGTTGCACCACCGAGAAACATCATCCCATTTTTGTAGTAAAGACTACTGTACTCATTGTATGAAGGCTTCCCAACGGATGCCGTGGGCAAAATACCCAAATTGGCTTCGAGCAAATTAGGCAGCACTACATTGGCTCCTACAGGCTGCAATAAGTGTGCTTTGTACAATTCGTTAACTCGCGCAATTTCATGCTTCGGTAAGAATCTATAAACATCTGCCAGTGTCTGATGAGCTGCATAATTCGCAGGATTTTCCACCAGCACCTCACTAACACCGGATAAAGCGAGACTATCAAATCCCACGCTATTGTATAAATGCGACGATCCTACGTTGCGCACTGCAACATCCTGATCCAACAATCCACGATCTCGATAAATCGTTCTATTATCATTCAAATCTAAAGATTTCTGTATACTATTAATAGCTTCGACAGATCGATTCTGCGCTTGTAATCGATAAGCATCATAAAACCACGGCGTGGGATCTTTACTATCGATTTTCTTAGCCAATGCAAACTGTTTACCCGCTTCGTCGAACCGATTTTCTTCGTAATAAGCTTTGCCCATATAGCTGCGAATTAACGCGTTGCGGGGAGCAAGGCTAACGGCGGTTTCAAGAAGTTCGCGGCCTTGCCTAATATCATTGCGCATAGTCAGCAACCCTATGCCAAGAACGGGCATGGGTGCCCACGGGTCAAGCTGGCGCGCTCTGCTGAAAACTTCCATGGCTTGCTTATAGTCTCGTTTTACCAACAAGGTATAACCAAGAATCGTGTGAGGCGAGCCTAAACCACCTGATTGAGCGACCGCTTGTGTTGCCGCAACCACGGCTTCGTCAGGCTGGTTCATCATTAGATATGTTTCTGCTAATCGCGCCCGCACCAACCCATTTTCCGGCGCAAACTGAGCTGCCAGTTTCGCACTGGCCAGTGCTTGTTCAAGATTGAACTCCGCTTGATGCACATAGCTCTCCGTCAGATGCACCACCGGCGAGGCGGAGCTGAAGGACAGCGCTTCATTGACCAGATTCCGCGCTCCGACTTTGTCGTTCTTTGTGAGGGCGATGATCGCCTGCAATGCTTTGGCGTCACCGCTGTGTTCAGAAGCAGTCAAGGCCTGCCCGAGATCTCCAGCGGCCTGATCAACCTGACCGAAGAACAGAAACAGGGATGCGCGCAAGGTATAAAAACGATAATCAGGCACCAATGCTTCCACGTCGCGAAGCAGCTTTAATGCGCCTGCCATATCACCCACGTTCATCCGTTCCAAGGCATTGGTGATCACTGGCCCCCAAGGTTGGCCAGCGGCGCCAGCGAAATCCGTGACATTAAATTGCACCACCGGAGGATAATGCAGGGCCCATTGCACGGCGTTGTCGGGATTGATCTGCAACATCGGGGTGGGTGCTTTGCCTTTTTCGGCAATGGCGCCGGTACCGCTGGCGACGCGCAGTACACCGGCGTTGTTGCGGGCAACCACGGTGCCTTCGATCACGGTAATGCGGGTTTGCTGGTCATCCACTGCGATCACGAATTCGGTGCCTTCGATGGCCGCATTGACAAACGGCGTTTTGGTTTCCAGGCTGTGGGGTACGCGGCTGATGATATGGATAAATCCTTTGAGAATCTCCAACAGGGAGGTATCCTTACCTTTTTTATCGGTAAACGAGACGGTGGAGAATTCTTTGAGTTGCAGATTGGTCTGCTCTTCCATAAGACGGAACACAGCACGACTGTCGGCGTTAACCCGCACGGTGTCGCCTGAGCAAAAGGCGTCGTTCGCATGCACCGGCTGCCAAACGCCAGCACGCTGCACTTCCACCTGACCTTGCAGGGTGAGCACCTTGGCAATGTGCCGTGAACACTCCTGAGCTGAAGCCGGAAGCACGTATACAAGCAATAGGAAAAGAAAAAAACCAAGTAATATGCTGCGGAGGTTTCCGTTAGCCACGGTGTCCTTCCTTGTAAAATTTAATTGTCGTTATCGTGTCTTTTACGACCAATCATACTGGATTTAAATTGAGATTCACATACTAACAGTCAATACCAACAGCAATTTCATCCGCTATTTGCGATGCATTACCACCTCCCCGCACCAGTCCTGCCCCGGTTGTTGTCGCATGTATTGATCACATAATCGGCAATAGAAACGGGAGACACCATCGTCGTACCGGCTGGCCAAGTCGGCGAACAAAGGTAGCGCCTGGGGCCAGCGCCCCTGTTGAAAGTCGTCTAACGCATGGGCAAACTGAGGCAACGCTTCCGACAACAAATCTTTATGCTGAGCATCGGTGAGCAAACCATGAATTTCCACTGATGTGGTTTTGCCCGCCAACAGGAAACGCCCCAGGTATTGGGAATGAATATTGTCCAAACCTTGCAGCACATCCGCGGACGCCAGCGCCAATCGATTCAGTTGTTTGCCCAGCCCTTCGATGCGTGCCGTAGTATTGATAATATCGCCGACGGCGCGATACTCGTAGTGATTCAACGCACCTACATTGCCCAACAACATTTCTCCGGCATGCAGGCCGATGCGGGTACGCAGCGCAAGTTCCCGACCAGCCACAGCATACAGGGTATCCAGCTCCAGGATGGCCAGCGCCGCCTGACACGCTTGCTGCCGATGCTCGACGCCGTTGTGCGCCGAGGTCCAGATAGCCATCATGGCGTCCCCCACCACATCGGAAACAACGCCGTTGCAGGCATTCACCGGCTGGAACAGCTTGGCATAATATTGATCCAGCAACCGACCCAGGTCCGGCGCTGCCAGGGTCTCCGCCAAGCTGGTATAACGTTCCGCATCCGTGGCCATACAGGTGCCGGAGACGACTTTCTTCTCGATTTGCGGCCGGCTGAAATTCTGCGCGATTTCGTCAATCACCCGCTCCGGCACGTAGTAACCGAAAGCGCGGCGAATCTTGAGTTTTTCCCGTTGAATTTCCCGGTATTGCCGGACCAAGGTGGCAAATACTGCAAGCGGTGTCAGAAAAAACAGCGGGATGATTACCGGCAGCCATATCTGACTACTCGCGAATAAACCGCTCGCCGTGAAAAAATACACCACCGCCACCACGGTAACCGCCGCCAACCCCCGGGTGGTGATACGCAGCAATCGGGGTAACTGCGCCATAAACCAGCTCCACACCAGGAACAGCACGAGTATCCAGCCATTTGCCAGGGGGCGCAGGCTGGTATCCTGCAGCAAGTTGGCCACAGCGGTGGCCATGATCTCCACGCCGCTGATCTCGACGCCGTCATCCTGGGAAAACGGCGTGTAAAAAGTATCCACCCGTTCCAGTTGCAAGGGCTCGGACAGACCGATCAATACGATTTGATCACGCATTGCATTCAGTGATTCTGTCTCACCGTTGAAAATCCGGTAAAACGGCACCGTACGGACACTGCGTGCGGGACCGATGAAATTCAAGTAGCGGTTGTCCGTGCCCTGATACAGACGCTGCAAGGACCTTAGTGCGTGGCGCGTAGCGTCATCGAGTTGCGCTGCCGCCAGGTAATCGTCCAACGCCAGCGCGCGACCGGCGTCAGCCGTCAGGGCGCGACGCTGCGCTATCATCCCGGGTATCAGCCGCTGTCTGGCGAGCATGTCAACACCATCAGCAGGCAGATCCGGCGCCAGTGCCGGCACCGTGGCCAACAAGGCTGTGCGCCATGCCTGATAATAAGGCATGAGATATAACTGTACCGCCACCGCAGGCAAGGTGGGCACGCCACCCATATTTTCCTTGAACACCCAGAACTGCGACACCTTGGCGGGCACCTTGGGCAAGGGGAACGGCGCCACCGCCACCGCGGCATCCGCCAGCGCCGTTACCGGTGACTCCAGGCTCTCCAAGGTGATCCGGTTGTCACCGGCATCGATGCGTTGCATGTCCATGTATTGAAACAGCAGGACATTACCCGCTTGTTGTATGGTCTGGCCCAGATTGTCGGTTTGCGCCAGATCGCCGGGATCTTTGAACAGGACATCGAAAGCGATAACGCGGGCACCATTACGTTGCAGTGCATCAATAACCTTGGCGTGATGGGAGCGGGGCCACTTGAGGGGTTTCTCCGGCAGGTTCAATGCGCGGCTCGAGGCCTTATCCAGGGCGACCACCGTCACCTGCGGCGGCGCGCTGATGGCACCTCGCAGATTGAACAGCCAGTCAAGGCCAATGTGTTGCTCCAGAAACCGGCCGGCGGGCGTGAGATACAAACCAAAACCGAGCAGGCCCACGGAAACACCTATAGCCAGTCCTTTGAATCCTGTTTGCATGGGGGGATTATACGCAATGTCGCGGATTCGCCGAGGAAAAACTTTCGGGCTGTGTTGGGTGCGTATTACGCACCGAATTTTGTATTTGTTGCGGCGGCTTCGTGCAAGATGGCTTCGTTCAAGATCAAGAACCGGTGCGTAATACGCACCCTACATGAAGCACCACCGCGTTATTTGCCGATCGGATTCCGCATCGGACCATCAGGTACGCGGAATCCGCAACACACGCCCCACATGCAGCAAGTCGCCATTGTTGTTGAGCTGATTCATTTTACGAATGGCGGCGGGACTGGTGCGGTATTTCACCGCGATTTCGTTCAGAGTATCGCCGTGTTTGACCACGTGTTTGACATTGCGCACCGCCAGCAAGGTGCCCGGCGGCGCGTGTTCACTGAAATAACTTTGCACCCCGGCGAGAATGGCCCCGGCGACACGCCGTTGATAGCCAGGGTCTTTCAATTTTTTCTCTTCGGTGCGATTGGAAATAAAGCCTGTCTCCACCAGTACCGAGGGAATCCCCAGAGCCTTGAGTACCACGAAATTCGCGTGCTCCACAAAACCTTTATGCACATCACCGATGGTGCCGAGATTGCCCAGCACCCGCTGCCCCAAATCCAGACTGGCACCGATGGTGCCCGATTGCGTCAAGTCCAACAGCACCGAGGCAAGTACATCGTCCTTTTCCTCCAGGTTCACGCCACCGATGATGTCCGTAGCGTTTTCCGACTCGGCGAGCATGCGCGCCACTTCACTGCTGGCGCCCTTTTCCGACAACACGAACACCGACGAACCCCGCACCCGGGACTTACGATAGGCATCCGCGTGAATGGAAATAAACATGTCGGCCTTGCGTTCCCGGGCCAGTTGTCGGCGTTTTTTCAGCGGCACGAAATAATCGTCGCTGCGAATCATGCTCGCCTTCATGCCAGGTTCCTTGTCGATCATATCCTGCAACCTCTTGCTGATCGCCAGGACGATATCCTTTTCCTGGGTCTTGCGCGGTCCGGTGGCGCCGGGATCTTCACCACCGTGTCCGGCGTCGATGGCGATCACCACATCCCGCAGATCGTTTAATTGCTTGCCGTCTTCGGCGATGAGTCGGGTTTCCGGTGGCGGCGTTGCGGTACGGTCCACCAGATCCAGCACCAGACGATATCCATAGCGGTCATTGGGCCGGAGTAACACGCTGTTGGGAGTGACGGGTTTGCTCATGTCCAACACCAGGCGGAAATCCGTTTTGTTGCGTTTGGCATAGCGAACGCGTGAAAAATAGTTGCCAGGCCCGTTACGCAATTGATCCAGAGGATTCTTCAACAGGGTATCGCTGAAATCGATGACCACCCGGTCCGGATCACTCAATCTGAACATACTGTATTCAATAGGGGCCGTGAGGTCGAACACAATGCGGGTATTATCCGGTGCGGACCACAAACGGACTCCCAGGATTTGGGCGGGCTCTGCCGCACTTACGCCCATGCCAGATCCGAACAGCAATCCGGCCAATATGTACATTATTATTGTTGATTTACCTTGCGCCATATTTCTTCGTTGTTCCCCGGTTGGCAGCGAATGCCGGTTAAATATTAAGAAAGCCAGTTAATTTTAGCATGCAACTTCTTCATTTAAAGGCTATTTACCCCTTCTCAGCGCGACATATTACCAAAACTTACTTTTTCACGTTTTATTCGGGATCACTCCCGCCGCCAGCAAGCGCTGTATTACCTCGGTACCGCGGGGCGTGTTTCCGATTAAGCGCACACTGCGACTGGCGGCGTGGTAATCGATGTGGATCTCGAGATCCGCTTCGGGCAATACCGTGCCCCCTTTTTCCGGCCACTCCACCAAACACCAACTGTCGGCCCCGAGGTAATCACGAGCCCCAATAAGCTCCAGCTCCTCGGGGTCCAGCAGTCGGTAGAGGTCGAAGTGATAGACCGGGCGGGGCAAGTCCTCGTAGGGCTCCACCAGGGTAAACGTGGGACTCTTTACCTTCGCCTCGGGGTGAAAACTGTGGATCAACCCCCGCACGAACGTCGTTTTCCCCGCCCCCAGGTTGCCATATAAATAGATAATTAGCGGCCCGGGGATTTGCCGGGCAAAGGCCGCGCCCAGTGCCTCCATGGCCTCGGGTGAAGCAACAGTCAGCGATCCCGTTTCCATCACGTCAACGCCGCGTGGGATTAGCGAAATGCCGAATATGAGGGAACAGATCCGAGGCCAGCAAACCCCGCTCCCCGTCCTGGGCGGCGCGGTCCGCCGCCAAACCATGAACCAGGACACCGCATTGTGCGGCGATGTTAAGGGGCAATCCCTGAGCGACCAGACCCGCGATCACCCCGGTGAGCACATCCCCCATGCCGCCACTGGCCATGCCGGGATTGCCTGCGGCACACAAGCTGATCGCCAGGCTTTCCGACACCACCAGGGTACCCGCACCTTTGAGGACGATGATGCCGCCGTATTTCTGCTGTAACTCCCGAATCGCTGAAAAACGGTCTTCTTGCACCGCTGCGCTGGTTTGCTGTAATAAACGACCTGCCTCTCCGGGATGCGGAGTCAGGATCCAATTACCTCGTTGCGTGTCCGGGGCATCGGTCCCAGTCGCGGCATGCATATGCGCCAACAGATTCAGGGCATCGGCATCCACCACCAACGGTAACGATGAATCCAACGCCGCGCGCAGCAGACTTAGCGCCCATGCGTCCTGGCCCAGCCCCGGACCAATGGCGACCACATTTGCTTTGGCCAGTAACGGCATCAGCGCCGCCGCCTCTTCGATCCCATGCGCCATGATCTCCGGCCGCTGCGTATTGAGCGCCGTCAAATGATCCAGGCGTGTTGCCACCGACAGTAAACCCGCGCCCACCCGCCCTGCTGCCTCTGCGGCCATGGCCACGGCGCCTGCCATCCCTGCATTACCACCGACCACCAGCACATGACCAAGTTTCCCCTTGTGTATATCCATGGGGCGGGGGCGCAGCCACTGTTCCAACAATTTGCGGTCCAGGCGATGGCTGGCAGGCGGCACCGCGCCATAAACTTGCGTGGGTACCTGCAAATCACTGAACACCACCTTGCCACTGCAGCGGGGTCCCGCCCCCGTTAATAAGCCTTGTTTTACGCCAATAAATGTCACTGTCATCGTGGCACAAACCGCTGCGCCGAGGATGCGACCGGTATCGCCATGCAATCCTGATGGTATATCCAGCGCCAATACCGGCTTGCCCGACTCATTAATAGCCTCAATGGCACTGCGCCAAATATTTCCCACAGCTCCATTGAGGCCAGTACCCAACAAGCCATCAACAATGACATCATACGAATGTAACGACTGCCCCTGATAGATGCCGTAATTGATGCCAGTGCCTTGCAGGCGTTGCCGGGCGGCAGCGGCATCGCCTTTGATCTTCGTCGGGTCGCCCACCTGGAATATGTGAACCGCGAAATTTGCCTCGTGGGCCAGGCGGGCAAGCACGAAACCGTCCCCGCCGTTGTTGCCGACACCGCAAAGCACGGCGACTGTGCGGGCATTGGCCCAGCGCTTGCGTAGTACACTCAAGGCCACCGCACCGGCTCGCTCCATGAGGGTCGCACCCGGAACCTGGTGGTGATCGATAGCGACGCGATCCAGACGTTGTACCTGTTCGGAAGTATAAAGATTCTGGGGTAATGAGCTCATAACAGTATTATACGGACAATGAACGACAATAATCACACAACACCAAATTCCCCGACGACCATGCAAGAATTGCGCACGCTTATCACAGCCTGGGCCCAAGAATTGGGTTTTGAACGGATGGGCGTCAGTGATACGGAATTGAGTGTCGCCGAGCAACATCTACTGCAATGGCTGCGACAAGATTACCAAGGGGACATGTCCTATATGGCCCGTCACGGCAATAAACGCAGCCGCCCTGCCAATTTGGTACCCGGCACAGTGCGGGTGCTATCACTGCGCATGAATTACTTGCCGGAAAATCAAACTGCAATGGAACAACAGCTATTAAATCCCCAGACCGGGTATATTTCCCGGTATGCCACCGGCCGGGACTATCACAAGCTACTGCGTAAACGCCTGCAGCAACTGGCAGATCGCATCAGTGGCAAGGTACCGCACTGGCGCTACCGGGTATTTACCGATAGCGCCCCGGTACTGGAAAAACCCTTGGCCCATAAAGCAGGACTGGGTTGGCTGGGTAAGCACACCAATCTCATTGACCGACATCAGGGCTCCTGGTTTTTCCTGGGAGAGATCTACACGGACTTACCGCTCCCCGTGGATGAGCCCGGGTCTGATCATTGTGGCAGCTGTACACGCTGCATCGATGTCTGTCCTACCGGTGCCATTGTGGCACCATATGTTCTAGACGCGCGCAAATGTATCTCTTATTTGACTATCGAACACCATGGCAGCATTCCGGAAATACTGCGTCCCCTGATTGGCAACCGCATTTATGGTTGCGACGATTGTCAGTTGTATTGTCCCTGGAATCGATTTGCCACTGTCTCTCAGGAAGCCGCATTTACGCCACGACAATATTTATTACAGGGTGACCTGACGGAATTTTTCAGTTGGACTGAACAGGATTTCCTGCGACTTACTGCAGGCACCCCTATCCGCCGCATTGGTCATGAACGCTGGTTACGCAATCTGGCGGTCGCCCTGGGCAATGCCCCTACCGATATGCAGATAATCACCACATTGCGTATACACGCGGAGCATCCATCGTCATTAGTTCGCGAACATGTGCGGTGGGCGTTAGCACGACATCAGCAATGACGTCGTCCGTTCGACGATCCCATTATTTTATTCGGTCATTATATCTATTAATAGTGTAAAACCTTTTTAGAGGATGTCTAGCTGCATTACATATCGCACATCACCATCAATAAAAACCTTCACCCTATCCGTGTATTATGGTGCATATTGCAATGATATTGGATCAATGACATGATAGCTTGGTTGAAGTTAGCGTGTGTCGTCAAAAGAAGTACGGGTTGATAAAAATTATGATGGAAAGTTTGAGTTGCCCGGAAAGGCTCCCACCTCCTCACGAGTTGCACATTTCATTCGTTTCCTCACCTGTTTCCGAGATTCGCCCATGAATTTGATTCCTATTACCGTGTTGTTCGCTGTTGTTGGCCTGTTGCCCGTGGCGTACGCCAGCTCGGAACTGGACACATTATCAGATTCCGAGACCCCCCTGATTTGGGCTGGATGCGGCATTACCAAAAAAGCCTTCATGAAAGAGCTGGCGGCGGCTTACGAGAAGAAAACCGGCGTGGTGATCAAACTTGAAGGTGGTGGTGCCACACGTGGCATCCGGGATGTACAGAAGAATACGATCAATATCGGTGGCGCCTGCCGTGCGCGTATGGAAGACAATCCTAACGAAAGATACCTGGAACAATTGCCGGTCGCCTGGGATGCCATTGTATTCATTGTCAACAAGGACAATCCGATCAACGATATCACATTGGCACAGGTGCGTGATATTTACACCGGCAAGATCATCAACTGGCGGCAACTGGGCGGCAAGGATGAACCAATAGATCTTTACGTACGGTCAAGCCCCATTTCCGGCGTGGGCCAGGCTTTACGTGAATTGGTGTTCAACGATTACGATAAAAAATTCACACCCCTGGCACATATCGTCGCGTCTTCGGGGCCAGCGGAAGAAGCCGTGGAAAAATTCGGCAGCGCTTTCGCCGCCACCGGTGTCAGCAGCGCCAAACGACGCAACGTGAAAATCCTCAGCCTGGCAGGTGTACCACCCACGGTGGAGAATATCAAAAGAGGCGAGTATCTCTTGTTCCGACCCCTGTACCTGATTACGCGCACCGGCGAGAATAATCCAAAAATTCTTGATTTCGTCAAATTTGCCACCAGCAACGAAGGCAAAGAAATCATCCGTAAAGCCGGCAGCATTCCCTATGCGGATGCCATGAATCTCCTGCCCTCGCACTTTCTGCGCTACGTGAACGCAAAATCTCTGGGCAATTGACGGCATAATACGACGCACATCCCCTACGACATCCACTGGCAATCGCACACTGGCTGCAGGGCGCGTATTGGCACCGGCACTTAATTCCATCAGACCCTGATCGGGGTTGCCGCTTTAAAATCAAGAACGGTGCGTGATACGCACCCTACAGAGGACGATCCGGGATCCGGTACTTGTCCACCATCCAATCGATACCGCACTCCAGGGTGCCGCACCAGTCGACAAACTGATGCACCATATCCTTGCCTTTAAACCAGGCACCGTGCTGAGGCGCGATGGTTTCAATATCAAGATCCTTGACCATATTGACCCAAGCCCGCATCGCTATGCTGGACACCATGTAACGCCGGTGAAATCCGGCCATTAATTTGGCGTGCGCGGCAAAATCTTCCACTTGCAGATATTCACGTTCGGGCGCGGCGCCGAGATCGCCGCTGTATAGAATTTTCGAGAGCGGATCATAAACCTGAAAATTACCGCAAGAATGTAAAAAATGCGCGGGTAACAGCATCAGTTCGGCACCGTTGAGATCCAGATACATGCCTTCATCGGGTATCGGTTTCAAACGATCCAGCACTTTGGAATCGACACCGAAATGCGGTATAAAACGCATCCACAAGGCTGACGCATAGGCCACCGCGTCGCTCATCATCAACCAGCCGTTGAGCGCGGCCACCACGTCCGGGTCCTGATGCGACAGAAATATGTATTTGAGCTTGCCGCCGTGCAGGCACACGCTGGTTTCCGCAAACGCCTTGCTGAAAATCTTGTGGCCGCCCGGATCCAGAATCATGCCCGCGCCATTGTGAATAATCAGGTGTTGGTTGGCGTGTACCGCAAGCCGTTGCTCTAAATTCCAGTCGTCGAGTAAATAGTTCTTATGATTGTCATTTTCAAATAGCACATGCGCTTTGATGGCCATAACATTCCCTCGTCTGATAAAAACCTATTGCCGCTAGTATGGCGCATGGATTGGCGATTTTCCAGGCTGCGGTTACCCGGTACGCCCGGGTGGCCGTCGCGACGAACCCAGACGGCGCGGCGCTCAACCTTTGCTCAATGTTCTCCCGCCAGCGCACCTTGCTCGATCGTGGCGCGCGTCAGTACCGTTGTCATATCGTCGATCCATTCCTGAATTTCCGCGATCACATGTTGGCGTTGTTTTTCCGTGAGCAACTTGTCAACGCTCAGCACCATGGCGTCGGTCGCATCATAGAAATCGCGAAATTTTTCCGGCCGGGAACGAGTGAACCATTCATAGAGCGCTGCTTCCACTGCCGTGCCTTCACTGGCTTGTTGTACCAGTTGCACAAATTCCTGTTGCCGGCCGCGCCGGTAAGTCAACCAGTCGTCCGTGACATCAGGAACGTGCGCCATCAAAGCGGCAATCTGTCGTTCCTGTTCGCTACTCAAGCTGCCGGTCCATTTTTCCAACTTATCAACAATGCCATCGACCTTGTTTGCCAGACGTTTCTCCGGTGTCATTGCCAGTCGTTCGACAAATTCCTCGTTCCCATCCGCCAATTCTTCCTTCAAATGTTCAATTTGTCGCTTGTTCACCGTAGCGAACAACATGACCGCGTCCTGCTGCAACTGCCGACCCAGATGGGCACGAAACGGTCGTAGCGAGGCATAGAACCATTGCAGATCCTCCGCGCTCACCTGATCCCGGATACGATTCTGGAGTTCTTTCAGGAAATCGATGTAGGACTGCACTTCGTTGTCCCGGTGCCAGCGCACATGCGCCATGATACGGGGTTTTAGAAAACGCTCCTGCTCCCGGGTGAGATCCAGGAAATCATCGATGCGCCAGAGAAATACCGTGTCCGAATGATTATAGATAAAACGGAAGGTGCAGCCGTTCAACAGCACCAGAAATAAAACAACAATGATATGCGACCGGTTCATGATACCGGTATTGTAAGCGTTATTGTCGGGAAAAGGTATGGTAGCGGATTACTGCAGACCAAAGTATAGGAGTAGCCCTGGTGTCACCAGCCAGAGCAGACCCTTGATCAGGAAAAACAGAAAGCCCATCCAGCCCAGACGCTTCCACCACAAACGGGTGCCGTGATTTTCGATTTCCGCCGGCAATGATGGGCTATTTGTGATCATATGTGCCATAAATTGGGTGTCCGCAATGGATATCGTCCCCCGGCATTGATTTCCACAATGCAGGAGGACGGATACACCACAATTTACATTTACCCGCGGTTCGCGGCTCTGCGCACCATGCCACCCAGGACATCACCCCACTGATGCAATGCCAATCCTGATAGAATAATCCCGGTTCCGGCCAAGGCATGCACACTGACCACTTCACCATTGAAAGCCTTGCCAATGGCCAGGGCCATCACTGGCGTCACCAGTGTCACCAGCGCGACGGTAGCGGCGGACACCCTCACCAGCACATAATAGTAAAGCGCCCAGCCAACCACGGTGCCAAAAGCACCCAAGTACAGAATCGACGCCACCGCGGTCACAGGCATGCCCCCATCCAAAGATTCCGGACTTAACAGCCACGTTGCCAGGAACATCGGCACCGCCAACAGCAGCCCCCCGGTTATCATAGTCAGCGGATGCGCTGTAACATTGATACGCTTGATCAATACCGAGCTCATACAATGCACGGTAACCGATACCAGCACCATGCCAACCCCCAATAACGCGGCCTTGTCCATATGCAAATCATCGGCGAAAATCATTCCCAAACCGGCTATGCCCAGCATTGCACCGATTAAATGATTGAATGTGAGGCGCGCTCCGGGTAACCAGTAGGCCGCCATCAATCCCATGATGATCGGAGTCAGGCCGTACACAACGGACACCAGGCCGGAGCTGATAAACTGCGCGCCAAAGTACACGGAAATCATGGCACCGTAGATACTCACGCCGCTGATCGCATAAATACGTTTATGCTCCTTGCGCCAATGCATGGGAATTCGCAGCAGCTTGATCAGAATGACGCACAACATCAGGCCAATGACCATGCGCGCGGTAACACCGGTCAAAAAACCGGGACCACCGGCGCTCCATTTGATCGCCAAGGGCGTGGTGGACCAAATGAGTATCATCCCCAGATAGGCGGCTGGCACGGACATTGTTGCATTCTCCTTGCATTGGTGGAAAACGAAAAAGGCCGCAGCTTTTTGGGCTGCGGCCTTTGGGAATCGTTTTACTTTTCTCGGTTAACCGGTACTACTCTCGATCAACGCTCCATTCCCTCAGGCACACAGTATGCGCCGGCAGCCAAATATGGCGGCGCAGTGCAAAATGTTTGGTACCTGAGGTCATCGTCATCATGGAGCTAGTGTGCCTACAATGACGCGACACTGTCAAGACTGTGATTCACTATTTTTATTCAGTGGCGATTGTTCACATTTTTTAAACGGGCGGACATCACGCAGCGCCTGCTGTTGGGTCGCGCCGCAGATAAACCTGATGCTGCACTTTTCCGCCTGCGGCGCCCCCACCGCCACCGAAAGCTGGCGGGAAATCCTGAATGAAGCTGCCATAGATATTGGCTCGAAACCAACCCGCCGCCCGCGCCATTCTCAATTGACTAGCAAGATGGTATCGACACAGATCCGCCATTAGATCTTGAAGCAATGCTCCCGGTAATATTTCATCTCATTGATGGAATCACGGATATCGTTCAACGCCAAGTGCGCGCCGGTTTTGGTAACGCCGCCATAGACCGACGGTGCCCAGCGACGAGTTAACTCCTTGATGGTGCTCACATCAAGATTTCGATAATGGAAGTAGGCTTCCAACTTTGGCATGCAGCGGGCGAGAAAACGCCGATCCTGGCAGATACTGTTACCGCACATGGGCGATTTACTGGCACCTACATATTGCTGCAGAAATTCGATGGTTTGACGTTCCGCTTCCAGTTCATCGATGGTGCTGGCGCGGATTCTGGAGACCAATCCGGAGCCGGTATGCTGCCGGGTATTCCACTCATCCATGGCCGCCAGACGCGCTTCACTTTGGTGTATGGCAAGCTCCGGCCCTTCAGCAAGGATATTCAATTGGCTGTCGGTCACGATGGTGGCAATCTCGATAATACTGTCATTAAGGGTATCCAGCCCAGTCATTTCCAGGTCTATCCAGATAAGATTGCTCGCGTCTTGGGCCATGACTACTCCTTTTTTATGGTACGACTTTAATGAGGCAGTGAAAATTAATGCGCTCATTGTACCAGACCCCATTCTTTGACAGCGAAAAAAACCGTATGATGCGGCATTACCCCTGTGGACGGAGATCTACTATCATGAGCGACCTCACCCAGAAGAAGTGTCAATCCTGCGAAGGCGGCGTTTGCCCGCTGCCTGTGCACGACGCCCAGAACCTGCTGCGGCAGGTGCCCGGTTGGAGTTTATCGCAGGAAAATAAAGAAATACGGCGGGAATTTCGCTTCAAGAATTATTATGAAACCATGGCCTTCGTCAATACCGTGGCTTGGGTCGCGCATCGGGAAGATCATCACCCGGACCTGGAAGTGTATTACAACCGGGCTCTGGTACGTTTTGCCACCCATGCCATCGGCGGCCTTTCTGAAAATGATTTTATTTGCGCCGCGAAAATTAATGCCTTGCTGGAGAACTGAGCCTTGAATATCCTCACTTTACTGTCCTTTGGTGTATGGCCAAACGCAAACTGAATCGGCGTCAGGAGTGGCGGGTCCGCAAAATTCAGGAAGACCGCCTGGCTCGCGCGGAAAGAAAACAGCAGGGATTGGCACAACCCCACGGTGAGGATCTGGGTCCTGAGCTACACGGGCGCATTGTCGCCAGTTTCGGCGCGGAATTCGACATTGAAGACCCGGATAAAACCTTGTTCCGTTGTGTATGCCGGCAGAACATCGACAGCCTGGTATGTGGTGACGAGGTGGTATGGCAACAAGAAAGCACTGGCAACGGCGTGATCATTGCGCGCCGCGAACGGCGCACCCTGTTATCACGTCCGGATTTTCACCAGAAGTTGAAACCGGTGGCCGCGAATGTCGACCAGATCGCGGTGGTCAGCGCCATTAAACCGGGAGTCAATTTCGAACTCATCGACCGCTACCTGGTGGCGGCTGAAACCGTGAACATTCCCCCCATGCTGGTGCTCAACAAGATCGACTTGCTGTCCCGCACGCAATTACAGCAACTGACTCAGGACCTCACACCTTACCAGCAGATCGGTTACACTGTGTTGTATATCAGCACCAAGGTCGACACAGACTTGGGGGAGTTGATTGCTTGTCTCCAGGGAAAAACCAGTATTTTTGTAGGACAGTCGGGCGTCGGTAAATCTTCGATCCTGCAACGCCTGTTGCCCGAGGAAAATTTACAAGTGGGTGAGTTGTCTGCAAGCAGCGGGCTGGGCCGCCATACCACGACGGTCACACGGCTCTATCATTTTCCCCAGGGTGGCGAACTCATCGATTCCCCCGGCGTGCGCGACTTCGCCCTTTGGAATATCACTGCGCAACAGGCGCAATGGGGATTCATCGAGTTTCGGCCGTATCTCCAACACTGCCGGTTCAATGATTGTAGCCATACCGTGGAACCTGGTTGCGCAGTGATCAATGCAGCACAACAGGGCAGCATCCAGCCCCGACGCCTGGCCAGTTATCAACAAATACTGGCGAGCGTGAAATCCAGTTGGACGAAGGAGACAGATTGAGCTAAACATATTAAAGTATTGATATTCCTGGACGTAACAGAAGAAATGGCAACGTCCCGAAGTGTTTGTGTGATGCGCATCACACTTTCTTTAAAATTTGCACCCCGATAATTCGCATCAGGAGACTTTCATGAAACGCGTTTACCCACTGGTTACGGCTACATTATTGTGTTGTGCATCCGGCAACGTCCTCGCAGGCAAAGGTGATATCGACTTTTCGCTGCTCAGTGGCGCCGCCTCCGGTACCACTACCCAGGCACAGGCAGAACAGCTGTTTCAGGATATTTTTGAATTTGCCGTCGCCGACCTGAGTTCCGCCATGAGCTACAAAGCGGTAGCGCCCGCCGAACCCTTGGGCATCACCGGTATCGATGTGGGTCTGGTGATAACCGCGACCAAAATGGCCAATGCCAAGAAATGGGATGAAGTAGTAGACGGCGGCAGCACCATTTCCACGTTGCCTACTTTCAAACTTGCGGCCCAAAAGGGCTTACCGTTCGGCATCGACGTCGGTGCTTTTTATATGGGTACTTCGAGCAGCAATGTAAAACTGGTCGGGGGTGAATTGCGCTACGCGATTCTGGAAGGTGGTGTCGCCACACCCGCACTGGCGGTGCGTGGGACGTTCTCCAAACTCAGTGGCGTCAGTGATTTCAGTTTCTCCAGCCAGGGCCTGGAAGTGTCAGTATCCAAGGGTTTCCTCATGCTCACCCCCTATGCCGGCGTTGGTATCGTGCAATACAAAGGCAGCTACGACAAACCCATCAGCATCCCCAGCACCGCAATAGTGGTCAATCTGGATGAAGCCAGTGATCAACAGACCAAAACCTTCGTTGGTGTGAATTTCAATATGGGCCTGTTCAACATCGCCGTGGACGGTGATAAAACCGGTGACAGCACATCCTATAGCCTGAAATTCGGGTTCCGTTTCTAAGCCTCAGCATATATTCCGCGCCTCCCCCGGGAGGCGCGGTTCATACCGACACGTCAAAGCCGAAGGTGCGGTGGTAATACTCCCGAAATTCCTGCTGTTGATGGCTTTCGTAAAGCGAGATGGCGTTACGCGCAGCACTGCCCGCAACGGGAACAACCTGTGGACCGTGAGATTCGATTACCGGATTTGGCATGATCGAGGGCTGGGCGTTGGCAAGGCACCGCCGTTGCCGCTCGGTGGCGGTTAACGGGATCACTGCGAAAAGATCAGGACCGGTAGGCACCGGTCCTTTTTTTGCTGCCATAACTTTGGTTTTGGCGGCACCTGGCGGTGCCCCTCCCCTCTCCCTTATGCGTGCGACCATTATAACGAAACGCGTGTCCGCTACCAGGTAGCAAAATACCCCATTTATTAAACTGAAGTAGACAGGATCTAGAATTCCGCCCGATCTCTGTTCTTGGCTTTATCCAGGCCTTTCGCCTGGTTCATATTGCGCATGGTACGCATTTTTGTGCCATCCAGATTAGCGCCCGCGAAATCCGTATTCTGGATATTGGCGCTGGTCAAGTCGGCCTGACTCAGATCCGTTAAATGAAACACGACATTGGTGAGATTGGAGCGCCGCAGATTCACGCCTGCCAAATCCGCTTTACTGATAATGGTGCCCGACAAGTCCGCGCCCACCATGCTGCTGCCCGCCATGCGCGCCCACTCCATAACACTCAGATTGATGGTAGCCTGATAAAAATTCGCTTCACGAAGATCTACATTGACGATACTGCAATTGCGAAACGTCGCGTTTTTCAATCGCGTCAAATTCATATTAGCCTTGTCCAACTTTGATCGGATCACGGTGACTTCCGTCAAATCCGCCCGATACAAACTGCTATCGCTGAAATTCGTGTCCTCGATGCGTGCGACACTGAAATCCGCTAAGCCGGCATCGGCTTCGCGTAAATCGACCCTGGCCATGGAAGTATAGCTGAGATTGGCAAGTCGCAGATCTGCACCATTGAACTGTACATCCACCAGCTTCATGCCGGTCATGTCCGCGCCGCGCAGATCGGCCTCACTGAGATCAACTTCACTCATTTCCGCATCGCTGAGAAATACGCTGGCCATCACCGCCTTTTGCATTTTCACCCGCACTAACCGGGCCCGATTCAACAAGGACTTACTGAGATCAACCTTATACAGATTCGCGCCGGACAAATCAGCTTTGACCAGGTTCACGTTCACCATCGAAGCTTCCCGCAAATTCACGTCATTGAGCACCGCGCCGATCATATTGGCGCCGTTGAGATTGGCCTTCATCAGCTTGGCCCCGGTCAGATCCGCTCCGGAAAGATCCGCATTGCGCAAATCGGCGTTACGCAGGTCGGCTTCGGACAAATTAGTGTTGGCAAGATTGGCGCCGCTGAGATTGGCATAGCGCAGGCTACTGCCTTTAAGATTCGCGCCTTTGAAATCAATCCCGCTGAGATCCGCATCTGACAATTCCCAGCTCATGAGATTTGGACGTTGACCGCTGTCCCCAATCGCCACCTGCTGTTGAACGTCCAGCTGCTTTTTACTGAACGTGCTGGGACGCACGACCGGCTCCGCGCAAGCGGCCGCCAGCAACGCAAACAGCACTACCGGATAAATCCAGAAGCCAACCTGCGCCTTACTAACGTTTTTATTTCCAAACATTGCTAATCCCGCATAGAGCGAACAATGGAAGCCGACCCGCCGTGGTCGGCGACAAACTTGGTAACTATAGCAATAACAGGGATTTATCACAAAATCCCCGCATGTAACACTCACCTGCCACACCGCTATACAATACATTTATAGTTGTTTTCACGGCGCCGGTTTCGGCTTCAACGCCACATTGTTCCGTAAATACAAGGGCAACGCATCTTCTGGCGCCACCACCTGCCCGCATTGCCACGCCTCCGCCAACAACGGGCCCGCGTAGCGGGCGTCGGGATAGAGCGTTTCCTGGGGTGATGATGGCGTCTGGCCCTGAATCCAGGCCGGTAGCGATTGCCGGTAAGGCGTCACCCCGGGGCCCACCGCACACCAGCTTACCCGGGGATCACAAGCGATGAGATGCGCCGGGGACACCTGTTCCTCCGTGACTGCACGCACCGATCCCTGGCCAGGCCACTGGTAGCCGGCCCAATAGACTTCACCCATGCGCGCATCCAGCAAGGATAGTAACCACGGATGGCCATGTCGCGCCACCGCACTTTGCGCCAATAAAGCCAGGGTGGACACTGGAATCACCGGCAAATCTCCCCCGAAAGCCAGCCCCTGGACCACGCCGATCCCGATGCGCACTCCGGTAAAAGAACCAGGCCCGCGCGTGAAACCGATCGCATCCAACTGCGCAATCTGCAATTGCGCCGAGCTCAACAAACGCTGCACCATCCCGAGCAGTACTTCCGAATGGCGGTTTCCCACATGTAGAAACTCACCTTCCACCTGCCCGCCGATGATCAGCGCGACGGAACAGGCTTCGGTGCAGGTATCCAGGGCCAGAAATTTCATGAGCGCGTCAGTTCAACTTACTTTCAGAACAACGCCGAAAAAAATCCACCACGTCGTGAACGTCGCGAGTCAATGGCAAGGGTGGCAGACTGGCGATAAACTTACGACCGTAAGACTTGCCGACGATGCGTGGATCCCCGATCATGAGTACCCCTGCGTCATGTCGATCCCGGATCAGCCGGCCGACACCTTGCTTCAACATAATAATGGCCTGGGGCACCTGTAACTGCCAGAAAGGATTTTCACCGCGACTGGTCATCTCCTGCAAGCGGCCACGGGTCACGGGATCACCCGGGGACGCAAAAGGCAACTTGTCGATAATCACGCATGACAACACTTCACCCCGCATATCCACGCCTTCCCAAAAACTCGCGGTACCCAAAAGTACCGCGTTGGTCGCCAAGGTGAAATTTTGCAGCAGTTCCATTTTACTCGCCTGGCCCTGCACCAGGAGGTTGAATCCGTCATGAGCGCGCAACTGGGCTTCCGCTTCGTGCAATGCCCGATAGCTGGTAAACAGCATGAACGCGCGCCCCCGGCTGGCCTGCAATACCGGTAAAGCGGCGGCCACCAGCGCGCGGGTATATTCCGGATCATGAGGCATCGGCATGACCCTGGGCACGTACAACAAAGCCTGCCGACCGTAGTCAAACGGACTTTCCCAGCTGTGCGTGACCGGGGCCTGCAAACCCAGTGCTGCCGTGAAATGGCTGAAACTGCCGCCAGCGGTCAGGGTGGCGGAGGTGAAAATCCAGCTTTTATCCGCGCCGGTGACGATGCGCTGAAAATCCCCGGCCACATTGACCGGCGTACCATGTAATGAAAAATTGCCCGCATGTACGTCCAGCCACGGAATGAACTCCGCGGGTAAATTGCCGCTCATCAGGCTGATGCGTTGCAGCAGGTCCTGCCCCCGCTGGCTACAACGCTCCAGTGCTTTGCTCTGTTCACCATGGGGTCGCAAGGCAGCGCAAAACTCGTCCAGCGTCTGCCGCAATACCGCCAGCGAAGTGTTGAATCCCTCGGCATCCGGAATTTCCGACCATGCCAAGCGCCGTTCGGTACGCCCCATGGCGTTATGCATCTCGGTTATCCGGGCTTCCAGGCGCTCCGCCAATTGTGTCACCCCGGTACTCACGATACCTTCCTCGAGCAGGAATTCCTGAGATTCCTTGACCAACAGCCTGATTTGCCGACTGCTGATGGCAACCCCGAAGAAGTTGAGCGCTGTTTCCGGTAACTGGTGCGCTTCGTCAAAAATGACAATGTCCGCGCCGGGTAGCAAGTCGCCAAAACCCTCGTCTTTGAGCGCCCGGTCAGCGAGAAACAAATGGTGATTGACGATGACGATATCTGCGGCCTGCGCCGCGCGCCGTGCCCGGGTCAAATAACAATCGCTGAATTCCTCGCATTCACTGCCCAGACAATTGTCCGCAGTGGCGGTGATGTGCGGCCAGATCGCGGAATCTTCCGCGATTTCCGGCAGCTCCGCGATATCCCCAAATCGAGTCTTACCCGCCCAGTGACGCACCATTTCCAATGCGTGCAAATCTTTGGGGTGGCGCAGGCGTTTATAGGTTGCATTGTTGTGCAGGCGATACCGGCACAAATAGTTGCCGCGGCCCTTCAATAATACGATGCGTACCGGCAATCCCAGTGCATCCTTGATGAACGGCACATCTTTGAAATAAAGCTGGTCCTGGAGGTTCCGACTGCCGGTGGAGACGATCACTTTTCGGCCGGACAGGATCGCCGGCACCAGATAAGCATACGTTTTTCCGGTGCCGGTGCCGGCCTCCGCCACCAGTGTGTACGCGCCGGTAATGGCGGCACTCACGGCATCGGCCATGGCCTGTTGTTGCGGTCTGAAATCATAGCCGGCAATTCTGCCGGCCAGCACTCCATCGTGAGAGAAAACTTCGGCTGCTGAATACATAGGTTACGCTCCGGCGGGTCTCCTGATTGCCGGGCTCAGGGCAGTTGCTGGCTGGCGCCAACATCGTCATGAACAGGACCTTCACTGACAGTCCATACCAGATGGCCGAGGGCTTTGAATTTGGCCACCGACATGGCGCCACGCTTCTTGCGTCCGCTGTTGCGATCTTCGCTGGATTCGGTGAGAATCGCCTCCCGGTCCGCCTCATAGATTTCCAATGGTTCGTAATTGTCGTCCATGATCAATAACATAACCCGATCCCATTGCTGCTCGATTTTTAACTGGCCGATACGCTGGCCAGACTTGCTTTCGTCAAAAATGGCCCGGCCTTTGATTTGAATGCGAACGCCAGCCCGCTCATTCCGGCCCACGGCGTCATAACCGCCGGGCGTATCCGTAACCAATTCCAGATCCATTAGCCGCGCAACATCATGGCGCGCTATCTCACCACTGATACTCAGGGATTTTCCCGTGGCGCGACGGTACTCGGTAGCCAGGCGTCGGGCTTCCACCATCAGCTTGTCAAGATTATAGAGATCCGTCATGGTCTGTCATGCTTACCGGGCTTACCTGCGGTATCTGGACGATAGGCGCCAGTTTACGCTGATTCACGTAAAAATCCCATGTTACTCTTTTAAGGTAAGGAGTAAGGTGGGCGATGATTAGTCAGTTACAATATTCTGCCAGTACCCAGGAATATCCCATGGTGATGGACAAGACTTTACCACCCCTAATCCAGAACCTGATGCAACCCGATGCATACGACCATGCGGTGAGCCACATTGAACTGGTGGAAACCCATATATCCTGGGTGCTACTCACCGGCAGTCGCGCCTATAAAATCAAGAAACCGGTAAATCTGGGATTTCTTGACTTCTCTACCCTGGAGAAGCGTCATTTCTTCTGTGACGAAGAACTGCGTCTGAACCGGCGGTCAGCGCCGGAACTCTACCTGGCGGTGGCTACGATCAATGGCGATGCGCTGCACGCCAAGATCAACGGACCGGGACCCGTGCTTGATTATGCCGTCACCATGCGGCAGTTTGCACCGACCTGCCGCTTGGACAACTACCTGCGCCACCATGCCCTGGAAACTGAAACATTCGCCACATTCGCCCGCTACTTGGCACAGTTTCATGACCAAAGCGCCGTCGCGGGAAGCGCCGATAACTATGGCAGCTTTCAAGCCATAAACCACGCAGTCATGGAAAATTTCGCGCAAATCGGCCAAATACTCCATTCAACACCATCTGCGCTGATGACACAAGTGCAACAGTGGAGCCAACAACGAGGCGCACAGTTACAAGCAGCTTTCGACGCCCGTAAGCGTGCGCTGCGAATTCGTGAATGCCACGGTGATATGCATTTGGCCAATCTGGTGCTGATGGCGGAGCGTATCACCTTATTCGACGGCATCGAATTCAATGCCGAATTGCGCTGGATTGATGTCATCAATGACATCGCCTTTCTGGTCATGGATTTACAGCACTGCGGCTACCGGCGACACGCCAATACCTTTCTCAACGCCTATCTGATGCATAGCGGTGATTTCGCGGGACTGGAACTGCTCGACTACTACAAGACCTACCGCGCCATGGTGCGGGCCAAGGTCGCCATGATCCAGGCTAGCCAGCATCGGGACAAAGATCCGGAGTTTCAACGCTTACAGGCTGAATGCAGCACCTATCTGCGCCTGGCAAGCAGCTACACACAACACAATCGACCGCGCATGTTGCTGACCGTGGGCTATTCCGGTTCAGGAAAAACCACCGTGGCGTCGGAGCTGGCCTGGCGCATGGAGGCCGTACACCTCAGATCAGATGTGGAACGCAAGCGACTCGCGGGTCTCAGCGCGTACGCAGTCTCCGATGCCGCTTATGGACAGAAGCTCTATGACCACCAAAGCACGGATGCCACCTACCGGCGACTGCTGGAAGTGAGCACGCAATTACTGGGTTGGGGCTACACCGTAATCGTCGACGCGACGTTTCTGACTCCAGAACGGCGCGATGAATTCCATGCACTGGCTCAGCGACATCATGCCGGCATGTACCTGCTTCATTTAAGCACCAGCCCGGACGAGCTGCACGCCAGAGTAGCAGCACGGGCCGCGGGTCGCGACATTTCCGAAGCGGGACCAGAGGTTTTGGCGCAGCAATTGCGGCAACCGCTGATATGGCGCCCTCAAGAGCACGCGTTGAGAATGGATATTGATACCGGTCATGTCATTGACTATGAAGCTCTGGTACAGCGCCTGATGCAGGATACCTGACACGCTCTTGATAGCCGCGCATGGCGCGCGCCATGAACTGGAAAAACGCGGACTTTAATGAATGTTGTACAGCATAGCCGGGACAATACCTAACCGTTGCTGGCGGTTTTTCCAGCTTCAATACCTTTGAGACCGCCCTCCAGCACATAGACATCGTAACCGCGCTCGCTCAACAAGAAAGCGCCGGACCGACTGCGATGCCCGTTGTCGCAACAAATGATATATTTCTTGTCAGGATTGAGCTTGTGCGCCACTTTACGTAACGCATAGAGAGGAATGTTTTTGCTGCCGCGTATGGATCCGCTCTGGTATTCCTTCTCCAACCGCACATCGATCAATATGCTACCTTCCTTCAACATATTCTTCGCGCCATCCAAGGTGACGCTTTTCAACAAGGGTTGTTTCAGAAGTTCTTCGAAATCCGCGCGCGATAGCCGCATCATAGCGCCGTCAGTCATCATGCGTACCGTCGCATTGCGCTTGGTATCCGCCAACAAAGCTTCTTCACCGAAGCTGTCACCTACCACTAACTCCGCCACTTTTTTGCCATGCCCCTGGCCATCGCCGACGATCACCTCACACTTGCCCTTTGACACTATATAGTAGTGCTCACCCGCTTCACCCTGCTTGATAATGACTTCTCCGGCTTTTGTCGGCATGGACTGCAAGCGCATGAACATCGCCTGGATATTGGTCGCCGGCAGCTTCTGAAAACTTTTTGATTGCAATACCTTACTCATCCAGTCATCGTCATCGGCTTCCTCACCGGCACCCATTTCATCGACTGAATAACCGCCACCTTGATCCGGTAGCATAGCATCCACTTTGTCCTGGTCGACACGCATATAGGCTATGTCCGACTTGGCAACAGCCGTGGCACTGTGTGGCTGTGTGGTGCTCAGGGGGTATCTTGCTTCCTTGGTACCGCCTTTTACAATCTGTGGGCCGGTATCTGCGCCTTCGAGCACGATCATGCCTCGCAACAAATAGTAGCGATACTTGTCCCGTTGCCCTTTCTTAAACAGCTTGGTATTTGGTGGTAAAAATTCCACGAACGTAGTACGCGAGATTTCATCGAGATTGTCTTCTGAAAACATATTGAACGGTACCAACTGTTTCAGAATATCCTTACCCACCAATTTCTTTTCCGCAACCATATCAGTCCTAACTGGCTTCATTCTGGTCGAAATTATGCATCAGCTTGTGTTTATCGATTAAGCTCTTCCGGCCACCGTAAAGGCATCTGCGGGGCTGCCGATACAGCTTTCAGAATGCCGGTTAAACCAAGAAATACAACGGATCGAATCGGAATTTCTTTAAGACCTGCTGCAACGGTTTACGAAAATCTGCGTCAAACATCTAGGAACATTGGCGCAATACACTTTAAAAATAGATGAATATTGGGGGGAAAGCGGGCAATAGCGGCAATACTGCAGCGTTATTGCAAATCCGGTATAAGATTATAGGAGTTCGGTATTATGATCAGAATCATTCGATATGCCTTCGCATGCATGTTGTTGATAGTGCCTACACTCGGCTGGTCCTATGAAAACATCACGGTTGAAGATGAAGCTCAGGACTGCTATTCCATGGCAATGATTGGTATGGACTCCGTAATCAACTCACGGATGGGTGTGCCCGCAGAACATGCATTACCCCTGTCACTGAAACTCGGCGCTGTCGATGTCTCGGAAAGCGCCTACGATAAAAATCTCCTTATTGTAATGTTAAGTGCCTATTTGTGGGATAACTCGCCACATAGCTACGCACTCAAGGTGTTTTATAACTGTGCAGTCACGAATCGACAGTTACAAAGCGCCAGCGTTGCCATTACTCATTAGCCCAGCCGAGCATATAAAACGCCTTTGTCATATGCGTTTATGATAAATAAACCGTGACCTGCGTCACACAACAATGGCCTTATTTACATTATAAATATTGCCATTGTTGTTTTTTCCGCCGGTACGATGCCTGTGGGCAATAACTGGAAGATCACGGGGCAGGGGTCAAAGGTGTCATATCAACCGTCAATTATCTTGGTCAGCGAAAAAAGACTGGTACGTTCAACCTTGGGCAGCACCCTGGAGAAGACCGGATTTTCCGATGTGCGGTGCGCCGACTCCGCAGAGAATGCCCTGGCGTTACTTGATATGCGCAACGCGGATATCGTGATCACGGAATGGCTGATGGCAGGTATTGATGGACTGACGCTTACCCAGATCATCAAGAAACGTGATTGCGCTTCGGAACGTTACACGGCAGTCGTCCTGTATTCCGCCTGCGACAATCCCGAAGATATTGTAAAAGCCTTCGACGCCGATATTCATGATTTCATCAGTAAACCCGTCAATACCACGGTGTTGGCGGCGCGCATCGGGGCGGCGGCAAAAATATGCCAGAGAATCAATCAAACCGCCCCGAAGAAAATTCCGGAAATCATCACTGCCACGCCGGATGTGAGCGGTATCATCCAAGACCCGGAAACCGGTTTATGGAACCTGCATTACCTCGATCACCAACTTTCAGGAATGCTGAAAAACTCCCGTGCTCGCGACATCATGACCACATGCGCCGTAATCGGCATTGATGAATTCCAGCGCATGACCAATTCCTATGGCAAGCCGGCAACGCTGGAACTGGTGTCCGGATTGGCGGAATGCATCAAGCGCAATCTGCGACCGCTGGATGTGATTGCACGTGTTAGAACGCATTCTCTGGCGATTGCCATCCAGTCAAACAACAATGATACATTTGACCAAACCGCGTTATTTCTACGCATCATCAAGTCGGTGAATCGTCAAACCATCAGAACCAGCGCCGGAAATATCGCGATTACCGTATCCGTAGGCGTGGAATCCTGCCCTGCGCAATCACCGGATATGAATTCAGGCCAGTTGCTGGAGATATGCATGGATAAGATGATGCAAGCCAACACCAACGGCGGAAACTGCCTGGTAGCGTAGTACCCTGCCGTACCTAACGAAGATTAGCAGCCGGGTCTCAAGACTTGCGCACGCACTCGCGGAGCAATTCCAGCATCATATCGCGATCCAAAGGCTTGTGCATAAAGTGTGAGGCACCAAGTGAAAAGCCGATTTCTGCGCCTTCGCTCATGGTTAAAATAACCACCGGTATATGACTGATTGCAACGTCGCTTTTAATCATCTTTAATACAGACCAACCATCGGTATCCGGCAATAAAACATCAAGCACGATCACGTCTGGCAACAACTTGCGCGCTTTCATTATGCCCTGTTCGCCACAGTCTGCACTTACAACTTCGAATCCATCGCGACTGAGCATTCGATCAAGAATATTTACCATATGTCGATCATCATCAATCACCAGAATCGTGGCAACCCGGCTGCGTCGTTCCGGGGTTTCGGCGATCGACAATTGCTGCCGACGTACAATTTCCGGCTGAAACCGATTGAGCACGGATTCCACAGGCACATATTGCTTTGGGTCAATAACGTCCCTGGGCAAATGGATGGTAAATGTACTACCGACACCCAATTCGGTATCTACCTGGATGTCACCGCCCATCATCACACAGAGCTTTTTACTGATGGTCAACCCCAAGCCGGAACCTTGATAGGAACGTGTGTGGGAATTATCAACTTGGGAGAATTCCATAAACAGCCGATCCAACTTTTCCTCGGGAATACCAATCCCGGTGTCAACAACATCGATATTCACCCATTGCCGAATCGCGTCTGAACTTGAAGATACACGGATGGTAATTGTCCCGCGATGAGTAAATTTCGCGGCATTACCCAGCAGATTGAGTAAACACTGGCGCAACTTCAGCTCATCTACATGCATGGCGCCAATATCTTCCGGAATTTCCAGGCATAATTTATTCTGGTTCTTCACAATTAAAGGTTGCACCGTGGAAACGGCGCTCCTGATGAGATGATTGACGTCGGTTTCAGCAATGTGGAATTCAACTTTACCCGCCTCGATTTTTGACAGGTCCAGGATGTCATTGATAAGGGATAACAAATGCGAACCCGCATCGCGGATATGTTTCATATCCGGAAGGACATGATCAAAGCCCTGATCCGCCGCCTCCTCACTGAGGATATCCGCATAACCGATGATCGCATTCAAGGGCGTACGCAGCTCATGACTCATATTCGCCAGAAAAGCGCTTTTCACCCTGCTGGCCTCGAAGGCTCGATCACTGGCAATCGCCAATTCCCGGGTGCGCTCCCTGATACGCTGCTCCAGCTCATCGTGAGCGTGCCGCAACGCATCCTGACTTTGGCGCAATTCATGTACATGGGACTTGATACTGGCCGCCATGTGGTCAAACGCCTGGCCAAGCACGGCGAATTCGTCACTTCCCGAGATACCACTGTAAACATTGAGTTCCCCTTGCGCCATTCGGCGCGCGGCATCAGTCAATTTCTGCAGATTGCGGGTCATGAGAAATCCTATTAGCAAGCCAACTACCGCGATAATTGACATACCCGAAATCGCAATGACCATACCCATATCGAGTGCTTCCCGATTTACTTCGGTTAGATGCACATGGGAAAAATTTATCGCGACTTTACCCAGCAATCCGGAAGCGTTGCTGATCTCCTGGGTACGCCAAAACCGATCGTCGTCGTTGATCAATTCCGGCATGAACCGACCCACGGTATCCGATTTACTGCTGACGACGATCCGGTTATCCTGATCCGCAATGACCACCTGGACCACATGTGGATCGGTTACCATCTCTTTGACATAAGGCTGCAGGTCGGCATACTCCTCGGTAAACAAGGCTACCCTGCTGAGCATACCGAGAAGATTGGTAACGACGTTTTCCGATACATTCAATTGCTGTAAATTGGATTCGCGCGTGTGATTAAGGGTGATCCCCAGCACCAGGATCATCATGACGGCTTCCAGCACGAATATGATTACGGCAATCCGGTATTTAAGGGAATTGTACAATTGCCGCATGTGCTGTCGCCGTATTGAGGTACTAAAAGGTGTCAGTCCCGTGCCATGGCACGCACCACATCGTAGTCCTGGTCACTGATAACCTTGAATGGCATGAAGGCCCCGCGCTGCAGTATTTTTCGGCCTTCCTCCGTGTTACCCCAACTCAAGATCGTGGCCAAAACTTTTTGACGTTCAGATTCGGGGACACGCGGATGTACAACGAACAGTGAATGGGGGATTGCCTTGGACTCACCGACAATACGCATTACCTGCGCCATTTCTTTCTGGAAAAACCGCAGTGCCGGAGCCGCCGTACCACAGGCGTCGACCAGTTTTATCAGCACCTGCTGCAGACAGGAGGAATGGGACAGTGTGTGGGAAAAACGAATATCCTGGTCAAACGCAAATCCGAGATCGTGAAATGTCGCCTTGGTAAGCCGTGAAACTGCGGCGGTTTGGGGTGGCAGGGCAACGATTTTACCCTTGAGGTCCTCCAAACTGTTGATTGGACTGTCGGAGCGCACGGCGACAATCGCCGACAATGGTTCATCACGAGTCGCCAAAGGCAAGTAACCATATTTTTTTGCCGCGTCAACATAATCAAACGGCTGCATGAACGCGAAGTCATAGAGCTGTTCATCAATGCGCTCGATAAATTTTGCATACGAAGACGTGGAGCGGAACCGTACCGGTTTTGAAATCGCTTTGCCAAACTCCGCGGCAATGGGGCTGAAAACCGCTTCCAGCTCACGACTGGGGAGATGGGGGAATACCCCAAGTAAATACTGATTCTCGGCGGCAAAGCCACAGGTCACCGGCATTATCAATACGCTAAAGAGCATTATTCGTGCGCGGTGTAACAAGGTTCCGGACAAAGATTTCTGTTGGGTTCGCACTAACGCATACCTCCTGAATGGTCCTCAAGCAGTGATAACTATATCGGTAATAAATCACGATTCTTTACTGTATATAAAATAACATTTATCGTTAAAACATACAGTTATCGTTCCTCCTACGCATAATTCGGGTAACCATCGGCCGTTACCGCGAGCACCGTCATCAACTTTGCCGATAATTATCCATTGACAATGTGCTGTATTATCACAATTTTAGTTAATCAATCCATGATATTACTGGATGTTTTTTAACCGTAATCATGAAATGCGATATGATAGCCGAAATAGAGATGTTCCAAATAAAGTGGGAATTACCATGAAAAACGTCGCGACCAAAATGCTTCATGTTACGGTACTGTCAGCTCTTTTCAGTTTTTTAAGTCCTGTTTGCGCAGCCCCTGGAGAAGCGAAATTCATCGCGCAATTCGTGCCCGCCCATATGGAAACGGGTGCGCAATATGAGGTAATGCTTCAATTCAAGAATACCGGCAATGCGACCTGGTCCCAGGGCAATGGCTACCAACTGCATACTACAAACAATGATGAAACATGGCAGGTAAACGCAGTTCCCCTGACCGATACCGGCGGCATCGCACCCGGCAATGTCACCACCCTGAAATTCACCATTACCGCACCCGCGACTCCTGGCAGCTACCCATTCCAATGGCAAATTCGCAGGCACAATAAACCCGTGGCCGGTGACCTCAGCCCCGCCTTGCAAATCAATGTGGTGCCGGCGCAGGACAAACGGCAAGCGGAGTTTGTGATGCAAACCCTGCCGGGATTGATTACCGAAGGACCGGCTTTCAGTATCATGAAAATCGGCCAAGTCTTCCCCGTGAAAATTGTCTATAAAAACACCGGCACCGTGACCTGGCAAGCCTCGAACCTGAACCTGGTTTCGCAAATGCCAGAAAAAAATCTCACCTGGATGCTGGATAGCGTGGCAGCCGCCAGTGACCGATCCATAGCGCCCGGAGAATTCGTGACTTACGAATTCACCGCCAACGCACCCACATCACCGGGTATCTATGATTTTCAATGGCGCCTCTACGACAAAACCGTGGGCGGTTTCGGCGCGCCGACGGAACCGGTAAAAATAACGGTTAAATAGTCCCAACCTTAGTATCTTCTCCCTGGCTGTGCCATGATACGGCATGCGTACACGGACCTGAGCCGAAACATGGGGAGACATGATGGTCAAAAAAATCACCGGCTTCGGTATTGTCGTGCTGTTGGCGGTCATGGCCGTAAACACAGCCACCCTGACCAGCAAACAAATGCACCCGGTAACGATCGCCTCGCCGCTGACCCGTGACTACTCACCGGTATTGTCAGCGGCCATACGCTGGCGAACCCTGGCGCCTGATGCCGGCGGAACCGAAGAAAATTTTCAGCATTTGTACCAGCTGCTACAGACTTCCTTTCCCTTGGTACATCGCGATTTAACGACGACCAGCGCGCCGGCGATGAGCCGTTTGTATCGCTGGCAAGGACACGACAGCGGCATGGCGGCCGGATTGTTTGCTGCCCACGTCGATGTGGTTCCGGCACCGGAGAATACTGCTCCGGCGTGGACCCACCCCCCCTTCGCCGGCATCATCGATGGGGGCTATCTCTGGGGCAGAGGCAGCATGGATGACAAAGCCGGAGTGGTTGCCCTGCTGGCGGCCACGGAAGAATTGCTGCAGGAAAATTTCTCACCGGCACGCACCCTGTACTTCGCTTTTGGACACGACGAGGAAACCGGCGGGTATGAGGGAGCCAAGCTAATTGCCCAACAGTTGGCGCGCCACGAACCGTCCCTGGCGTTCGTCATCGATGAAGGTGGTCCCATCGTATCCGGTGTGGTGCCGGGCGTTGACCAGGCAGTAGCCCTGGTGGGCATCACGGAAAAAGGCTACGCCAATATTCAGCTTCAGGTGCATCATTCGGGAGGACATGCTTCCATGCCGCCACCGGACAGCGCTATTAGCACCTTAAGTCAGGCCCTGGTAAACCTGGAAAACCATCCCGCCGCTTCGCACCTGAACCCTGCGGTGCAACAGATGTTTATGTATCTGGCGCCGGAAATGAACTGGCTGAAACGCGCCGTATTCGCCAACCTCTGGTTGACCAAGCCACTGGTATTAAAACTGCTGGCGGCCAAACCTTCGTCCAACGCAGTGATCAGAACCACTGGCGTAGCCACCCTGATCACCGGTGGCACAAAAGAAAACGTACTTCCCACCAGCGCCACCGCGACGCTGAATTATCGACTGCTGCCCGGCGATACACCGGAAGCGCTGCTGGCGCGTATTGAGGAAACCGTGGACAACAAGGCGGTAGCGGTATCGCTGTTACCGTCACCACAACTGCCAGCCGCCGTAAGCCCAACCAACGGCACGATATTCCCACGATTACAACGTACCATTCACGAGATTTACCCCGAAGTACTGGTGGCACCCTACCAACTGGTGGCGATCACGGATTCTCGGCATTATCGCCAGCTCACCGACAACATTTATCGATTCCGTCCGCAATTCATGGGTGCGCAGGATCTGGACCGCATTCACGGCGTGGATGAACGCATCAGTATCGAGGACTTCGATCGCCTTATCCGCTTCTATAAACGTTTTATTATTAACATCGCATCCTGATATGTCACGGCTTGCGCGTGATAAACGCATCAGCACCGGGGATTTCAATGCTTCCTGGTATGTCACGGCGTGCGCGTAGGGTGCGTATTACGCACCGTGTTTTTTAAATAACGCAAAACTCCGATCCGGCCATAAAAAAGGTAGCATGCATCACACCCAACGGTAGGACCTCGAGATCACTGGTTGCGGCGTTGTCACTCAATCTCGCACCTACCTGCCCAGGCGGGCTTGCGCTTTGGCGTGTCCTTGACGCGCGGCTTCCTCATACCAGCGACGCGCTAACTTGGGATCTTGACTGACGCCGATTCCCGATCGATAAAGATTGGCGAGCATATATTGCGCATCCGGGTTACCGGCCTGCGCGGCGCGTTGATACCATTGCGCCGCTTCATCATAGTCCTTGTCGACGTCCACGCCCCGCATCAGCAGTTGCGCCAGTTCTATTTGCGCATCAAGATGATTTTGCGCTGCGGCTTTACGCAGCCAATCCAGGCCCGCAATGGAATTTCGGTCGACACCCTCGCCGTGTACATACATCAAACCCAACCGATATTGGGCATCAGCATCCCCCTGCCGGGCCTGGTCGAGAAAGGGCACTCCGGTTACCAGTTGCTGCATACGCTCGCGAGTGGACAATGACGCCGGTTGCTGCTCCCGTGCAATATCCTTAAGCAGTACCAGCGCATCCTGTGAGCCGTTGTCGCGCGCCAACTGTAACCATTTGCGCGCCTGGGCCAGATCCTTGGGAAATTCCGCGGTACCGGTTTTGTAAAGCAGGCCGAGCTCATACTGGCTCGCGACATGGTTATCTGTGGCGGCCAGTTGCAGCCAGTGAAGCGCCTGCTGCACATCCTTATCGGCACCATCCGAGCCTGTAAGATAAATTTTTCCCAAGTGGTAACGGGCCTCGGCATCACCACTTTGTGCCTGTTGGATCAAGCCGGCGAACTGCCGCGTCATTTCCCTGTCTTTTAACTCCCGGTAAGCGCTTTGCGCATCCCGGTCGCCCCAGGTGGCGGCCAGCCGAAACCAGTGCAAAGCCTTGGCGTTATCAACCGGCACTCCCAGGCCACTGCGATAAATAACCCCGGTAAAAAATTGCGCCCGTGGATGCCCCTGCTTGGCCGCAAGTAACAACCAGTGCGCCGCTTGCTGCATGTCCGGTTTAATGCCGGTGCCCTGCCAATAGATTCTTCCCAATTGGTACTGGGATTCGCGGTTACCCGCCTTGGCTTGGGCCGTCAATGTTTGCAACGAGGATTGATCGACGCTGGCGCCGGCTACCACCGGCAGCAAAACTAGACAAAGCAGTATTCCAGGCAACAACGCACACAGCGTCCAACCCCGCGTGGCTACAGGTGATTCATTGTGTAATTTTTGTTTATTCATCGTACGCCGTACGTTCGCATTCCACGCGCACAGCTCCCCCTCGTAATGAACAATCGGCCGTTTCTAGTGTAACGAATTCTTGATGGAAAACCAGGAATCGGTTGTTATGTTATGGGCAGGCACCGTGAACCCCGCACGTCGCCGAAATGGTAGCGCTAACCTCGGATTGTCAAGCGTCTTGTTTGTTGACAGTTCGTTCAATGCTATCGATATGACGATAGGCTTCGTCCAACGCTGCCAGCAGGCGGGGTACGGATTGTTCCAGGGTATCGATCACCCGTTTGACATCACTCTGATCCAGCAACGGATGCACCCCTTGCCAGAAGTCGGAATTGAATCGGTGCAAAGTTACGCATTGCTCCTGAATGTTCCGTCGTTCCTGTTCGGATATCTTTTCCACGATAGTTTTCCTGCCACTTCCTGTTCAGAGAATAGCCAATCCTGTCCCGAATTTCAAATAACTATCTCTTATCAGGTTTCTTCCCTGCCACCACAGATCCGTTACTTACGTCTTCCACCCAGGTGTACCATGGGAAAGTATCCTGGGGATAGAGGCTGCCGTAGATTTTATAAGTTCTTCCCGCCATCGCGCTGAATTTCAGGGATTTTTTCGTAATATATTGTTTTGCTACCGTATTTCCTGCAATGACAGAATCAACCTTTCGGGAAAGATGTACCTGCAACTCATATTCAGCCGGAAGCACCGCAAACGCATGCTGACCCGTCGTTTCCTTGAAATTAGTCGCCTTGCCGTTGATCGCGGTGACAACCACCGATGCGGCATTCGGCAGCACGGTTTTTAATGCCCCCGAGGATTGTACGACCGCCACCGATACCGGCGCTAATTCCTTGCCACTGTACATTTTCATGGGTTTTTGCGCGCATCCGTTGACCATGACGACGCATAATAGCGGGATTAAAATACGAAATGAGCTTGGGAAATTCATGTTAAGTTAGTCCTCAGTTGTCGAAACCAGACGACTCCCGCGCGGGAACGGCATGCCAATATTATGGTTAATATCGGTAGGTCGATACATTTCTCCAGCCCGCTGGAAAAATCTTGGGTGAATTAACGAGCCGAAAAATTTATAATGTGCCTGCCTTAACTCCCCACTACCGGCTGCAATACCTATGGAGTTCGGCGCCAGACACCCCTTCCCGCTAATAATGTGAAGTATACGAATTGTCGACCACCACTGACCTCGCCATTAACCTGATTGCCCGGTATTCGGTAACCCCCGAGGACGGCGGCTGCCAGCAAGAAATGATTCAACATCTCGTCCCGCTGGGTTTCCAAATCGAACGGTTGACCTTCGGTGAAGTCACCAATTTCTGGGCCCGGCGGGGTGGCACCGGACCCTTATTGGTGTTTGCCGGCCATACGGATGTTGTCCCCACGGGTCCGCGGGAAAAGTGGTCCAGTGACCCCTTTATACCGGAACTGCGTGACGGCATGCTGTATGGACGCGGCGCGGCGGACATGAAGGGCAGCCTGGCTGCCATGATCACCGCTTGCGAACGATTCCTGCAACGGCAGCCGGATCACCGGGGGGCCATCGGTTTTCTCATTACCAGCGATGAGGAAGGTCCAAGTGTCGATGGCACGGTAAAAGTGGTGGCGCATCTGGAAGCCCGTGGAGAAAAAATCGATTGGTGTATTGTCGGCGAACCTACCAGCACCAGCCGTGTGGGTGACGTCATCAAGAACGGCCGGCGCGGCTCGCTCAACGGCAACTTGACCGTGCGCGGCATCCAGGGCCATGTGGCTTATCCACATCTGGCGCGCAATCCGGTACATTTGGCTGCGCCTGCCTTAGCCGAATTAACGGCGCGGGAATGGGATCAGGGCAATGAATTCTTCCCACCCACCACGTTCCAGATCTCCAATATCAGCGCTGGCACCGGCGCCACCAATGTCGTACCCGGCGAGCTGCACATTGTTTTTAATTTCCGTTTCTCAACGGAAACCAATGAGCAACAACTGCAACAAGACGTGGGCGCCATACTGGACAAACACAACCTGGATTATGAAGTCTCCTGGTCACTCTCCGGCAATCCCTTTCTGACACCGCGTGGCGCACTGGTCGATGCCGTACAACGGGCAATCAAGCATATCGCCGGTTATGACGCGGAACTCTCCACCACCGGCGGCACTTCCGACGGCCGCTTCATTGCTCCCACCGGCGCCCAGGTAATCGAATTGGGACCGCTCAACGCCACCATACATAAAACCAACGAATGCGTAAGCAGCGCAGATCTTGATACCCTATCCGCCATCTACGAACACACACTGGAATTATTGTTGACCTGAAACACGGCGTTTGCTCACACCTGTCCTGCATCCTGTGGCCCGCTTTGAATCCGTTACCACGACCCTGACGGTTACGGTCTGCCGCACAGCTTTCCCACCTGCACCACCGACCACACCATGGCTGACAGTAACAACCTTAATGTGATCGATCCCTAGATACATGAAAAATGTGGTCACCAAAAAAATAGTATATCTACTGATGATATAACCCGGGCAAGATGCTAAGTTATTCTAGGATTCATTATCAGTCCGCATGACAGGATTTCTACGGGTGGATCGCAAGAAAACATTCAGGTGAAATATCATTCGGAGGGTAATGCTATGAACAAACTTATGATCACCGCAGTCGCCATCGCACTGTCAGGCTTCGCCTTGGCCGATGAAAAACAACCGGCCAGCGCGACTTTTGAGCAAATCGACAGTAACCATGACGGATACATCAGCACCGCGGAAGCCATACAACGGGATGACGTGGCGAAAAACTGGAAGGAAATCGATAAAAATGAAAACGGCAAAGTAGAGTCAGATGAATTCATCGCCTATGAAAGCAAAGGTCGATTTACCCCGCCGGAAGATTCTGCAGCCCCGGAAATCGGCGCCGCACCGATGAAATAACTGAGCGCTCTCGATCAAATTGCTGAATAACTGGTCGCCCGCCCCTCCCAAACCAATGACCTGGACCGGGAGGGGCGGATTTACATTCCGCATTCCACTATTTTATTGTTGCCCTACCAACATTTCCCGCCGCATCAGCTCCTGCCTCGCGCTCCCGCATCTAACCCTGGATAGAAAAACTGATTCACAATAAACTCGGTGTTATTTACCGCAGTTCAAATGCCGCTTGCCACCAGGGAAGGAGCCACCATCATGCGCATGAAGATTTATTTCCCCGCATTTCTGCTCGGTACCTGCGGCATATTGCCACTGAGTCCCGCATACAGCGCGGGATTTGCTTTGGCCGAACAAGGCGTCAGCGGCATGGGCAACGCCTATGCGGGTGGCGCCGCCTATGCGGAAGACGCCAGTACCATTTTCTTCAACCCCGCTGGCATGGGTGAGTTCACCCAGGAACGCTTCGATATTGCCGGGCACTATCTGCGCACCAGCTTCAAATTTACCAATACCGGCTCCACCGGCGCCGCGGTGCTGGGCCGTCCGGCGCTTACCGGCCGGGACAGCGACGGCGGACAGCCCGCGCCGGTACCCAATATCTACTATCTCACTCCCCTGTCCGATTTCCTGGTGTTTGGCTTTGGCATGTTCACGCCGTTTGGCTTGAATACGCTTTATGACGATGACTGGGTGGGACGTTACCATGCGGTGCAAACCCAGCTGACTACGGTCAATCTCAACCCCAGTCTCGCGGTCAAGCTTACCGATAAATTGTCCGTGGGCGTCGGTGCCAACTTCCAATACGCGAGTGTACTCTTGTCCAGTGCCATTGATTTTGGCGCACTGTGTTTTTCGCTGCTGGACGCGCCTTCCTGCCGGCTCATGAATATACTTCCTCAGCAGACCGATGGCTTCGTGGCAATGACTGCCGACACCGCCGATAGTATCGGTTTCGGCTGGAATTGGGGCGTGTTGTTCAAACCCGCCCCCCATACTCGCATTGGCGCCGCCTATCGTTCGCAGATCAAACACCGGTTCAAAGGAAACGCCGAATTCACGGTCCCCGGGGCTGCGGCATTTGTCACCAATAGCGGCTATTTTACCGACGGTGAGGTCTCATCGGAACTCACGGTTCCGCCGATATTCTCCCTCAGTGCTTATCATGGCACCGATGCCCGCTTTGGCATCTTGGCGGATCTCACCTGGACCGGTTGGAGCACCTTCGATGAATTACGGATCAAGTATGCTTCAGGTCAACCGGATTCGGTCACCACGGAAGGTTGGCGCAACAGCTATCGCGCCAGCCTGGGATTCAACTATCGAGTAAGTGAACTCCTGTTGCTGCGCACCGGTGCCGCTTATGACAAATCACCGATTCCCGATGCTGACCACCGCACGCCTCGCGGCCCGGACAATGACCGCACCTGGTTGACGTTGGGCAGCCGCTTCAGTGTGACACCCGGTGTTGATATAGACCTGGGATACGCACACCTCATCATCCGACCCGGCGAAATCAACAACACTCTCGAGAGTAGCGCACCGACCATGCAAGCCACGCTGCACGGCAAGTATGATATGAACGTGGACATCCTCAGCGCCCAGCTAAACTGGCGTTTTGAATAATTGCCGTTCAGGGAGAACCGTCATGAATGTCACCAGTCTGCCGATCATCATCTGCTCCACCCTGCTGTTATGCGCCTGTGACCCCAAGGCCGACACCACGTTGCAGGATAATATCGACGCCAATCGGCGCACCGCGATTTTTGATACTAACAATGGCCGGCTACCCTTCCCGAACAATTTATTGTTCGCCGGCAGCACCGATGCCACCCTTAATATCCCGGTGGACAATCCAGGCGACTATGCCAATCCAAAAGTGGCGCTCAATGAGCTCGACGGATTTTCCACCACCGCGCCGATCACTGCGCCGTTTTCCACGAGCATCGACCCGGGGACCGTCAACCAGGATACCGTGCGCATGTTTCAGGTGTCGTTGAACCTCGATGCTGCGGCGCCGGTAATCGTTGCCGTCAACAGTGAAATGACCATGGGCACTGACTTCGTGGCCGGCGTTTCCGGAGTCGACGACACCCTATTGACCCTGACACCACTGCACCCCCTGGCGCCAAGCGCCAGTTACTTCGTAATGCTGACCAACGGCCTCCATGCCACCGACGGTCAACCCTTTACCGTCGACGCCACCTATGCCTTGGCGAAACGCACGGATCCGGTGATTAACGATGACGGCGTCAGCCTGGTGCCGGCACTGACGAATGCAGAAGCGCAAACGCTGGAGCCGTTACGCCGGGAGGTTAACGCCAATGAAAATTTCATGGTCGCTTACGACAGCAATCTCGATCGGTCCAGGCTCATTATGACCTGGTCCTTGAGCACGCAGTCCATTGGCGCAGTTCTGCCCCAAACCCGTAATATGATTCGCGGCGCCGCGGCGCCTGCGGTCGAATTCCAAGATATCAGCGCCCTGGTGCCGTTGGCCGCGGCCACGATCTATGCCGGCACCCTCAGCGTACCCTATTATTTGTCGTTACCAAGCGCGGATAATCCGACCGCACCGCTGACCAGCTTCTGGCATAGCGTCGCAGGTTCGACATTGACACAATTCAACGCAACCCCGATAAAAACCACCGATGTCACCATACCCCTGTTGCTGTCGGTTCCCAAGACGGCAACCCCGCCGCTACCCGTGGTAGTTTTTCAGCACGGCATCACCGCTAATCGCAGCGCGATGCTGGCAGTGGCCGATACCCTGGCCGCGATGGGGCTGGCGGTAGTAGCCATTGATCTGCCCTTGCACGGTATCCTCGGTACGGAGACTGACGGCACGCAAAACCTGGCAGTGCCCGCCATCGAACGGCACTTTAATCTGGATCTGGTGCATAATGCCACCGGTATGCCAGGTGCGGATGGCACTATAGACGCTTCCGGGCAACACTTCATCAACCTCAGAAATCTGGTGGTGGCGCGCGACAATCTGCGGCAATCGGTGGCCGATCTGTTTGCCCTCGCTTATGCACTGGAGGCCATGGACTATGATGGCGGCGGCGCCGATTTCGATACTTCTAAAATCTATTTTCTCGGCCATTCCCTGGGGGCGATCGCGGGCGTACCGTTCATCGCCTTCGAAACCAGCATCAAGGCGGCCGTCCTGGCCATGCCCGGGGGTGGTATTGCCAAGACCCTGGATGGTTCGGCGAACTTTGGGCCGGTACTTGCCGCAGTGCTGGCGTTCAATGGCATTCATAAGGGCAGTGCCGATTATGAAAGCTTTCTCGGCGCGGCGCAAAGCCTGCTGGATACCGCGGATCCCATCAATTATACGGCCTTGATCGGCGGCTACCGTGGTCTCATGGTGGTGGAAGTGGTCGGTGGTAACAGTTCGCCTTCTGATCTCGTGGTGCCCAACAGCGTGCCGGATGGCAACGACGACGGCACCACCGTAGCCGCACCACTGGCGGGCACCGACCCCTTCGCCAGTGCCTTGGGTCTGACCCAATACCATGCCAGCGCCACCGGCAGCCATCTGCAGGCCTGGCTGCGCTTCACAGCCGGACATCACGCCTCACCACTGCGCGCCACCGATGCCAATGGTAACGACGACGCATTGTCCGCTCGGGTAACGGTGGAAATGCAACATGAGATCGCCACCTTCCTTGCGTCAGACGGTACCGACCTGACCGTCACCGACGATACGGTGCTGGCCGCACCTTGAGCGGCCGGGGCTGGAATGTTTCGCCGATATCCGGCCTTGACACTGCATTGCCAGATCAATGACGGTCGCGGGCATAACTTAACCGCAATGCGTCCATGTTCACTTGAACGCTTATTTGCGCCAGAAACTGGGATGCACCACCACCATCACCGTCAACACTTCCAACCGTCCCAACAGCATCGCGGCGACGGCCACCAATTTACCGGCGGAGCTGACGGAAATAAAGGTAGTGGAAATTTCTCCCAGCCCCGGGCCGATGTTATTGATGCAGGTGGCGATAGCCGAGAACGCGGTTATCTGATTCTCGCCAACCGCCATCATCAGCAGCATCAACAAGATAAAAGTTAGAATATAGATGGCGAAAAACCCTAACATGCTCTGTAATAAATATTCGGGTATGGCGCGTTGTTCCAGCTTGACGGGAAACACACCCCGGGGATGAATCAATTGCCGAATTTCGCGCAGCGCCAGTCGTCCCAACACCAGCACCCGCAGCACCTTTAAACCACCGGCGGTGGACCCGCCGCAACCACCGACAAACCCGGCAAACAACAGCAACACCGGCAGGAACAACGGCCACACGGAAAAATCCGTAATGCCGAATCCGGTACTGGTAATAATGGATACACCTTCGAACAGCGCATAATGCAGACTCGGCAGCAAACCATGATATACGTCCCGAAACCACAGGCCGCCGGTTTCCAGCAACACCACTATCAAAACAAATCCCAAGAAAACCCTGACTTCGAGATTTTGGATAAACTTGCGGGGATCACCGGTATGCAGCAACAGATAATGCACGCTGAAATTGATCGCCCCCAGCAACATGAAAACCACCGCGCACAGGTCAATAAGGCTGCTGTGAAAATAGCCGATACTGTCATCGTGGGTGGAGAATCCGCCCGTGGATACCGTTGATAGACTGTGGGCCAGCGCGTCGAACGGCGTCATGCCCGCCAGCCAGTACACCAAGGCGCAGGCAAGAGTGAGCCAAAGGTAAATCATCCACAACGCACGCACACCCTTGGCCAGTGAGGGCGCGAGCTTTTCATCCTTGATCGGCCCGGGCAGTTCCGCACGATATAACGACACTCCCCCGATACCCAACATCGGCAGCAATGCCAAGGCAAACACCACCAGCCCCATACCGCCTACCCACTGCAGCTCCTGACGATAAAATAATATCGATGGCTGCATCTGATCAAGATGTAGCAGAATGGTGGCGCCAGTCGTGGTAAAACCGGATACCGCTTCAAACAATGCGTTGATGAAAGAGATGTGCAGTGCCAAGGCCAACGGCACCGCCGCCAGCAGGCTGAGTAGAATCCAAAACAGCGCCACGATCAGAAATCCATCCCGTCGACGCAAGGCAACGTGGTCATTACGCAGAGGCCACCATAACAGCAGACCTGACAGGAGCATCACCGCCATGGCATCAAACAGATGCGCCGATTCTCCATCCTGATACCACCATGATATCCCTAACGGCGGCAGTAAAAATGCGCTGAAGATAATGATCAGCAATCCGATCAAACCGGACACTCTTTTCAGATATCGGATATTCTTCATCGTTTATGTTTCAGGGCAACACACCCTGTTCCCCGCGTTCAATTTCGATCGATCCAGAAACTCTGAGAGCCACGACCGTACTTTCCTTGTCCGCGCCCGTACCGGCCCTGCCCGGCGCCAGGTTCATCCAAGCAGCGATTCCGGGCACTGTGCGCTATGCGCGCGGAGAACCTGGGTGACCCGGAGAAAAAGGGCCAGGGGAACACCCCTGTGCGCTTTGCGCGCGGAGAACCTGGAGTCGGCACTACGGCGTCGCGACCACGGCTAATATACCGGAAAATTCCAGATAAACTACGGCAAAGCTCACACCGGGTCCAGACGTAACCCATATCCCAAAAGACTTTATGTGGCAACGGGTTGAATCCGTATCAAATTCTGTGTCCACCGGTCGCACGTGATACCCGCGGTCCGACATTGCTCGTGTTCCAAATACGTGTATCGGGGTCGGCAAGGACCTGCGTGAACGCAAATATTCTTTGGACGTGCTGAGGCATTCTCAAGTAAAATTCCCCTTATAATATAACCTCCTTTCCCAATTTCCAGTGAGTAGTGTATGGGTAGAGCCTATCAAAATCGTAAAGCTTCCATCGCCAAGACGTCCGACGCCAAGGCGAAAGTCTATTCAAAATACGGCCGCGAAATTTATGTTTGCGCCAAAAACAGCGGCATCGATCCCAATGGCAACCTGGCCCTGCGTCGCCTGCTGGACAACGCTAAAAAAGACCAGGTTCCCGCCCATGTCATCGAAAAAGCATTGGACAAGGCCAAAGGGGGTGCCGGCGAAGATTTTGTCCCTGCCCGTTATGAGGGATTTGGCCCGGGCGGCTGCAATGTCATCGTCGACTGCCTGACCGACAATAACACCCGGACGTTTAACGATGTGCGTCTGTGCTTTACCAAGGCCAAAGCCAAAATCGGCGCACCCGGCGCGGTCGCGCACATGTTTGATCACAGGGCCGTGCTGGTTTTCAAAGGCGGTGATGAAGACAGTATCCTGACCGCGCTACTGGAGGCGGATGTCGATGTCAGTGATATCGAGTCGGAACATGGGCTGATCACCGTGCTGGTACCGCCGCATGAATATTTCAAGGCAAAAACAGCGTTAACAGACACCTTGGGCGACATTGAATTTGAGGTCGACGAAATCACCTTTATTCCGCAAACTTCATGCACCCTGAATGAAGATGACAGCGCGTTGTTTGAGAAATTTCTGACGATGTTAAACGATAATGACGATGTGCAAGACGTCTACCATAATGTCGAAATTCAAGAACCCTAGCGCTTGAGCAACTCACATTACGCTCGCCACCGCCATCTATGATCAGGCACTTCCCTCTTCTCCGGCGATGAGCTGCCGTACCTGTTCGGTGGTCTGACGAAAATCAATTTTACCGCTGCCCATTTTTGGCAGTTCCGTCAGCACATAATAGGCCTTGGGAAGGGAAATGGTCGGCAGTTTCTGCTGCAACCGTTCCCTGAAGGCTTGCGTATCCACCTTTTGGTTCAACACTACCGCGATCTGCGCACCCCGCTTACCGCCGGGGATTTCCACCGCGCAGCATTCGCAACCTTCGGGTAATAGTTTCTCCAATTCCAGCTCCAGACGCACCATGGACACCATTTCACCGCCGATTTTCACAAAACGTTTCAATCGCCCCCGGTGCCAGAGAAATCCGTCCGCATCGATCACACCCATGTCACCGGTTTCATACCAGCCATCCTCTATGTGCAGGGCGGTTTCTTCCAGATCACCGAAATAGCCTTTCATCACGATATCGCCCTTCACCTGTATCTTGCCTTCCCGGTCCGTGCCCAGCACCCGACCATCGGCGAGACCGACAATGCGTACCTGCACACCCGGCAACGGCCGCCCCAGACTGCCGGGTTTGTTGCCGCCGGCAACGTTGACCGACACCACCGGGCTGGTTTCCGTGGCGCCATAACCTTCATGGATTTCGATACCTTGCTGTTCCTGATAAGCCTTGTACAACCATTCAGGACACTTGTCAGCACCAGCGATTACCAGACGTATGGAGGTAAAGTCGCCGGGACGTGATTGTTTTAGATAGCCGCCGAGAAAATATGGCGTAGCCACCGACAAGGTCGGTTTTTCGTCCTTGATGATCTGGGCCACGGTTTTGAAATCCAGGGGATTACCGTAGGTCACCATGGTCATACCCGTCACCATGGGTAACCAGAAAGTAACTGTGAATCCGTAAACATGAAACAAGGGCAGCACCGACAGCATCACATCCGATGGGTGCAACACCACCCCCTCACACATGGCGCGCACGTCGGCATAAACGTTGCGGTGGCTCAACTCCACGCCCTTGGGCGCTTTCTCACTGCCACTGGTAAACATAATTACCGCGGTATCATCCGGCGCTACCGCCGCCTTGCCAGCCAGCAACATCCGTACCGGCAACAGTGCTTTGGCCGCCGCCAGCATCTTCTGCGCCGGTGTCAAGGTCGCCAGGACTTCCTCGATCAACACCATGCCATCCAATTGCGGGCATTGGACTTTTTTGAGTAATTGCTTGGCGCTGACAATGGTCGTAAACCCGCATTTCTCACGCGCGTAGTGGCAATTCTGTTCCGCGCCGGTGGAATAATTAATCATCACCGGCACCTTGCCTGCAAACAAGGTACCGAGTACCGCAAGGGCGCAACCGGCCGAATTAGGTAACAAAATGCCAATATAGTGGTCTTCGAAGCGCTGCAAATAGCGGGCTAACAACAGGGCGGCGATCAGCGACTCCTTGTAGCTGAGACGCCGATCAGTATTGCAATCGATGAACGCCGGTTTGTTGCCCCAGCGCTTGGCAGTTTCCGCGAACGCCTGATGTAATGGCAACGGCCCCGACTTGACACTCACCCGGGGGTTGGATACCGACACCATGTTTGCCGTCATCGCGATACCCTGCTCCATATGGTTGATTGTGATACAACGATGATAACAACACATCCGCTTCCAGAAAATGGCCCTGGCGAAATATGCACACGAATCTGCCAATAACGGGTAACATCACGAAATCGGCAGCCACTTGCAGGAGCTAAGCCATGCGGTTATGGATCGTACTCATCTTGTTAACTATATACTGCTCGACCCTGGCCGGCGCCGCTGAAATCGCCGGCGTCAACGTGCCCGATGCCGTTGCCCTGGGCGCACATAACCTGGTGCTCAACGGCGCCGGCATACGCAGCAAATTCTTTGTCAAAGTTTATATCGGTGCTTTGTACCTGCTACAACGCACCTCGGATCCGGCAACGGCATTACAAAACACCGGCCCCGTGGCAATTCACATGCACATTGTGCACAGCGAAATCGATCACCAGAAACTGGTGAGTGCATGGCGCGACGGTTTCGAGGCCAATCTCGACAAGCAGGAGTTGGCCGGCCTCGCCGGACAAATCACTCGGTTCTACGAACTGTTCCCGACAGTGCACAAAGGCGACGTCATCAGGCTTGACTATGACCCTGGCAGCGGCACTACGGTTCACCTCAACGACAAACTGCAGGGCAACATCGAGGGCGAAGCATTTATGCACGCCTGGTTGCGCATCTGGCTGGGCAAGAAACCCGCTGATGCCGATCTCAAAGAAGGCATGTTAGGTCTGGACTGAACGGCATGCGTGAGCACACCGCCCAGGTACCCGGCGCCAACACGATTATCCGGCAACGATCGGTATCACCTTGCGCGCCACCTGCTGGTATTCCGCGATTTCGTGAAAATTGAGATAGCGGTAGACCTCGGCGGCCATCGGTTCCAGGCCTTTGACCCGGTCCAGATATTCACGGGTGGTTGGGATGCGCCCCAGTTTCGCGGTTACCGCCGCCAGCTCCGCTGAGGCCAGATAAACATTGGCGCCTTTGCCCAAGCGGTTGGGGAAATTGCGCGTAGATGTTGAAACCACCGTTGCATTATCCGCAACTCGCGCCTGGTTGCCCATGCACAGGGAACAGCCGGGCATTTCGATACGTGCACCGACCCGCCCGAAAATAGCGTAATAGCCTTCTTCGGTTAACTGATGCTGATCCATCTTGGTAGGCGGCGCCACCCACAAGGTGACCGGTACCCGACCCGCTTTCTCCAACACTTTGCCCGCCGCCCGGTAATGTCCGATATTGGTCATGCAGGAACCGATAAATACTTCATCGATCTTGAAGCCGGCAACCGCGGACAGGGGTTTGATGTCATCCGGGTCATTGGGACAGGCCAGCAGCGGCTCGGTAATCGTGTCCAAATCGATCTCGATGGTCTCGGCATAGTTCGCATTGGCGTCCGCTGCCATCAGTTGGGGATCATCGAGCCATGTCTGCATGGCTTCGATGCGCCGTTGCAGGGAGCGTTTGTCATGATAATCACTGCCGATCATCCATTTAAGCAGGGTGATATTGGAAGTGATGTACTCGATGACCGGGTCCTTGTTGAGCTTGATGGTGCAACCGTTGGCGGAACGTTCGGCGGAAGCATCGGCCAGTTCGAACGCCTGCTCCACCTTCAAATCCGGCAGACCTTCAATCTCGAGAATGCGGCCGGAAAACACATTTTTCTTGCCCTTCTTGGCGACGGTAAGCAAACCCTTCTGGATGGCCACATAGGGAATCGCATTGACCAGATCCCGCAGCGTGATCCCCGGTTGCATGGTGCCCTTGAAACGCACCAGCACCGATTCGGGCATATCCAGCGGCATCATGCCCATGGCGGCGGCAAAAGCCACCAGACCGGAACCGGCGGGAAAACTGATGCCGATGGGAAACCGGGTGTGTGAATCACCACCGGTGCCAACCGTATCAGGAATCAGCATGCGATTCAGCCAGGAATGAATGACGCCATCACCGGGGCGCAGCGCGACTCCGCCCCGGGTCTGAAAAAAGTCGGGCAACTCGTGCTGCAACTTGACGTCCACGGGTTTGGGGTAGGCGGCGGTGTGGCAAAAACTCTGCATTACCAAATCCGCGGAGAATCCCAGACACGCTAATTCTTTAAGCTCGTCGCGGGTCATGGCGCCCGTCGTGTCCTGAGAACCAACGGTGGCAATGCGCGGCTCACAATAGGTGCCGGGGCGAATTCCCGCCACCCCACAGGCGCGTCCCACCATTTTCTGGGCCAGAGTAAATCCTTGATTGCTGGATGCCTGAGGAACGGGCCGAATAAAAACCGTCGATGGCGGCAATTTCAAGGTGTCGCGCGTTTTATCCGTCAGTCCGCGACCAATAATCAACGGCACACGCCCGCCGGCACGCACTTCGTCGGGCAAGGTGATTGGTTTGAGTTTGAAAGTGCTCAATTCCTTGCCGCCGGCACCGGTGATGCGGCCGGTCTTGGTGTGAATGATAATGACATCGCCGGTATTCAACCCGGACACATCACATTCGATAGGCAACGCGCCGGCGTCCTCGGCGGTATTGAAGAAGATGGGCGCAATTTTCCCCCCGAGAATGACGCCACCCTGGTGTTTGTTCGGCACATAAGGAATTTCCGCACCGATATGCCAGAGCACGGAATTAATCGCCGACTTGCGGGAAGACCCTGTGCCCACGACATCGCCCACAAATGCCAGGGGATGCCCTTTCTTTTTCAGCTCCTGAATCTGCGCCAAGCCATCGGGCATTTTGCTCACCAGCATGGCTTTTGCGTGGAGGGGTATATCGGGTCGACTCCAGGCTTCCGATGCAGGTGACAAATCATCGGTATTGGTCTCCCCGGCAACCTTGAATACGGTCACTGTAATCTCATCAGGAAAAGCGGGACGCCGCTGAAACCATTCGGCTTCCGCCCATGAGGTCACCACTTGCTTCGCCCACATATTGTTCTCTGCCTTGATGATGACATCGTGGAAAGCATCGAAAATCAATAAGGTATTCGCCAGTCCAGTGGCGGCGGCAGCGGTCACGGCAGCGTCGTTATCATCCAACAACTTGATCAAGGGCTGAATGTTATAGCCACCGAGCATGGTGCCCAACAATTCGGTGGCACGCCGCGGCGTCAGTAAGGGGGTGCTAATCTTGCCATGGGCAACGTCGGCCAGAAATGCCGCCTTAACGTAGGCGGCCTGATCCACGCCCGGCGGCACGCGATGGGTCAGCAAGTCCAACAATGTCTGCTCCTCGCCGGCAGGTGGTTTCTTCATCAATGCCACGACTCCGGCCACTTGTTCCGCGTTAAGCGGCAGCGGTGGTAATCCCTGAGTGGCGCGTTCGGCAACATGCTTGCGGTATTCGATTAACATCCGGAAATTTCCTTAGAAAACTATGATTTATCATTAAATGTATGACGATCAGCCCCATAGGATACCTGATCCAACACTTCCACATAAAATAATTCATGGAAAATGGCATGGCCGCCATGCATTCGGGCCACCCTCGGGAGACCACTTTTGCCACATTAAGCTAATTAAATCCCGCAAAATCAATCGGTCAGAGGGTATAATTCCCGGAATCCGCCACTAAATATGAGTATGCTATGGAACTGTCCGCCCTGACCGCAATTTCACCCATCGATGGCCGTTACGCTTCAAAAACCACCGATCTGCAACCTATTTTCAGTGAATATGGTTTGATTAAACATCGGGTTGCGGTGGAAATTCACTGGCTGATGGCGCTGGCGGAGCACCCGCAGATCACCGAAGTAGCACCCTTCACGGCACATGGGCGCAATATCCTGGAAAATATCGCCGCGGACTTCAGTCTGGATGATGCGCAGCGGGTCAAAAATATCGAACGCACTACCAATCATGATGTAAAGGCCGTGGAATATTTCCTGAAGGAGAAAATCGCCGGCAACAGTGAACTGGAAGCGGTAAGTGAATTCATCCACTTCGCCTGCACCTCCGAAGATATCAACAACCTTGCCTATGCCCTGATGTTGCGGGAAGCCCGCGGCCAGGTCGTGTTGCCCTTGATCGATCAACTTCTGCAAGCCATTACCCGAATGGCACTCGATTATGCGGACGTACCCATGCTGGCCCGGACTCATGGGCAGCCGGCCTCCCCCACCACCGTGGGTAAGGAAATGGCCAACGTGGTACACCGTTTACGGCGCCAACTGGATCAAATTGCGGCCATACCGTTGATGGGGAAGATCAATGGCGCTGTGGGCAACTATAACGCCCACTTGGTGGCCTACCCTACCGTGGACTGGCTTGAGCTAAGCAAACAGTTTGTGACCCGCCTGGGCTTGACCTGGAATCCGTATACCACCCAGATCGAGCCCCACGACTATATCGCCGAGCTGCTGAACGCCCTGGCACGGTTCAACACCATCCTGGTCGATTTCAACCGCGATATCTGGGGTTATATTTCCATCGGCTACTTCAAACAGAAAACCGTCGCCGGCGAAGTCGGCTCCTCAACCATGCCCCATAAGGTCAATCCAATCGATTTTGAGAACTCTGAAGGTAATCTCGGACTGGCAAATGCCATGTTCGACCATCTCGCCGGAAAATTGCCGATTTCACGTTGGCAGCGGGATCTTACGGATTCCACCGTGCTGCGCAATCTGGGCGTTGGCATTGCCTACTCCTCCATTGCCTACCAATCCACGCTCAAGGGCATCAGCAAGCTCGACGTCAATCGCGAGCGGCTGGACCGGGATCTGGGAGATAATATGGCGGTACTGGCGGAACCGCTGCAAACGGTAATGCGGCGCTATGGTATTGAAAAGCCCTATGAAAAACTCAAGGATCTGACCCGTGGCAAAGACATCACCCGAGCAGCGTTAATCAGCTTCGTCGATACCTTGGATATCCCGGACGACGAAAAGGATTGGTTGAAATTGCTGACCCCACAAACCTATATCGGAAACGCTATTACTCAGGCTAAATCCATAAAATAGATATAATATTTATCCATATGGTTATCCGTTTCTAGTCTATTCATCATATTTTTCAATAAGTTATGAGGGGTTCCGTGAAGTTTTCGGGGCCCTTCCCTCCATGTCCGTCAATAATGTGACGCAGTTGGCAGTTTACGGCGAAGGGACTCGCATAATGGATGCGGGATTACGATTCGATGGCTGTTGCTCCCTCCCACTTCCCCATGTGCACTGTCATCATGTAGTCCTCCTTGATACCGGGCCGCACATTTTATAGTGGTCCGGTTTTTTTTTGCCTGCGGAAAATCCCCGGATACTGCCGCTCGTGCCAATATCTGCTTGCCGGGCCCAACTTTTCCGAATGGCGTCCGATGTTATCACCAGAGCCCACAACTTATGGTGACACGCCATGGATCACCTCACAGAAAGCGATGTCAGTGAACTTTTACAGACATCTAAAGTAGGGGAGTTTTATACACCCCTGGAACTTACCAGCGTCGAACAATGCCGCGTGGCGAGCTTAGCCATGGCGTCCCAGGCGATGCGCACGATTCATATTTACAGTCATCAGCTCGAGGATCGTGTCTATAATAATCGTGCGTTCATGGAAGCCATCACCCGGCTCGCCATCTCCAGCAAACACGCCCAGATTCAAATCCTGGTGCGGGACACCAATCCCATGGTGCAGCATGGACACATGATCATCGAGACCATGCGCCGATTGAGTACATTTATTCAAATGCGCAAGGTCTGCGCTCAGGCGATGGAATACTCCCAGGCATTTATGATCGTGGATGAACGTGCTTTGATTTATCATAAAGTCGCTACCCGCTATGAAGGGGTTGCCAAATTCAATGCACCAATGGAGTGCCGGGAATTGCTCATGCACTTCCACGAGGTATGGCTGAAAAGTGAACCGGAACCAAAGCTACGCCGCCTGCATATCTAGGATTTCACGCTGGGCCCTGTGTCTGACGGCGTGTTGGATTGGCTCTGCGGCGGCGAGCGAACAATTGCTCGAAGTCATCACGCTGCAACACCGGGATGCAGCGGACCTGGTACAGGTTCTCCGGGAACTCGTGGATAAAGATGACGCCGTCAGTGGCACGCACAACCAACTCATCATCAAAACCAGCGCAACGCGATTGCGCGAGATCCGTAAACTCATCTTGCAGTTGGATCGACCACTGCAACAATTTCTGATTTCCCTGAAAATCATTGGTGAGCGTGAAACCCGTCACAGCCGCAACAGCCTCGCCGGTACCGCCGAACTCCAACAAAATTCACAGGGCACCCGGCAACAACTCAGGGTAGAGGCGCGCGGCAGTCATGCGGGGTCACGAGGTAATAGCGATTACTCGGAGCAAATCCGGGTATTGGAAGGCAATCATGCCCGCTTCCATACCGAACAATATCGTCGTTCGGGCGGTCCAGCCGGCGATCGTGAGCAAGGACTGTCGGTTGTCGCTCACATGGTGGGCGCACAAGTCAAGATGGCCATCGCCCCAATCTGGCAATCCGACAGCAATAGCGGCAATTCGGGTACAGAACGCATCGCCGCTCAAACCGTCGTCACCGTCACTCCTGGAAGCTGGACCGAAATCGGCGGTATCAGCGCCACTGGCGACGATCCTGAACACAGCTTCGTCACGAATAACTACAGCACCAGCCGCGCACAGACGCGCATGATGATCAAAGTGGATATCGTCAACAACTGAACTGGATACCATACGATATGATCGCGCCAGGGTGCAAAGCCCCAAGAAAAAGCGATTCAAAACCAGTGATTACTGTTTTACAAGCTGCGTCGTTCCGGGCGCTGCGGTGTAAGTGCCATTAATTTCTCGCCATACTGCATAATTTCCCTCAAACTGGCACAAGGTAAAGTCATATATACCCGGTTACATGCTTGCAACATTGCGGGCTTTGGGTCTTGGTGAGAGTTGCTTTTTTTGAAGGGTGAACACAATGCGTCAATACAGATTTTTAGTATTGTTGATGCTATTGGCGCTGCAAGCCTGTAGCCAGGGCAACTATCCGGAAGCGGGTAGCTGCACAGCCGACTACCCCTTCTTCGCGGTCTGCACCCACGGCGAGCATGGTGTAGGTCGCTGGTCAGGCGCATGCCGCGCCACCCGGGAACAGGCACTGGAGGACGCCCATCAGCATGCGGTTAAAAACCACGGTGGCAATGAACGCTGGACTGGAATTTCAGATATAAACAAGGCGCAATTACTGGTACGTTGATCCGCAGCCACCGGCGTAGTCAGCGTCTTGCTCAGGCGCGCTCTAGAATGCCCTGCTCGCCCTGCCGTTTGGCGATAATGACCGCGCCACAGGAATCGCCGAACACATTGACCGTGGTACGACACATATCGAGCACTCGATCAACCGCCAGAATCAAGCCGATACCTTCGGCCGGCAAGCCAATAGCGGCAAGAATGATGGCGATGGCCACCAGGCTGGCGGCGGGAATCCCGGCCACGCCTATGGAGGTAAGCAAGGCAATGGAGACGATCGTGAACTGTGTCCCAAAGGTAAGATCAAGGCCATAGGCCTGGGCGATAAACATGGCCGCCACGCATTCATAAAGCGCAGTACCATCCATATTCACGGTCGCGCCCAAAGGCAACACGAAACTCGAGATCCGGTTGGAGACGCCGGCGTTTTTCTCGACGCACTCCATGGTCAATGGCAGTGTCGCTGAAGAAGACGCGGTGGAAAACGCCGTCAATAATGCCGGGGCCATTGCCCGGTAATGACGCAATGGTTGCACCGACCCGAGAAAACGCAGCAACAGCGGCATCGCCACAAAGAAATGCAGGCCGAGCGCCAACAACACACTGAAGAAGAACACTGCCAGCGGCTTGAATGCCGCCAAACCGGTAACCGTGACCACCTTGGCCACCAAGGCAAATACACCGATGGGCGCGAATTTCATCACCCAATCGGTGATGTGCATCATGATTTCAAAAACACCCTGCCAGAAATTAAATACCGCTTCCGCATAGGCTTCCTGAATGCGCGTCATAAAAAAACCGAACAGCAAACTGAAGAAAATCAGGCCCAGCATCTGTCCTTCCGCGCCGGCGGCGACGATGTTGGTGGGTACCATACGTAAAAATATACCGACGATATCCCCGGCGCCTTTATCCGCTACTTTACCGGCGATCGCGCCCGCATCAGCGCCCAGACCGATAATATCCTTGGCCGGTTGACCGTCAACAATGCCCGGCGCCGTGATGTTTACCACCGCCAGACCGATCAGGATGGCCACCAGACTGGTGGAGAAATAGAAAAGAAGCGTTTTACCGCCCAAGACGCCCAGATTACCGGAAGACCCGATACCGGCAATGCCGACGATGATGGATGAGACGATCAGGGGCACGATCAGCATCTTCAAGGCATTCAGAAACAAGCTGCCGAAAAAGCTGTAGACATCGTAAAACACCACACCCAGCAAGGCACTGTCCCGATCCGTGAGGGACCCGGCCAGAATCGCCAAACCCAATGCGATCAGGATTTGCCAATGTAACTTTAATTTGGCATCTTGCACCGCACCGATCGCTGCCGTCATGGAATCACCGTTGTCCAGTTATTGAATGTTCTCCAGATGGTAATTGATGCTCGCCTTACTCTTTAAGTAGTCGACGTACTGCTCATAGCTGGTATTGCCCATGCGTTGCGCCAATTCCTTGCGCAGCTTGTCTTTTTCAGCGTCGGCGACCGTCGCGGGATCGCCGTCGGAAATTGCGACCAACTCAACCAAGGCGTGATTTCCATTTGCCAGGGTGACAAGGTTATAAGCAGGTTTATCCGCCGCCTTGACCATACGGAACACGGCTTCACCAAGCGCCGCATCGCCACTTTGATCGCCGCGTCCAATTTTCTTGGCGTCCTGAAGTGCCAGCTTATGGGCGGCCGCCAATGCCGTAAAATCGCTACCTTTGTTCAACTCGGCGAGCAGGGATTCCCCCAGTTTGCCGGCTTGTTGATTGGCTTGTTCCTTGACCAGGACATTACGAATCGACTCTTTTACCGATTCCAGGGCTTTTTGCGCTGCGGACTTGTGTTCCTTGATGCGAATCACCACGACGTGATTGGCGCCGATTTCCAGGGGCTCGCTGTTGAATCCTTTTGTTAACACATCCTCGGCGAATGCCGCGGCACGTACCTTGGCATCCATGGCAATCCCAGGCGCGCCCCCGCTACGAGTGAAAAACGCGGTTTCCTTGATGGGTAACCCCAGTTGCTCAACAACAGCGGCAAGACTCTCGGAGTTATCGTAAGCCAAGGTGGCTAGATTCTCCGCCACATCGTAATACTGCATTTCTGCCTTACGAGTTTTATATTGATCGGTTAATTCCGTACGCACCTTATCCAGTGGCTTGATGGTCGCCTCCCGAATTTCGTCTACGCGAATAATATGTAAGCCGAAACTTGTCTGTACGGGATCGCTGATTTCGCCTTTCTTCAAACTGAAGGCCGCCGCCTCGAATGCCGGCGCCATGGTGTTCTTACCAAAGAAACCGAGATCCCCGCCCTTATCTGCAGAACCGGGGTCGCCGGAATTTTCCCTGGCGAGCTTCGCAAAATCCTCGCCGGCGCGCAATCGCAGGACCAGTGCTTCAGCTTTCTTGCGGCTTTCGGCCTTGACGTCGTCATTGGCTTCTGCGGCAACCGGTATCAGAATGTGCCGCGCTTTGCGTTCTTCGTCAACGCCGTAACGGCCTTTCTCTTCCTCGTAAAGAGCGGCCAAATCCTCTTCTGTCACCGCTATTTTTTCCTTGAAGTCATCCGCCTTTAATTCCACGTATTCCAGCCTGACGCGTTCCTCATCCATATACCGACTGAGGTTTGCCTGGTAGTAATTTTTGATTTCATCGTCGCTGACTACGATATCTTTTACAAATGAGTTACTGTCGATAATCGCGTGACGGAATTCCCGCTGTTGATTTTTGAGCTTAATATATTGTTCGAGATCATAATCCGATGCCACAACGGTATCAGCGATCCCCGTGCGCATCTGATTGGTGAGCACGGCGCGACTTAATCTATCCTCGAAACTACTGGTGCTGTCGCCCTGCGTACGCAATAACTGTTCGTATTGCTCCTTGGAAAATTTGCCATCCCGCTGAAACGCTTCAATCGATTCTATCTGCTGCCGCAAGTCTTTCGGCGATACGCCGAAATCGGCATCACGAGCCGCTTGCACGAGCACCTCGTTTTCCACCAGGGACTGCACCACGTCCTGAGGCCGCACCAGTCTATCGACCATTTCCGCATTGGCGTTGGCGCCCATCATGGAACGTACGCGGTCGCGCTGGAAAGCCAGCGCCTGCTGGTACTGGCGTAAACTGATATTGGTGTCGTTAACCCGAGCCACCTGCGCCTGACCTTCACCGGTGAAATATTGGTTAATTCCCCACAGCGCAAATGGTATAATAAGGAGGCCTACGATCAGCCACGCTATCCAACCCTGGGCGCGATCTCGGATAAATTGAAGCATGGTTATGAATCCTAAATAGATGCCTGAAACGAAACGTTAACTATACCGTATCAACCCTATAAGACAAATCCCTGAACAGATGGTCCGGGTACGCAATGCCTGATCCGGAATTGAAAAACATAAGAAAAAGGCACTTCCAATGGAAGTGCCTTTCAATTTTGGCGGACCGGACGGGACTCGAACCCGCGACCTCCGGCGTGACAGGCCGGCATTCTAACCAGCTGAACTACCGGTCCGTTATCGTTGGTGGGTGCTGCAGGGATCGAACCTGCGACCCTCGCCTTGTAAGGGCGATGCTCTCCCAGCTGAGCTAAGCACCCCCGCTGAAGGTCGCCTAGTTTACGGCATCCTTCAACGCTTTTCCAGCCCTAAAGCTGGGAACTTTTGCAGCTTTTATCGAAATCGGATCACCAGTTTGAGGATTTCTACCCGTCCGCGCCGAACGCTCGCGAACGATGAAGGTGCCAAAACCAGTCAAGGTTACCTGGTCACCCTTGCGCAGGGTATCGGTAACGGAATTAATGATGGCGTCGAGCGCCCGGCCTGCATCCGCCTTGGACATGGACGCGTTGGAGGCGATGGCTTCGATAAGATCGGTCTTGTTCACAATTGTCCCCTCGAATTCGTTTTGACTTAACTAGAACTTTTACTGATTAAATGTTAACCCTGCAATAATTGTTAACCCGGCGCCGTACAACTCAGTTAAGCGGAAGCGGAGTTATACCAACAGGTTGAAATACGTGTCAAGGAAGTAACTCAATGAATTAGTGCGTGTTGGCAGGAAAACCCGTGTCATTTGACGACGTAATGACGTCCGATCAGCGCATATTATCAAAACAAGTCAACGACATACCGCCAAATATCTTTTTTGATATGAGACGGTATGTCGTTGCTTAATATTTACGCGGTCATCGTTCCCGGAGAATCAGTGGGTATGAATCTGACGACGCTTCTTTTTAGTGCCGTCTTTCGCAACTTTCTTCAAACCACCTTCTTCGGATTCCGGCAACGGTTCTGGCAGATGCGTCAAGGCAATTTCCAGCACCTCATCGATCCACTGAACCGGCAAAATTTCCAGGTTGGTTTTTATGTTGTCGGGTATTTCGGCAAGATCACGAATATTCTCCTCGGGAATGATCACGGTCTTGATACCACCGCGCAATGCCGCCAGCAGCTTTTCCTTCAAGCCGCCGATCGGCAATACTTCGCCACGGAGGGTAATCTCACCGGTCATGGCCACATCGGAACGCACCGCGATGTTGGTCAAGGCAGAGACCAATGCCGTGCACATACCAATGCCGGCACTGGGTCCGTCTTTGGGGATGGCGCCTTCGGGTACATGTACGTGAATATCATGCTCTTCGTAGAATTCCGAATCGATACCCAGCATCGCCGCGCGACTGCGCACCACACTCATCGCCGCCTGAATTGACTCCTTCATGACATCGCCAAGCTGGCCGGTAACGTTGTGTTTGCCCTTGCCGGGAACTACCGCGGTCTCGATCGTCAACAGCTCGCCACCCACCTCGGTCCACGCCAAACCGGTGACCTGGCCAACCTGATCGTGATCTTCAGCCCGACCAAATCGAAAGCGGCGCACACCCAGGTAGCGCTCCAGGTTCTCCGGCGTGACCGCGACATAGGTCAGGTCACTGTTGAGCAAGATATCCTTGACCACTTTACGGCAGGCCTTGGCAATTTCGCGCTCCAGGTTACGCACTCCCGCTTCACGGGTGTAATAACGCACTATGTCGCGAATCGCTTCTTCGGAAACATCGATTTCGTTTTTCTTCAGCCCGTTGTTTCGTACCTGCTTGGGAACGAGATACCGGATCGCGATATTGATTTTTTCATCCTCGGTATAACCCGGAATGCGAATCACTTCCATACGGTCAAGCAACGGCCCGGGAATATTCAAGGTATTGGCGGTGGCAATGAACATGACATCTGACAGATCATAATCCACTTCCAGATAATGATCGTTGAAAGTATGGTTCTGTTCCGGGTCCAGCACTTCCAGCAAAGCCGAAGCCGGATCACCGCGAAAATCCATCGCCATCTTGTCAATTTCGTCGAGCAGGAACAAGGGATTACGGGTACCGACCTTAGCCAGATTCTGCACGATCTTACCGGGCATGGCACCGATATAGGTCCGACGGTGGCCACGAATTTCCGCTTCGTCACGCACGCCGCCGAGCGACATGCGAGTGAACTTACGGTTCGTGGCGCGCGCAATGGACCGGCCCAGGGAAGTTTTACCCACGCCGGGCGGCCCCACCAGACACAATACCGGACCTTTGAGTTTATTGACCCGTTGTTGTACCGCCAGATATTCAACAATGCGTTCTTTAACTTTTTCCAAGCCGTAATGATCGGCTTCGAGCACCTCTTCCGCCTTGGTGAGGTCATGCCGTACCTTGGAGCGCTTTTTCCAGGGTACATTCACCAACCAGTCGATATAATTACGTACTACGGTGGCTTCGGCCGACATCGGCGACATCATCTTGAGCTTGTTGAGCTCATTCGCGACCTTGGTCCTGGCATCTTTGGACATGCCGGCTTTTTCGATCTTCTTGTTGAGCTCTTCCAGTTCATTATGGGCCTCGTCCATATCACCCAGTTCCTTCTGGATGGCCTTCATTTGCTCGTTGAGATAGTACTCACGCTGGCTTTTTTCCATTTGTTTCTTGACGCGGCCACGGATACGCTTCTCAACCTGCAGCAAATCAATTTCGGACTCCATCTGCACGATTAGATGCTCCAAACGATCGCGCGGCGAAGTGATCTCGAGAATTTTCTGCTTGTCATCGATTTTCAATGACATGTGCGCGGCAATGGTATCCGCTAACCGACCCGGGTCATCGATATTTGCCAGGGACGACAATATTTCCGGCGGCACTTTCTTATTCAATTTCACGTATTGATCGAACTGCGTCAACACGGACCGCGACAGCACTTCCGCTTCCCGATCTTCCAGCACCGCAAGTTCAAAAGTACTGATCTGGGCTTTGAAGTAATCGTCGGTGGTCAGAAAATTTACGATGCGGGCGCGTTCACTGCCTTCCACCAGTACTTTGATGGTGCCATCAGGAAGTTTCAGAAGTTGCAGGATGTTGGACAGCGTACCGATGCTGTATACATCCTCCATGGTCGGATCATCCTGCGCGGCGCTTTTCTGGGCGCACAACAGAATCTGCTTATCACCTGCCATGGCCGATTCCAGGGCGGTAATTGATTTTTCACGACCAACAAATAATGGGATCACCATATGGGGGTAGACCACCACGTCACGTAGCGGCAAAACCGGGACTATCAATTGGCGTTCTTTAATTTCAGACGTCATTTTTTCGCTCCAAGATGGGATGGTAATATCCCGTTACGCGAAGGTAACGATGCGGAATACGGGCCCCGATTTCAGTCCGATATCCTCCAAGTTTAACGGCTAACAACATATATCCATTAGCGGGTGTTCTATGTATTTTTTCACATGTTGGGACTGACAGCTGAAATATCAAGCAAGAATAATGCGAAAAAAAACCGCGTCACGACGCGGTTTTACTTACGTTCATTGGCTCATCACTATCCGGCTTCAGTCCGCCGCCGCCTGACTCTGCTCTCCACCTTCAAATATGAGGAGCGGTTTGGAACGTCCGGAAATCACATCTTCGTCGACGATGACTTTACTTACATTTTCCATGGATGGCAGATCATACATGGAATCCAGCAATACTGCTTCCAGGATGGAGCGCAAGCCCCGAGCACCGGTTTTACGCTCCATGGCCCGACGTGCCACGGCACGCAACGCCTCTTCACGGAATTCCAGCTCGCTGCCTTCCATATCAAACAGCTTGGCGTACTGTTTGGTTATGGCGTTTTTTGGTTGGGTAAGGATATTTACCAGCGCTTCCTCATCCAATTCTTCAAGAGTCGCAATAACCGGTAAGCGGCCCACGAATTCAGGGATTAAGCCGTATTTAATGAGATCTTCCGGCTCAATATTGTGCAACACTTCGCCAATCCGCTTATTCTCACTCTTGGCGCGCACTTCCGCAGAGAAACCGATACCGCTCTTCTCGGAGCGATCACGGATGATTTTCTCCAAACCGTCAAATGCGCCCCCACAGATAAAGAGAATATTCGCGGTATTCACCTGCAAAAATTCCTGCTGGGGATGTTTACGTCCTCCCTGCGGCGGTACCGATGCGATAGTTCCCTCGATCAATTTCAACAACGCCTGCTGCACACCTTCCCCGGAAACATCACGGGTGATGGAAGGATTGTCGGATTTACGCGAAATTTTATCGATTTCATCGATATAGACGATACCAGTCTGGGCCTTCTCAACATCATAATCACACTTCTGGAGCAATTTCTGGATGATGTTTTCGACGTCTTCCCCGACATATCCCGCTTCGGTGAGCGTGGTAGCGTCAGCAATGGTAAAAGGAACATTCAGTAATCGGGCAAGCGTCTCCGCCAACAGCGTTTTACCGCTTCCTGTGGGCCCTAGCAGCAAAATATTGCTTTTTGCCAATTCCACGTCGTCCTTTTTCTGACGCGTTTCGAGGCGTTTGTAGTGGTTATACACCGCCACAGAAAGCACCCTTTTGGCACGGAATTGACCGACGACATACTCATCAAGGATATGGTTGATTTCTCGTGGCGTCGGTAGTTTTGAACCGGTAAGACCTGTGGTCTTCTCCTGCACCTCTTCCCGAATAATGTCATTACACAGTTCGACGCATTCATCACAGACAAACACTGATGGTCCTGCAATGAGCTTACGAACTTCATGTTGGCTTTTGCCACAGAAAGAGCAATACAACAACTTATCGTGGTCGTCACCCTTACTATGTTTGTCATCACTCATATAATTTTCCTGGCAAGAATATGACAAATCTTTAGATCAATGTACTACTGTACAAAAAAATCCAATTACTGCAACCCTTTCCTACCTGTAATAATTATTTCATCATATTAATCATACAATTAATAATTACCACATCTTTAATCAACCTTTGGTTGGCGGGTTTGCAACACCTTATCAATAATGCCGTATTTTACAGACTCATCAGCACTCATGAAAAAATCCCGGTCGGTATCCTGCTGGATACGGTCCATAGCTTGACCCGTATGTTTGACCAGTATTTCGTTCAGCCGCTGCCGGGTCTGCAGAATTTCTTTGGCGTGTATTTCTATATCGGTCGCCTGACCTTGAACACCAGCCAAAGGCTGATGAATCATGACGCGGGAATGCGGTAAACAGAACCGTTTTCCTTTGGCACCACCGGCCAGCAATATCGCGCCCATACTCGCTGCCTGCCCAATACACATAGTACTCACATCGGACTTGATAAACTGCATAGTATCGTAAATTCCCATACCTGCGGTGACCGAACCACCCGGAGAATTAATATAAAAATGAATATCCTTATCAGGATTCTCTGACTCCAGGAACAGTAATTGCGCCACCACGAGATTCGCGGAATAATCCTCAACCTGCCCCACCAGGAACACGACTCGTTCTTTCAGCAAACGGGAGTAAATGTCATATGCCCGCTCACCGCGTGCCGACTGTTCCACTACCATTGGAACCAGGTTCAATGCCTGGATATAGCTTTCCGGTAGATGACCACCGCTTTTATGGTACATAGTGTCAATATCCTCGTGGGTCCTGTTTGAGTACAAGTACAACTATCACCTAATATCCATCACTTCGTCAAAAGTTTGTTTGCGTGTTTTGGTTGAAACATTTTTTAACAACCAGTCTACCGCCTTGTTTTCCAACACCAGCGACTCAACTTCCTCGAGGCGCTTCTTGTCTGAATAATACCACTGAACTACCTCTTCGGGGCGCTCATAAGTGGAGGCAATATCCTCCACGGATTCCCGCACGTCCCGAGGCTCTGCCTTGAACGCATTGTCCTTGATTACTTCCGAGAAAATGAGCCCCAGAGTCACACGTCGCCGGGCTTCGTTTTCCAATTGTCCGGCGGCTTCGCTGTTCTCGCCGCTGGCGCCAGAAAAGCGCTTGGCCAGAGACTCGATTTCCCGGTCGATGAGATATCTCGGCAAATCAAAAACATTCTGCTGCGCTACTGCGTCCATGACCGTCTTTTTCACCGTCGAGCGAATTCGTGCTTGCAGCTCCCGTTCCATATTCTTGCGGATATCGGCCAATAAAGCGTCATGCGTGCCCGCCTCGATCCCCAGGCCTTTGATGAAGGCTTCGTCCACTTCTGGCAGTGAGGAGGCTTCGACCAGTTTAGCCTTCACTTCAAAATGTGCGGTCTTGCCCGCGACATCCTTGCCGAAATAGTCCGCGGGGAAAAGCACGTCAAATGCTGTATCCTCACCGGCTTTTTTCCCCACCAGATTGGATTCAAAATCAGCGATCATGCGGCCGGCACCCAGTTCCACGACGAAATCCTGCGCCTCACCGCCGGCAAAAGGAGTACCGTCAATAAATCCTTTGAAATCGATGGTCATCCGATCGCCTTGCGTCGAAGCACGATCTACACTTTGCCATTGCTTGCGCTGCATGCGGATTTTTTCGATAGTGCCGTTCACATCGTTTTCTGAAATATCGACCTCAGGCTGCTCGATGACGATTTTATCCAGCCCCCCCAAGGTGACTTCGGGATACACTTCAAATGTGGCGATGTACTCCAACGCTTCGCCGGTCTTGCGTTGTTTTGGTTCAATACGCGGGTAACCCGCCAGCCGCAGCTTTTCCTGGGATACCGCTTCATAGAAAGTGTTTTGGACCACTTCGTTCAACACTTCGCTGTTAACCTGATGTCCGTACTGCTTTTGCACCACACCCAGCGGCGCTTTGCCGGGTCGGAAACCACTGATACGTACCCGCTGACACAGCGACTTGAGACGATTACTCACTTCGGTATCGATGCGATCCGCTGGTACCGCGACCGTCATACGTCGTTCAAGACCCTGAGTGGTTTCCACAGAAACTTGCATTGCTACTATCCTCTTCTTAAATAACTTACAACATCAAATTCGGTATCAACGAGTATATCACTGCCATCATCATCGATGGTGGTGCGAAAGGAGAGACTCGAACTCTCACGGGTTACCCCACTGGAACCTAAATCCAGCGCGTCTACCAGTTCCGCCACATTCGCTTGACTCGGGAATTTTATTACAAGAACAGCAATTTACTATAACGGGCTGATATCTCAAAGGATTTTATAATAGCCCTACGGGAGACATGAAATGTTGGTGGGCCGTGTAGGGATCGAACCTACGACCCGCGGATTAAGAGTCCGCTGCTCTACCAGCTGAGCTAACGGCCCAACATTTTTTAAACTGACTACCCTCGACTGGTTTTTGGCTAGACCGCTATTACCATCTTGCCTTCGCCCAGTCTGCGAAAATGGGGTGAACGATGGGGATCGAACCCACGACAACAGGAGTCACAATCCTGTGCTCTACCAACTGAGCTACGCCCACCACTGAACCATGCACGCTGTCTGATCTTGATCAGACCAGAAACCCAGATCGGCCCGCGAGCTGCCGTCTATTACGACTATGGCGCGCCCGGCAGGACTCGAACCTGCTACCCTCGGCTTAGAAGGCCGATGCTCTATCCGGATGAGCTACGGGCGCAGTACTGTAAAACTTGCGTTATCTATTATCCAATGTGTTGAAGCATAACGCCACATCACAATAGGTAAACTTAATGATAACGTCGGGAGTTCGAATCCGATACTGCCGTATTATCATTAGCACCGTGGCTCATCGCCACATCACTGTCAATTTGGTCGGGGTAGAGAGATGACCGCCTCCGCTACGCTCCGGCG
>JAHECY010000054.1 GCA_024641505.1 Gammaproteobacteria bacterium
TGGGGTACTGCTCACGGCGCTGTTCGGTACGGCGGTACCGGGTGTGTGACGCGGACTGCATGCGCCAAGTTGTTGTCCGAGGTGCGTGTGGCGGGACCCATGAGGATTGCGCCCGTGGCAGTGTGTGGTAGTTGATGTTTGCCGCATGCGTCATCGGTATCGATGGTGGCCCGCCGCGTCTTTGATGAGCATGAGTGGATGGCGGGCGCTGCCGTCACCCTATTTCTTATGGATGGATTTACGGTGAATACCGCCGTCGCAAAATGCAGTCGACGGTGTGCCGCTGCGAATTTTTTTACCACGGTGGCGCGTATGCAACCGGGTGCCACCATCCGCCAGGTGAAACAGGGACCCACGCTTGCTGTGGTTGTGGCGCTCCGCCGCCGCCATGCGCGTGATTTTGGCCACCCGTGACCGCAGTCCCATGAACAAACCGCCGCCAACCAGGATCAGGAGTGCCATTGTTTCCGGTGTCCGCATCCAGGGTGCTTCAAGGTGGGCGCCCAGACGCATCACAATATCCGTCACCAGCCAGCCGATAGCGGCAACCACCAAAGTTCCGGGCAAAACGTTTCTCGTAATAACCCATGCAGCATGGGTCAGTCCTGGATTCTTTTTGCGTTCGTCTAAGTTCATGATTTATAATCAGGTACTGTGTCTGGATTGATGTTTTGCTGGGCCGGACCATATGCTGGAAGAACTCGCACATGACCACGTTTTCCCATTCTACCAGCTTTCACCTGAAGAAAAAATCAAGACTGGGTATCAGCCATGCCGTTGCCGCGGCGGTGAGCGTGAATTGCATATTATTTTTATATATATGTAAATAACTAAAGGTTCGATGCCGATACCACTGTCGGTGACCGGCCGCGGAGTTGAGGTTTGGAGCGCAGGCGCTGGTGACATGATTGGTGCGCTGACAGCGTTTGTCCCATGTCTGGAAAAATCCCTGGTTACTATTGGTGCTTGCGTATGTCCAGGTATTGGTGCGTGATGTTGTCGGCGTTATGAGGCATCGAAAAACGGGTTATGACGGCAGCGTCGGGTGCTACCAGGATGATGTCCGTGCCGTGCTCGACCAGCAGTTGGCGTTCTCCTGTTTTCTGGTCGACGGCAAACAGGTGTCGATACTCGATGTTCAGTTGCCTTGCAAACTTGTCCAGATTCTCCAGAGTACCGATTACGCCGACGAAATCCTTGTTGTAATATTCCAGAAAGTTTTGCAGCGCCGCCTGATCGTCGCGAAATGGATCCAGGGACACAAACACAAATTGCGTATCTTTGACGTAATCAACATGTTGCTGCAGTTTCTTGAAAACGCGGTTCATTTCCAGAGTCGTCATCGGACAGACGTCAGGGCATTTGGTGTATCCGAAAAACAGGAAGGTCCACTTCTGGGCAAGCTGTGGTAGTCCGAAGGGCTGGTTATGCTGGTCGGTGAGCTGAAATTCCAGAAGTTTTTGCCGGGCGATATCCGGTTGTGCGGGCGATTCCGGTGCGGGTAGAGGTGGCGGCTTTGACTCGGCTTGGTTCTCGCTGGACATGCAGTTGTTGAGGATGCCCAGTAGCAACACGGTTATGACCAGGCGCGCTACTGGCGTTATGGTTGTCCAGCGGACAAACCTGCCGGTGGTGAGAATACCTGCCAGACCGACCTGGTGGGAAAACTTCATGGTTACATCTCTTTGCAATGGGTGGGTAACACCCGGTCATGGAGTAGGTTTGTACGGAGGAATATACCTTACCCGACCACCAGGAAGCAATTGAGGTGCGCCGGGATTGTGCCCAGCCGACGTGGCCAGCGGCCATGTCAAAAGATGCGCGACAGAATACCGCAGGTATTTCTCCACCTGTCTTAACCTGCTATTAAGGGATTGCTGGGTGCGGCAATGTCGTTGCGACGCATGCTATTAATTCCCCCTGTCAGCGGACGTGTCATCCGTTGCCGGTCGCGTCGATGTGCCAGGAATCATGTTACGCCCGGATATGAAGCCCGGCTTCCCGTTTAATGCTGTCGGAGTATTTTTTGTAGGGGTGTGTACGTTGAATGTGCTTTACCCAGTTACAAAATATCTACGTAATATCAACGATCGCAGCGTGGGGTAAAACGTGTTAATGGTAGCTTGTGATTTCTGGCCATTGCTATTGCATCGTGAGTGGTGGTGGCATAGTGTAGCGATCGAGCCTGAACGATACCCGGATTCCACAAAGTTACAGAACATGGAAACGGCACTGATTGTCCGACGGGGAGTGACAGGATGCCTCTGATGCAGAGATGGATCACCAGATTTTGGTGCGCGCTGCCGCAAAAGAATTCAGAAGTGAGCGCGCCAGGGTGTCTGGTGGTGCTAATGCCGGAGGCGGTGTTGCGACGGCGGGTGGGCGTTGCTCAGCGCTCAATTACCGACGAATCAGCGTCGGCCAGGCGCGCTGCCGCGATGTTGTGGCGCTAGTGGTGATTCGCGAATTTATCATGGCTGCTACGCTAATGCCTGTTTGCCGAGTATTGTCACCAATGAAAGGAACTGGCGCGATCCTGCTGGCGTTGCTTGTTGGCGGCTGTGCGGGCAGCAGCATGTTTGATTCCTATCCGGGACAGATGCAGGAAGTCAAACAACAACTGAGGAACCGGCAGTATGTCGCGGTGCAAGAGACTCTCGAGAAACGTCGTAGCGCAGCGGATCATCTGCTTTATATGATGGAACGCGGGCGAGTGTCGCAATTGGGCAGGGATTACAGCGCAAGTATCGAAGACTTTCGGCAGGTGTTGCAGGCAATGGACGAATTCGAGGAGAAGGCGCGGGTCAGTGTTTCCAACTTGGCGGCGCAAGGCGGAGCTTTGTTCACCGGTGACAGCGCCATCCCGTATAAGGGTGAAGGCTATGAGCGCATATTTGTGCACCAATTTCAGGCGTTGAACTATCTATTTCAAAAGAACATCGAAGCCACGCAGGTAGAAGTGCGTCGCGCCAATGAATGGCAACAAGTGGCGTTGCAGGCGCATGAAAAAGAGCTGGCGGCTGTGGCGAAGAAATCGCGGTCGCAGGCCGCCGGTAACGAAGGTTTTATGGACAATTTCCGCGATCTGACGGACGCCGCAGGTCGTGTGAAAAATTCCTTTCAAAACGCCTATAGCTTTTACTTATCAGGGTTGGTGTATGAGCTGACCGGGGAGGAAAACGACGCCTACATCGATTATAAGAAAGCACTGGAAATATTCCCGTCTAATCGCTATCTGCAGCGCGATGTGTTACGACTGGCCGCCAAGCTGGGTATGGATGAAGACCTGGCGTATTTTCGGCATACTTATCCGCAGGTGACGGCGACGCAGCCAATAGAAGGTGGCGGCGAAATTATTGTTCTATTTGAGCAGGGCTTCGCTCCGGTTAAACTCGAAAGAAAGCTTAGTCTTTTTGCCATACATACCATCCACAGTGTGGCGTTTCCCAGTTATCCGGCGTCGTGGCAGAACACGCCACCGTTATCGGTGGCGGTGGTGGGAGGCGCGGTGATCGGGGAAACCAGCCCTATTGTATTGGTGCAGGCATTGGCGGCAAAATCACTGCAGGAAAAGTTACCAATGCTGATGTTGCGACAGGTGCTGCGCCTGATCGCCAAGCAGCAAATGGTGGGCCAGTCGAGGCGACAATTGGGTCCCGGTGGCGAGTTGGCGGCAATCGTCTTCAATGTGGTATCAGAAAACGCCGATCGTCGCAGTTGGCTCACCTTGCCAAATGACGCGCAAATTTTACGGCAATATCTCGAGCCCGGCGCTTACCAACTGCGTGTCAGCGATGGACGCGCAAGTGGTGTCATTGACGTCGAGGTGACGCCACTGAAAAAAACTATCGTGCGCATTATCGCCACGGATACGGTATTGCACACCGACACGGTAGTATTGTAACCGGCAGTGACTATCCAACCGGTAAGAGGAGTGATGTCATGAATGCATTTATGTCTACAGTGTTGTTACTGATCGTTATTGCGCTCGGCGGTTGCGCGGGATCCGCGTCTCGTTGGAGTGCCTCGGAGCCGGGAGCGACAGCCGGACTGGAAGCCACGGGCAAACCGGCGGCGGACCCCGCCTTGGCCAAGCACCTGGTGATTCACAATGAAAGCCTTGCCGGTGATGTTATCATCACCAATATGCAATCTCGCACTACGGGCGGTTTGCTGGAGGTGGCAGTGGCTCTGACTAATCTGACGACGGGTGACTTACGGCTGCAATACCAGTTTTCATGGTTTGATGCCACTGATTTTGCCGTGGAGCAGGGGACGCGGGCCTGGGTGCCTCTGGTGTTGCATGGCAGTCAGTCGGCGAATGTTCAGGCGGTGGCACCGAATGCCACGGTAACTACATACAAGGTAAACGTGAGGGAACAGTGATGAAGAAAAAATTATTCCGGATGCGCTATCTTTTGCTGGTCGTAGTGCTGGCGAGTACCCAGGCCGGATGTGGCGGATCCCAGGTCAAGTACGGTGAAGCCACTGGTGTGGAAACGACGACGACGGAGTTCGGATCTACCGATTTGCAGTTGATCGCCGAAAAAATGGTGGATTCCGTGTTGACGTTTCCGCCAATCGTGGAAGTTACCACCGGTCGTCGTCCGGTAATGTATGTGGACAAGATCAAGAACAAAACCAGTGAACACATCGACACGGAATCGATTACCGATTCGATATCAAGCCGTCTGCTGCGGTCCGGAAAATTCCGGTTCGTGGATATGACGAAAGTAGCGGAAACGCGCCAACAACTTGAGTTTCAGCAGGACGGCGGCATGGTAAATGAAGCGACAGCCGCCAAAATGGGTCAGCAGATTGGCGCGGAATACATGATGTACGGTAATCTGTCCAGCATCGTCAAACGCGCGGCGGGGGTGCAGGATGTTTACTATAAGTTCACCCTGAAATTGATGAACATCCAGTCCGGTATCGTCGAATGGTCCGATGAAAAAGAAATCCGCAAGACACGCAAGAAAGCGGCATTCGGTCCCTGACGCCGACGTCGGGCGCAGACGAGCACCTTGTACAGGCGTCCATCAGCCCGTATCGTTTGCCGCTAGAATTTATACATGACGCCGACATTGAATGCGCTGATCGTCTCATCGACCTGGCCGGCGGAGCTGAAATCGGCTGCAATCGGGTAGAAATCAAGACCAAAGCGAATGACCAGCGGGTTGGGCCGGATGGGATCGTAGTCCAGGCCAATGCCATAAAACAAATCGGTGCTGGTGTCAGAATAGCGGCTGCCACCGGTCTGGTATTGGTAATCCCAATTGTCAAAACCGATGCGCGCGAACAATGCCAGTTCCCGGCGTACCGGCAAGCGCCCCATCAGCCCAACATACAGAGTGCTGACCTCGCTGGTGCTGCCGGCATCCTGGGCTTTGCCAAAATCAGCGAACCCGAAACTCACTCCCAGATTGGAGTTGAAGCGGACTTCGCCAAACAACGACACGGTGAAGTCGCCGTCATTGGCCTTATCATAGGTGGCACTGCCAAAGCTGCCGCCGACGAGCATCTGCGTACGTCCGGCTTCCTCATGACTGACCACGATATCGTGCGCGATTTCGGCGCCATCGCAAATCAGGGGTATGCCAAGTGGGTAGATGCAGGCCAGTATCAGCGGGAATCGTTTACAAAGCATGGCGGATCTCCTATCCAAAGTCAGCGAACCGAGTTTGCGCCAAATCATCAGCCATAACAATTCGTAGTTCCACGTCAGGTCGGAAATTTGTGGTGTTGTCGGTCTACGGAACCCCGGCCTTTCATGACAACTGACTAAAGAAAAATCGTCATAGGATGCCGTTTACCGCATTGCTAAAGATCATGGCGTAGTCTTGCGCCGACAATGGCAAAGGGTTACCGCCCGCGGAAGGATCCTGGGTGGCAAGATTACCGATTTCCGTGTCGCGTTTGGCATCGATACCGATCTGTGCCAGGGTATGGGGGATACCAATGCTGGTGCGCAATGCCACGATAAAATCCAGAAATGCCGTGAATGTGTGGCTGTCTAATTCAAGTACCAGGGTCAAATGGCGAATCTTGTCCTCGATGGCTTCCCGGTTGCGTTGTAATACATAGGGCATCAGAATGGCGTTGAGTAGTCCGTGGTGGGCATCGTAGATGGCGCCCAAAGGGTGGGCGAGCGCGTGCATGGCGCCCAATCCCTTTTGAAACGCGGTCGCGCCCATCGACGAGGCAATCAGCATATTGCTTCTGGCTACCAGGTTATCGCCCTGGCTGCATGCCGTGGGTAAATTGGTTTTAATCAAGCGTATCCCCTCCAGCGCGATACCATCCGCCATTGGATGGTAGAATGGCGCGCAATAGGCCTCCAGGCAGTGGGATAAGGCATCCATGCCGGTGGCCGCCGTCACGGGTTTGGGTAGCGGTACCGTGAGTTGTGGATCGGCGATAACCAGTGCCGGCAGCATTTTGGGATGGAAGATGATTTTCTTACTGTGGCTGGTTTCATCGACGATCACCGAGGCGCGGCCCACTTCGGAGCCGGTACCCGCGGTAGTGGGAATGGCGATCACCGGTGCCATACCTTGGGTATTTACCCGCGTCCAATTGTCCCCCACATCCTCGAAATCCCAAATCGGCCGGGATTGACCGACCATCAGGGCAATGGCTTTACCCGCGTCCAGGGCGCTGCCGCCGCCAAAGGCGATGATGCCATCATGATTACCATCGATGTACTGGCGCACGCCGGTCATGATGTTGGCACCATTTGGGTTGGGTTTAACCTCGCTGAACACGGTGGTTGGCACCCCGGCCGCATTATTGGCTTGCACCGCATCGTGAATCAGCGCCAACTTGGCCAGCCCCTGGTCCGTAACCAGCAGTGGTTTCTGCATCCCCATGGATTGGCAGTACTCCGCGAGTTCGCCGATGCGGCCACAGCCGAACTTGATGTTGGTGGGATAATTGAAATTACCCCTGGGTAATACCGGTGCTGTCGTGGTCATGGTGCGCCTATAGAGTTGTGCGTAAGTGAAACGATTTTGGACGGGTCAATTTTTCATAACCGATTTCCGATAAGGTACAGCCCTTGCCGGAGTGTTTCATGCCGGTCCAGGCCAGAGCCGGGTCCAGGTAATCGCAGCGGTTCATGAACCAGGTACCCACCGCTACCTGTTGCCCGATGTTGAGTGCCGCTTGCTCATCCGTGGTCCAGACGGAGCCGGTAAGGCCATAGCGACTGTCATTCATCAGGGTAACGGCCTGTGCGTCGTCCGTGACCTGCATGATGCCAACCACGGGTCCGAAACTTTCCTCGGTCATGACCCGCATGCTGTGATCCACGTTGAGCAATACCTGTGGTGCCAGGTACGGCGTGCCTTCCTGATTGGCAGCGAATTCTCGTGGATCGATCGCGGTACTGGCGCCTCTGGCGATAGCATCCGCGATATGTTCGCGCACCAACTGGGCGGCGGCGGTGCGTACCATGGGACCTAAAGTGGTCTGTTCGTCGAGCGGGTTACCGAGGTGGTATTGGCGCGCCAGGGCAATGAATTGTTCCACGAACGGCGTGTACACCGCGGTGTGCACGTATATGCGTTCGATGCCGCAACAGGATTGGCCGGAATTGAAATATACGCCGTCCACCAGGTTTTCCACGGCATGGGCAAGATTGACATCCGGGCGCACATAGGCCGCATCCTTGCCCCCCAGTTCCAGTCCGATATCAATGAAGCGGCCGGCGGCCGCCGTTTCCACGGTGCGGCCGCCGGACTCGGAACCGGTGAACGAGACATAGTTAATTTCGGGGGCTTGTACCAATCGACCGGTGGCCTGGTGGTCGAGAAACAGTGGCTGAAACAGGCCTGCCGGCAGCCCGGCCTGGGCAAAGGCCGCGGCGATGCGCTCCGCGGTCAAGGGTGTTTGGGAAGAGGGCTTCAGAATCACCGCATTGCCGGCCATAAGCGCGGGGATGATGCTGTTGACGGCGGTCAGATAAGGATAGTTCCAGGGCGCAATGGCCAGGACCACGCCCAGAGGTTCGCGCTGGATAAAACGGGTGAATCCGTTTTGTAAGGGCGCATCGATGGCGGCGAGCTTGCGTGGAGCGATGTCGATCATGTAGCGGGCGCGCTCCGCGAAACCGCGCACTTCGCCCGGCGTGTAGCGCAGCGGCCGACCCATTTGCCAGCTCAGTTCTTCGGCGATGGCGGACTGTTGCGCGCTGAAAGCATCCACGGCGCGCAGGCAGATCTGCTGGCGCTCGGCTACCGGTACTTGGCGCCAGGCGTGTTGCGCGGAGATCGCCCGCTGCAACGCGGCGCTGATGTCCCGCTCGGTGGTATAAGGGCGTTGCACATAGGTGCTGCCATCCACCGGGGAAATTGTGATCAGTTCATGTGGCATAGTGTGTTACCTTTGCGTACGGTGTGCTTTCAAATGATTTCGAAGTAACGATCCAGTTCCCAGTCGCTGACGTGTTTGCGGTACTCGCGTTCTTCCCACTCCCGACTCGCGGCAAAATGTGCCACGAATTCCCGGCCAAACAGGCTGCGGGCGGTATCGGAATTTTTCAGTAGGTGAGCGGCATGCCCCAGAGATGCGGGTAGTTGCAGATGCGGGGGAAAGGTCTGGGTATAGGCATTGCCGATCACTTCGGCTTCCGGTTCGCGACCGTGTTCGATGCCCCAAAGACCGGCACCCAGAGCCGCGGCGAGTACGATATAGGGATTGGCATCGGCCGCGGAGATGCGGAATTCAACCCGTTGCGCTGATTCTGACCCCTTGATCACGCGCAGCGCGCATGTCCGGTTATCGACGCCCCAGCTGGCCACGGTGGGTGCCCAGAAACCGGGCACCAGGCGCGTATAGGAATTGATGGTGGGGGCGATCATGGCCAGTAATTCCGGCAACAGCGCCTGTTGACCACCGACAAAATGTTTCATGGCTTCGCTCATGTGGTGGTCCTTGTGCCGATCAAAAAATACCGCCTTGCCATTCTTGTCGGTTAACGAGATATGCATATGGCCGCTCTGTCCTGGCCATTGCGGCGACCACTTGGCCATGAAAGTCGCCATCATGCCGTTGCGTTGCGCAATGATTTTGGCGAATGTTTTAAACAGCGCGGCTTTGTCGGCGGCGTTGAGCGCATGATCAACGCCGATAGCGGCTTCCAGCACCCCGGGGCCGGTTTCCTCATGCAAACCTTCCAGCGGAAAGTCCATGTCCTCACCCAGGCGCAATAACTGGTGGTAGATGTCGGTGTCCACGCTGTTGCGCAGCACGGAATACCCGAAGTAGCCGGGTGCCAGAGGGGTCAGATCGCGGTAGTGTTTGTGGCGCACGGTTTCGCGTGTTTCGTTGAAGACAAAGAATTCATATTCGAATCCCACGTGCGCGTTGTAGCCCATGGCCGCTGCTTTTTGCAATACCCGGCGCAGCAGACCACGCGGGCAGATTTCCTCCGCCATGTCGGCGAATTCACAAAGGAAAAACAAGCCATTACCTTCAAAGGGCAGGTCCCGGCAGGTGTCGGGGAGAATTCTGACCGGTGCGTCGGGGTAGCCGGTATGCCACCCGGTATAGGTGACGTTGTCGTACAACTGATCCTTGGAATCCCATCCCAGAATCACATCACAAAATCCGAAGCCTTTGTCCAGGGATGAAAAGAATTTTTGCTGCGAAATGTATTTGCCGCGTAAAATGCCATCCGCGTCAAACACACCGACTTTTACATGGCTCAGATTACGCTCGGTGACGATTTGTCGCGCATCCGACACGGTTTTGACTTCTCTGGCTTGCATAAGGTACCTGCTGAATTAATAGTCGAATCATCCAGTTACAGAAAATGGCTGCCTTCGCCCTGGATCGGCGCATAACTTAATAAGAATAGCTGACCGGGCGCTGATTGTTATCATTTCCGGACAGAGTTGGCTCAATAAAGTAGTTTTATCAGGCTTTCAGATGAATCAGAAGGGACCGCTGACCCCGCGTGGCGACGCTAACTCCAGGGGGATGATATCGCATTGTTGCAAACGCATAGAAATTTATAAACTAGACTTGTTTTAAATGCTTACAACCCATGGTATGCAATGTAGTTGCAAGCAGGCAATTTTCTTTGGATTTTACTACGGCGCGGCCGCACCGCAAGTTGCATAGTAGTCATCTTGAGTGCGGTGTGAGAAAGCAACGTGCTTTACGGCTCATCGGCAAAGGGATCGAGTTTGTCGTCCTGCGGTGGATTGCCATCGTAGACGAGATATTGTCGTCGTTGCAGATAGGCTTCCCGGAGAAATGTGTAAGGATCAAGGGCTGCGGTTTCCAGCAACCGGCTGGATTGCAGCAGATCGGCGCGGGTATCGATAAGATCAGTCAGCAGCAGGCGATTCCTGATGGCCACATGGTCCACCAAGTTTAGGGTCGGGTCAAATTCGTAGAGATCAACGGCAAGGCCCGTGGTATCACGTATCGTGTTGGGGCCAAGGAACGGTAACATCAGGTATGGTCCCGGTGGTACTCCCCAATAGCCGAGAGTTTGACCAAAGTCTTCATAGTGCTTTGGCAACCCCAGCGCGGTGGCGATATCAATGAATCCTGCCAATCCTAGAGTGGAATTGACTAGGAATCGGCCCATGTCTGCGATACATTGTCTGAACTTAAGCTGCAGTAGGTCATTGAGAATTACTGCAATATCATCGATATTGCTGAAGAAATTCGTCACCCCTTTGTCTGCCCAGGAGGGCATTGCAGCGCGATATACCTTGGCGACTGGTTTGGCGATCGCCCTGTCAAAACTGTCATTGAAGGTATACATGGCGCGGTTATAGCGCTCGAACGGATCATGGGGAGCCGGGGGCCCATTGAGTCTGGCACAGCCGGTAACAACAACGAGTAGAAGACTCGAGAAAATAACACGGCTATGCATCTGTCCGGGTCCGGTGATGAGAAGCAAGGGTAGATTCTACACAAGAAACGGGATAAGAAAAGTTTTAGGAAAATAATCGGACGCCGATCGCAGGAATGCCAGGCAGCACTCGAAGGATATCAAACACTGGAGAGCATATGACTTCGAATTCACTGCCGCCTGAAAGTCCCCGGCGCCGCCAGTTGTGCGCTGCATTGGCCGGCGCGGTTTTGTCGTGTATGCTCCCAACCGCCCGGTCAGGGTTACCGGTCACAAAAACGGAACTGGTGCGAAAAAAAATATCGGCCACCGGGGACACCATCCCGGTGGTCGGCATGGGAAGTTGGTTGACCTTCGATTTCGATGCGGAGCAACAGGGATCGCGTGCCGCCCTGGTCAAAGTGCTTGGGAAATTTTTTGACATGGGGGGTGGTCTGGTGGATTCCTCCCCTATGTACGGGTGGTCGGAGGATGTCATCGGCTATTGTCTGAAGCAACTGACGTATCCTGACAGCCTGTTCGCCGCGACCAAAGTGTGGACCAACGGGCGCGAGCAAGGCGTCCGGCAAATGGAACATTCCCGTCAGCTGTGGGGTGTACCGCATTTTGATCTGATGCAGATTCACAACCTCCTGGACTGGCAAACCCATGTCGAAACCTTGAAAGCATGGAAGCAAGCCGGACTTATCCGTCATCTGGGTATTACCACCTCGCACAGTCGCCGGCATGATGAATTGGAGCGTGCACTGCTCCAGGAAGACTTTGATTTTGTACAACTGACGTATAATGTACTGGACCGGGAAGCCGAACGACGCCTGTTACCGCTGGCGCTGGAAAAAGGCATTGCGGTGATCGCCAATCGTCCGTTCCAGGGCGCCCAATTGTTCACCCGCGTGCGCGGTGTCGCACTGCCACAGTGGGCGCGGGAGTTCGATTGTAACAACTGGGCGCAGTTCTTTCTCAAATTTATTGTTTCCCATCCCGCGGTCACCTGTGCCATACCCGCGACCAGCCAGGTGGCGCACATGGAACAGAACATGGGGGCGGCATACGGTTTCATGCCCGATGCCGCCATACGCCGCAGAATGGCGGAATTTTTTACAGCACTTTAAGAGAGCACCAGCACTGACATGCAAATCGAAAAACGCCAACATTATCGCATTGCGCTGCTGCATCTGGGATTTCGCCCGTTTTTTCTGCTCGCCGGGGTTGCCGCCGCGTCACTGATGGCGTTGTGGACGGGACTATTCTATGACGGTATTGCGCCGCTTGGCGCGCCGTGGAGTAATACCCGATGGCATGCTCATGAAATGATTTTCGGCTATGGCCTGGCGGTGGTGGCGGGTTTCCTGTTGACCGCCACCCGCAATTGGACCGGCGTGCAAACCCTGCGTGGTATGCCGCTGCTGCTGCTGGCGCTGCTGTGGCTGCTGGCGAGAGTGATGCCTTTCTTGCCTGTACCACAGGCGTCGAATGTCATGGCCGCGCTGGATCTGGGATTTGACGCCGGGTTGTGTTTGGCGGTATTGCAGCCCATCGTTAAAGTAAAACAGTGGCAGCAAATGGGCATCTGGGCCGTGGTTCTGGGTTTGTTGCTCAGCAACGGCATGTTCTATCTTGGCTTACTGGGTGTTGTTAGCCAGGGTGGGCTCTGGGGTTTGTATGGTGGTTTATACCTGTTGGTGGTGCTGATTTTTTTGATGGGGCGCCGAGTGATACCGTTTTTCATCGAAAGAGGTGCCGGTCAGGCCGTAACCCTGGCCAACCACAAATGGGCGGACATGGGCAATGTTGTGCTGATATCGACCTATATTGCCGTGGATGTGTTCACACCGTACCAACATGTCGCAGCCGGCATCGCTTTACTGCTGGCGGTGTTGCACGGTTTTATCTTGCGGGGCTGGCATACCCCGGCATTATGGCGCAAGCCGTTACTCTGGGTGTTGTACCTCGGGTATGGCTGGATGGTGCTGGGTTTTGCCTTGCGCGGTCTGGCGCCGTGGTTGCATCTCAATCCGATGTTGGCGGTGCACGCGTTCGCCGTCGGTGGCATCGGTATGATTACGCTCGGTATGATGTCGCGTGTCGCGTTGGGACATACCGGGCGCGAAGTCGGTCAGCCGCCGACGCTACTGCGATGGATGTTTTTACTGCTGTTGGGCAGTGCGGTGGCGCGCGTGGGCCTGGTCTGGGGATTTCCGGTATTGCATGCCTGGTGGATTGGCGGTTCGCAAGTTCTGTGGATTGCGGCGTTTGTGCTGTTTGCCTGGGTATACTTGCCGATCTTGATCAAGCCACGAATCGATGGCAGTTATGGATAATCTCCTGCACGCCGCGACATCGTCCACTGCTGAGGTAGTGCATTAAAAAGCGGACTCCGCACCCCGGAAACAGCTAGGACAACGTGCAGAGCCGCTTAAACTCAATATGTGCATAGTTGGAAAATTACGTTGCTTGCTTTGTGTGACTATCACACCCGGTACCTCAAATACTCTACCCCTTTGGTCCCGTGAGTATCTGTGCAGGTACAAACTAACAATAGCAGATCGGCAGGCGGAGGGAAGGATTGCGCCGGTGGAAAATGGGTGGCCGGCAATGTTAGGGCCGTGCGGTAAGGGTCCCATAATCGAACCTTAATGAAAGCGCAATATGGCGGTAAGTTTCCGGTAATATGGCGATCTTCGCGGCACGACTGATAATCGGGTGCGACGTCGCGTGACGGGATGGTCGTTATTGTTTCAAAAGCCGCTGGGTCATACGCACCCTACGAACCACTCGTTCTTTATTGGTGGTGCCTCGCGCACCCCGCCGCCACGGAGAGCGGGCGGGAAATCCGCAACGAAGCCACTCGGAACCGGGTCTTTAGTTCTAGCTTTAAAACGGTGTGTCATATGCACCCATGCAATCCATGCCTTTGATGCGTACCCACGGACGTTGTTACCCAATCTCGTATCCTATACCGGCGCGCGGTGCCTGCGTGCCAGCAAGGTATAGGCCGCGGGGATCACGAATAGCGTGAGTACCGTTCCCAGACTGAGACCGCCCACGACCACCCAGCCGATCTGTTGTCGGCTCTCGGCACCCGCGCCGGTAGCCAGGGCCAGAGGAATGGCGGCGAAAATCATCGTGAGTGTAGTCATGAGTATGGGACGCAAACGTAAGCCGGCAGCTTCGATCACGGCCTCACGCACGCTGCGACCTTGCAACTGCAATTGATTGGCGAATTCCACGATCAGAATCCCGTTCTTGGTGATCAGGCCAATCAGCATAACCATGCCAATCTGGCTGTACACATTCAAAGTGCTGCCGGTGAATTGCAGGGCGAGCAGCGCGCCGGTGATCGCCAGGGGTACCGTGAGCAGAATGACAAAGGGATCGACGAAGCTTTCAAATTGTGCCGCCAATACCAGATAGATGAACGCGAGCGCCAGACCGAAAGTAGTGTAAAGCGCGGCGCCTGAATCCTTGAATTCCCGGGATACTCCGTCGAGTTCGGTGCGCGCGGTACTGGGCAGAACTTCCCCAGCGGTATGTTCCAGAAACTGTAGCGCCTCGTCCAAGGAATAGCCGGCGCCGACATTGGCGCTGATGGTCGCGGATCGCAGTCGGTTAAAGTGATTCAACTCTTTGGGAGCGACGGTTTCCTGCACCTGGACCAGATTTGATAACTGCACCAATTGACCGTCGGCGCCGCGTACATAAATGGCCAGTAGATCGGCGGGTGTCACCCGATCTTCCTTCTGCAACTGCAGGATCACATCATATTGATCGCCTTCACGCTTGAAACGTGTCACCTGGCGTCCGCCCAGCATGGTTTCCAGGGTGCGGCCAATATCCTCGACGCTGATGCCCATGGTGGATGCCTTGTCCCGATTCACGACGACACGCAGTTGGGGTTTGTTCAGACGCAGATCGCTGTCCACGTTCATCAGGCCGGGGAAATTCCGCGCTTTATCCAGCAGTTTGCTGACCATGATTTGTAAATCGGCGTAGTTGGTGCCTTGCACCACGAATTGCACGGGAGGATTGCGAAAACTCTGCCCCAGGGACGGCGGGTTGACGGGGAATGCCATGACGCCGGGCAGGCCGAAAAACTTCGGACCCAATTCGGCCGCAACCTCTTGTTGTTTGCGGCTGCGCTGATCCCAGGGTTTGAGGCTGACGAAGGACAGCGCCATGGTCACCGGATTGGGTCGTTCCAGACCCGGTGCCACCACCATGAAGTAGGTGCGGATCTCGGGAATCTTGCTGTAAAACTCCTCGATCTTGCGCGCGTAGCCATCGGTATAGTCCATGGTTGCGCCCTCGGGGGCGAGCATGATGCCGATGAGTATGCCCCGGTCTTCCGTGGGTGACAGCTCGGACTTGAGCGTGGTCAACAGAAACACGCAGGCCGCAATCGCGATTACCACCAGGCTGGCAATCGCGGTGGGTGCCAACCATTGATTGGCGCGTGCTGCGCTTGCTACCCCGGAATCGGCAACGGATGGTGATTGCGAGCGCGGCGTGCCCAGCGCAGTCGTCAGCAGGCGTTGGTAGTTCTGCCGCAAAGCGGTAATCCAGCGTTCGGTTATATTATAGAGGGTGCCGTGCCGCGGGTGGTCACGGAGTATCTTCGAGCACATCATCGGGGTCAGGGTGAGGGCGATAAAACCTGAAATGATAACCGCGCCCGCCAGGGTCCAGGCGAACTCGGTAAACAGGCGCCCGGTATTGCCGGTCATGAAGCCCAGGGGCAGGAATACCGCCGCCAGCGTGGTGGACATGGCCAGCACCGCAAAAGCGATCTCCTTGCTGCCTTCCAATGCCGCCTGGTGCGGCAGCATGCCGCCTTCGATGCGGCGGTGAATATTCTCCAGCATGACGATGGCATCATCGACCACCAGACCGATGGCCAACACCAGCGCCAGCAGGGTGAGAATATTGATGGAGTAGCCCAGCGCGAACATCACCAGAAACGCACCGATCAATGACACCGGGATGGTGACAAACGGAATGATGGTAGCGCGCAACGAGCGCAGAAACAGGAAAATAACGATGACCACCAGCACCAGCGCTTCGCCGATGGTGGTATATACCGAATGCACGGATTTTTCCACGAAAATGGACGCATCGAAACCGATTTGCAATTTCATGCCGTTCGGCAGCGCGGCTGCGATGTTGGGCAGCTCGGCCTTCACCGCTTCGGCTACCGCCAGGGTGTTGGCGGTGGATTGTTTCACTACGCCCAGGCCGACCGCCGCCTGGCCGTTCACACGCACGGCATTACGTTCATCGGCGGCGCCGATTTCCGCGTGACCGATATCCCGAAAGCGCACCGGATAGCCGTTGACTTCACGAATAAACAAATCGTTGAATTCCTCAGGGGTGCGCAGATCGGTCTGGGCCTGGACCACGAATTCACGTTGCTGACTTTCGATGCGGCCGGACGGAACCTCCAGGTTTTGTTTGCGCAAGGCGTCTTCCACATCCTTTGCGGTGACACCGATCGCCGCCATACGCGCCCGGTCCAGCCATAGCCGCATGGCGAAACGGCGCTCGCCACCGATCATTACCGAGGCTACTCCCGGCAGCGTCTGTAACTGATCTTTCACGTAACGGCTGGCGTAGTCGGTAATTTCCAACGGCGTATGTTGGTCGCTGGAAAACGCAATCCAGATAATGGCCTGGGCATCCGCTTCCACTTTCGCCACGACCGGGTCGAGCGCATCGTCCGGCAACCGGCCGCGTACCCGCGCCACACGGTCGCGCACATCGTTGGCCGAGGCGTCGATGTCCCGCTCCAGGGTGAACTCCACAGTGATCTGGCTGACCTCTTCACGGGAGATGGATTTCAGGGTGCGCACTCCTTCGATACCGGCCAGTGAGTCTTCCATGGGTTTGGTGATCTGGCTTTCGATGATCTCAGCGCTGGCGCCGGGATAAACCGTGCGCACCGAGACGATGGGTTTGTCGATATTGGGATATTCGCGCACGGAAAGCCGTTGATAGGAGATGACGCCCAGCAGTACCAGCATCAGGCTCATTACCGTGGCCAGCACGGGACGCTTGATCGAGACATCGGATAGAATCATGGTTTGGCGTCCGCTTTGTCATGCTCACCCGGAGCGGCGCCGGCATTGCCGACCTTCACCGCCGCGCCATCGCGCACTTTCTGTCCGGCGGTGATCACCGTGTCACCTTTTGCCAGACCGCTTTTTATTTCCACCTTGCCTTCCATGCGGCGGCCGGTGACCACTCGCGTCTGCGCTGCTTTACCGTCAACTACCCGGTACACGAACAAGTCGTTGCCCATGGGTACCAGCGCTTGTTCCGGTACCACCAGCGCCTCACTGCGCGTTGCCAGGATCAGTTCCACGCGGGCGAACATCCCGGGTAACAGGCTGCGCTTCTGGTTGGGAACCAGTGCGCGCAACAGCAAGGTATGGGTTTGCAGGTCGATGCGTGGATCGATAGCATAAACCGCGCCCGTGAAGTTATCGTCGGGATAGGCGTCCACATGCACGCTGACTTTTTGCCCGACACGCACCTGGCGCGCATAGGTTTCCGGGATACGGAACTCTAGCTTCACGGGATTGATCTCTTCCAGGGACACCAGGTCATCTCCTGGACGTACGAAAGCGCCGGGGCTGACACCGCGCACGCCGATCACGCCGCTGAACGGCGCCCGAATTACGGTTTTCGCCAGACTGGATTTATCCAGGACCAGTTTGGCGCGGGCTTCCTCCAGTCTGGCCTGGGCTTCGTCAAAATTTTGCTGGCTGATCAGGGATTTTTCCCGCAGATCCTTGGCGCGGTTGAAATTCATTTCCGTCAATTGCATGGTGGCGCCGCTTTGCGCCACCTGTGCCTCGTAAGCTTCGGCGTCCAACTGGAACAGCAAATCATTTTTGCTGATCAACTGGCCTTCCTTGAATTTAATGGCGGTGATCTTACCGGCGATTTCCGGGCGCACCACGATCGATTCATTGGCGAGCAGGGAACCCACGGCGCTGATCATATCGCTTACCGGTTCCACGGTCGCCATCACGGCTTCCACCGACATCGGTGGCGGGCCACCGGCGCCGGGACCCTTGCCACCACCGGATGCGCCGGCTTTAGTCGGCGGGTCCGCCGCATACAGGCTACCGCCGACGATCAGGACGGTACCCAGGGCGAGTATAAAAAGCAGTAAGGTGTGGCGATTCATGAAGTAGTCCTTGGCAGCGGGTAGGTACGTCGTTATGGCGGTGGCGTCAAAATTTATCTATTGCGCGATATGTGGCGCCATGTAAAACGGCATGCCGGACGCTAAACGGTGTGTTGAGATTCAGGGGAAACATGGCGCTTCTTTTGTTGATAAAGTGCTACTACGGAAAGGTGCTTGACGGCCCATCGCGTGTCGCTAAAGGGTAGAATTGTTGTCGGATATATGCAACCGTATGGTCTATGTGTAATCAGCTCGTGGCGGCCAAATCCACGCTCATATCTTCAGCACTGTGTAGGGTAACCGATGTGCCGGTTAGGAAGACGTTAAGAAACGCTTAATGGAAATTAAAACGCCAGAGATCGCTAATTGCCCTGGTAGCCGTATTGACACGGTACGGCAAGTTGCTACGGTCGCAGACCGAATTCCGAAGGTCATGGGATTTTTGATAATCGCATAACTCAATTAGAAACAAATACGTATCAAGGCATGTTGCGCCACTGCAGTTTGGGTAGCGGTGCATCCGACACGGTGTATGCCTCTGGCGGCGAATCAGTCAGGACCGCGCACCCTGGCGTAGTTTCATGATAAGAACGGAACTCGCCAACACCAGGGTAATGCCGTTGGCAGCGATGATCGGCAGGGCATGCAGGGCGATCCCGTAAATCAGCCACAGCAGTACACCGATACTGAACAGCACGAACATAATCAAGGAGATATCTTCCGCCGACCCTGAACGCCAGGTTTTAATCACCTGAGGGATAAATGCCGATGTCGTAAGGATGCCGGCCAGCGTGCCGGTGAGATCGACCAGAGACATAAAAAATCCTTGCCTGAATTTGATGCTGCTTGATATAAGTGCTTTTGTTTCGTACTCCCTGGGGGTACGACTGATACCAAGATGGTACCAGTAGCGCGGCCAGGATACTTCACGTGACGAAAAATATTCTTTTCAGGCAGGAGTCATGATAATCATCCCAACGTTTCTCGATAAGAGCGCGATCCATGGTTTCGGCGTATTCGCGTCGGAGCCCATTACCAAAGGTACCGTGGTTTGGGAGTTTCATCCGCGCTTTGATATCCGGTTTTCCGAAGAAGAATTTGAACAATTACCGCCCTCGGTCAAACGCGAGGTGGAAATTCATCTTTACCAACCTGATCATGGGGGCATGTTGTATTACGAATCCACCATGGGCAAATACATGAATCATTCACGGGAACCGAATGTGGACTTTACCGAAGTCGGGGTGGGTTGGGCGACGCGAAATATTGGCGCCGGAGAGGAATTGACCTGCGATTATCGCCATTTCATGGCGGATGTGTCCCATATCGAATATCTATAGGAGCCTGTTTTTGGATGCTCTGAACTCCGCCCGGTCCCTTGAGACAGTCAGGGCGGTCCAAGATCACAGTGTTGGCGATCGTCTTGCCAGCCCTCGTTATGGATCACCCCCCTTCTGCGCCACTCAAAAAAATCCATATAAAAACAAATAGATACCGCGTTTCGTGCGCGAATTGTCAATAATTGTTTAAAGAATCATCTCCAAGCGGACGCTACTCTGGGTGTGATTGGGATATATTTCCCAAATTACTCATGGTAACACTAGATTATCTAGGTAATAGCTTAATCAACTGGCGATCGATCCTGCGCGTGCCCTGCTGCAATGGGTGCCCAGGAAAGAACGAAATGTTTGGAGGCAGTATGAAACGAATTATATTTGTAATCGGCATGCTCGCGCTTATGGCGGGATGCGGCGCTGATAAGAAGAGCGACAGCTTGAATATTCAGACCAATCTCAAGCCGGTGCTCAATCAGAGTCTACCCGCGGTACCAGTCGTGACTCTCAATTTGAAACGCGCCGATAGCACCAATATTGAGGGCGCGGATTTGCGCCTGCGTATTGAGAACGGCAACTATCGGGTGACCGCCGCGCGCGGCTTGACCAATGTCGACGGTAATCTCAGCCTGTCGCTGGCCAGCGGCACCTATGAGCTGGAAGTCAATGGTGTCAATGAAGTCGCCGACTTCACTACCAGTATTACCGTAACCGCCAGTGCCACACAATTCATCAATTTACAGGCTGAACGTCATAGTTTCGCCATGGATGCCGGTCAAGCCATCGATGAAACCGATCTCAAGGTGTACCAGGCGATGAGCGACGGCAGTTCCCAACGCGTGTTCCGCGATAACAACAGAACGTTGGGCGGCGCGGTAAACAGCAATACGGTGCCGGTGGAAATGTTTCCCGGCAGCTACTTCGCCACTGCCAAGGCGGTAATGACTGCAGGTGGTGACACACCGCTGGTGAAAACCGGCATGTTGACATCGGTCGCCGCGGCCACGCCCACCTCCACCATGGATCTGAGTATCGCCGGGATCGCCATCGTCATCACCTTGCAGGACGCGGCTGGTGCGCCATTGCAGAATCACGATATTCTTGTCTATGACAAAGCGGTCAATATTCGTTTGGCGACGGAAACCACCGATGCCTCCGGCGTAGCCACGGTTGTACTGGGCGCGGCAACCAACACGGCATTGCTGATGGAGGACAACAATGGTGAAGTGATCGGCATCAAGGATCTGGGGACCGTGAGTGCGGCGGCCAATCCAACCTATCAATTGCACGCGGTTTCCGGCGTCGTGCTGCCACCAACCGGTTCCGTACTGAACGCCACGGACACGGCAACTATCACCGTGCGCCTCAACAGCTCCCTGGCGGCTTCCCTGGATGAACTGGCCAATGCCAATATTTCCCGGAATGACATCGCCATGTCCCCAGGCTCGGGCGTTTTCACTGTACAGTTGCTGGATGGTGCTTACACTTTCGGCGCTGAGGGTGTGGAAGGTTTCCCGTCCGTGACTGATGCCACGGTGACCCTGGCGACCGCCGATATTGCGGACCAGAATATTCATGTCGATCTGGGTGGCGTGATTCGCGGCACGTTGTTGAACGAGGCCAGTGCACCCGTGACCGGACTGAGCGTGGCTGTCCTCAGTAACAATTCGTTGCTGGATACCAATACACGCTGGATTGCCGGTGACGTCACCGACGCCAATGGAACTTATGCCATAGAAGTGCCTTACGGCACCTATGACATTCTGGTGGAGGGTGCGATCACCCGTGATATCACGGTAAAAGCCGCCGCCAACGACAAAGTGGTCGATCTCACCCGTTATGCGGTGAGTGGCCGGGTCACGGACGCCACCGGCGCCGGTCTGGTTGCTGACGTGGAAGTGTTAAATGGTGATGCCACAACTTCCGACGCTTTGGGTGTCTATACCTTGAACGTGGTGCAAGGCATCAATCAACTTTGCTTTACGACCGACTTCGGCATGGCTTGCGAGTTCAATGTGCTGTTTGATGATAAAACGGTTGCCAGTTTTCGCAAGTAGCGCGTCTTCGTAAGGTAGTTGATGCAGAGCCCTCGCGACGAGGGCTCTGTTTTTTTATGTCTTGAAATATCGCCGTATGCGCGACAACGCTCCGGGAGATGCCTGAAAGTGTCCCGGCGCTATTCCGGCACCAGCCAGCGCACCGCCCAATCACCACTCGCGTCGCGCGCCAGGCAGCGGCTCAGCCAGGGCAACACCGTGTTCAGTTGCGTATCCAGTTGCCAGGGAGGGTTGACCAGCACCATGCCGCTGCCGGTCATGCGTTCGGAAGCAGTCCGGGTGATGTTCAGTTCGCACAGCATGATTTTGCGGATGCCACTGTCGCATAATTGCTGGTGCAGGCGCGTAATCGGGTAGTCCGCCAGTATCGGGTACCATAGCGCAAAGCAACCAGTAGGCCAGCGCGCCACCGCTGTCGCCAGGTGGTCGTAAAGCCGTTGAAATTCATCCTTTAGTTCATAAGGGGGGTCGATCAGTACCAGCCCCCGTTTTTCCTTGGGAGGCAGGAACGCTTTGAGTCCCTGGTAGCCATCCTGGTGGTGAATCGCTACTTGTTTGTCATCCTGAAACTCCTCGCGCAGTCGTTGCACATCCGTGGGATGCAGTTCACACACAATCATTCGGTCTTGCGGACGCAGCAGGGTCCTGGCGATGCGTGGTGATCCGGGATAGTACTGCAATGTGCTGCTGTCATCGGGAACCGAATCGGGATTGCAGGCGCGTACCACAGACAGGTAATCCGCAATCATGTCCGGTACCTCAGGTGCCGACCACAGACGCAGGATGCCGGTGGTATATTCCGCATTACGGGTGGCCGGCGCCGCCATCAAATCATAACGGCCGGCACCGCCGTGGGTGTCCAGATAGCACATTGGTGTGGTCTTGCGTTGCAGCATACGCAGCAGTTGGGTGAGAACGACATGTTTGAACACGTCAGCAAAATTACCTGCATGATAGATGTGGCGATAACTGAGCATGGAATCTGTCGGGGAAATTCTTACGCCGGGTTTACCTGCTATGGGATCAGGCGGAAACTCATCGGTTCGGCCTTTGGGTCCATACTATCAGTTTTTTTAAGGAGTGTCTGTCAGTTCGCGATTGTTCGCTTGGCACTAACACGTCACCACCGATTGGAGGTTTGTGCGGACGGCATTGAAGATGACGGTTGAGTGCTGGTTTTTCTAGGCTGGAATTGGTGCGGCGTTGCATGCTGCCGTTGCCTTGAACCTGAATCAATAATTATTCAATATCGCGACTTATACGCATGACGTGGCCGATATTTGCTGGCACCATGGCGGGCACCTGATCGGAGAAGGAGAAAACCCATGAATGCTAATCAAAGTAAATGGATGGTTTTTTTGTTGATTCTGTTGCCAATCACGGTGGCGCTCGCGCAGCCGCCCGGCATGCACCCCGGCATGAGCGATGAAGATCGGGAAAGTATGATGCAGCAGCGCGGTTATGGCTATGGCAAGGGCGAAGGCTACGGTTATGGCAGTGGTGCCATGGGTTCGATGATGGGCGGCCAGATGATGGGAATGATGGGCATGGGCCCACTGATGATGGAGTTGCGGGGTCTGGATCTGACCAAGGAGCAGACGGGTAAAGTGCGTAAACTACATCGGGATGCCCGCAAGGAGCAGTTGGCCGCGATGGAAAAGTCAATGGAAATTTCCGATAAACTGCTCGATCTCTATGCGGAGGAGGTGCCGGATGCAAGCAAGATCGGGGCGGTTTATGGCGAATTATTCGATATGCGCCGGAAAATGATCGAACAACAAATCAAGCTGCGTAATGAGGTGTACAGTTTCCTGACCAAGGAACAGAAAGACAAGGTTAAGGACATAGACCCCTACTATGGCCGGCACCACATGATGGGGTGGTAACAGGCAAGAATCTCCGGTGGTGGCCTCTGACGACGACGTGCTGTTGCTATCGTCGCTGGGCGTGGGCGGGCGTTACATGGTAAAGTCGGCGGCATGCTACGACCGGACAGTCTGTTACTTTATTGCCGAGCGGGTTTCGAAGGGGAATGTGCCGCCGAAATCCAGGAACACGCCGCAAACCTGGGGTTGGCGGGTTATGCCCGTACCCATACCATGTCGGGGCTGGTGACTTTTCACGGCATTGATTTGCCTCCGGATATGGATCTACTGCGGACAATTCGTTACCACGACCTGATATTTTCCCGTCAGCTTACCGGTCTGGTCGCATCCTTGGAAAATCTACCGGTGGCGGATCGGGTAACGCCCATCCTGGAAGTCTTGGGCGGTACCCGGGTCGGTGACATATTCGTGGAAACGCCGGATACCAACGAGGGCAAGCAGTTGCAGGCGTTTTGCCGGAAGTTTGTGACGCCGGTGCGCGAGGCTTTGAAACGCGCGCGTTTGTACCAGGAGCACGACCCGGACTTGCCGCGCCTGCATTTGCTGTTTCAAGGTTCCGCGCATGTGATGGTCGCCTTGTCTTACGCGAGCAACGCGTCGCCCTGGATGATGGGCATCCCGCGTCTGAAATTTCCCAGTGCCGCTCCCAGCCGATCCACGCTCAAACTGGATGAGGCGATATTGTATTTTCTCAGCGCGACGCAACAGGAACAACGCCTGGTGCCGGCAATGACCGCGGTCGACCTGGGCGCGGCACCGGGAGGCTGGACCTACCAACTGGTGCGACGACACCTGCGCGTTACCGCCGTGGACAACGGCGCGCTGACCCAAAGCCTGCTGGATTCGGGATTGGTTCGGCATCTGCGGGTGGATGCCTTCGGCTACCGGCCACCGAAACCGGTAAATTGGATGGTGTGTGATCTGGTCGAACAACCCGGTCGCGTGGCACTGTTGGTGGCGGACTGGGTGGCGCGCGGCGATTGTCGTGATTGCGTGTTTAACCTGAAATTGCCCATGAAAAAACGTTTTCAAGAGGTCATGCGTTGCGATGCGATGATACGCGAAAAGCTCGATGCGTCAGGTATCAACTATTCGTTGCAGTATAAGCAGTTGTATCACGATCGCGAAGAGATTACCGGTTACCTGCACTGTGCCTGAGCTTCGCTATTGCCATCGACGTTGCCCTCCAGCTCGGCGAGCGTGTTCTGGATGATGGCCAGAGCATCGTCGATCTGGGCGCGCGTGATGACCAGGGGTGGGGCAAACCGCACCACGGTTTCATGGGTTTCCTTGCTGAGGATACCATGGCGCATCAGGTGCTCGCACACGGTGCGCGCACTGACTTGGTTCGGGTGAAATTCGATGCCCAGCAGCAAACCCTTGCCGCGTATTTCCTTGATCAGTGGTGATTTAATGGAATTCAACTGAAGCTGAAAGTACGCGCCCAACTCCTGGGATTTTTCCACCAACTGTTCTTCGACCAGTACCCGCAACGCCATATGACCAACCGCGCACGCCAGCGGATTGCCACCAAACGTGCTGCCATGATCACCCGGATGGAAAACATCCATGACTTCGCGACGCGCCAGGAACAGGGATACCGGCAATAAACCACCGCCCAGTGCTTTGCCCAGGATCAATCCGTCGGGGAACACGCCCTCGTGATGGCAGGCCAGCAGTTTGCCGGTACGACCCAGACCGGTCTGCACCTCGTCACAAATCAGCAGAACATTGTGTTTGCGGCAAATCTCCGCGCAGGTTTTCAAATATCCCGCCGGTGGCACAATGATGCCGCCTTCACCTTGAATCGGTTCCACGAGAAACGCGGCGGTATTGCGTGTAATCGCTTTTTCCAACGCCTGGGAATCGCCGAACGGTATTTGTTTGAATCCCCCGGGATAGGGGCCAAAACCATCCCGATATTGCGACTCCGACGAGAAGCCGACGATGGTGATGGTGCGGCCATGAAAATTGCCGGCACAGGTGATGATCTCGGCTTTATCGGCGGCCACACCCTTGACGGTATAGGCCCATTTG